>CAVHKA010000265.1:0-2022 GCA_963636325.1 Agathobacter sp. | reverse complement strand
GGGAGCTGGCACGGCGAAGCCGTGACTGAGGGAGTTCGTTGCAACAGCCTCTTTGGCGTTTTGGGAGGACCTGATTTCACCCCGTTTTCACGGAAATGCTCCCGTTTTTTCACAGCTTTCCCGCGAAGTTTCCATAGTTGCGGCGTAGAATGAGCACACTTAAATCACGTTGCATTTTTGAGGGAGGCTTAGTTATGAAGACCTATTTGATAGAGAGCACGAAAATTTCCCGGCGAGGCTTTTTGCAGGCGTTGGGCGCGCTGACCCTTTCGGGCAGTCTGGCGGCGTGCGGCGGCACGGGAGAGGCAAGATCGGACCGCCTTGCGGCGGGGAGCCTCGCCTACACGCCGGATGAAGTGGTGACGGTGGAATTCTCGGACGGCGGCATCACGGTCAGCCCGGAGGACGCGGCGGGCCTTGCCGTGGAGGGAACGGCCCTCTCGGTGAGCGGCGCGGGCGTCTATGCCCTCTCCGGCAGTTGTGCGGACGGCTCGGTGAAGGTGGAAGCCCAAACGGAGGACGTCGTGCTGCTGCTGGACGGGCTGACCCTGACCAGCGCCGACACCGCCCCCGTGGTCTGCGGCAAAGCCACCGGGGTGACCATCGCGGTGGCGGACGGGACGGAAAATACCCTGACCGACAGCGAGGCCAACGACCCGGACAATGCCGCCGACAACGAGAACGCCGAAAAGGCGGTGGTCAAGTGCAAGGACGGCTCGCAGGTCGTCCTCTGCGGCGGCGGTGCGCTGACCGTGAACGCGCTGGGCAAGAACGGCATCAAATCCGGCCCCGCGCTGGACGACCGGGACGCCAGCCTGACCATCCGGGAGCTGACGCTGAACATCGAGGCGTTGGTGAACGATGCCATCAATGCGGAGCAACTGCTCAAGGTGGAAAGCGGAAACCTGACCATCGCGGCGGGGGATGATGCCATCCACTGCGATAGGGAGCTGAACATCGGTGCGGAGGGCACCACCGGCCCGGTCATCACCGTTTCCACCTGCTGCGAGGGTTTGGAGGGAGCCATCCTGAACGTATGCTCCGGCAATATTGACATTACCTCCACCGACGACTGCCTGAACGCCGCCAACTCCGACCTTGGCGACTATGCCTTCGAGATGAACATCTTCGGCGGCACCATCAGGGCCTATTCCTCCGAGGGCGACGGCTTTGACTCCAACGGCACCTTGACCATCACGGGCGGCGACATCTCGGTCTGGACCGCCAGCACCGCCGACAATCAGCCGCTGGACGCCGATGGACGCATCACGATTTCGGGCGGTACGGTGCTGGCCGCAGGCGGCAGCGCGGGCATGGGCTTTTCCATCAGCGCGTCCCAGCCCTACGTCACCTTCGGCGGCGGGCGGGACGGCAGCCTTTCCCTCGCCGGGGGCGCGGCGTTCTCCATTGCGGACGAAAACGGCAAGAGCGTGCTGGACAGCACCGCCCTCTGCGACGCGGCCTTCCTCTTCTATTCCAGCCCGGCCCTGACGGCGGAGGAACGCTACAGCGTCCAGTCCACCGTCACCGCCACAGCCCAGACCGGCGAAGCGGACACCCAGTTCGGCGGCAATGGAGGCCCCGGCGGCAGCGGCGGGCAGAGACCGGACGGCATGACGCCGCCGGACGGGCAGATGCCGCAGGGCCAGCCGCCCCAGAGCGACGGCACCACCCCGCCGGAACTGCCGGCTGCCAGCAGCAACTGAGAAAAACCGCGCGGCAATTGCAATCTGCGCGCCGGAATGATACAATAAGAAGCGGCAATTCACCGCCGCCGGACGTTTTTCCGGCAGATGTAAGAAAGAAGGCTTTTTATTATGAGCATGAACACGGTTCCTGAGCGTCTGGCTGCCCTGCGCGCCGCCATGGACGCCAACGGCGTTGATCTTTATCTCATTCCGGTGGGCGACCCGCATTCCAGCGAGTACCTGCCCGACCACTACACCTCCCTGACCTATTTCTCCGGTTTCCACGGCGAGAACTCCAACTTCGTCGTCACCATGACCGAGAGCGCTGTCTGGG
>CAVHKA010000264.1:0-2022 GCA_963636325.1 Agathobacter sp. | reverse complement strand
CCGATAAGGTGGCCGCCATCGCGGTGCAGGGCCCCAAGTGCAAGGAGATGCTGACGGCGATGGTCGGCGGCGCGCAGCTGACCGAGCCCATGAAAAACGCCCTGGGCACCGTCACGCTGGAAGGACACACCGCCCGGGTGGCCAAGACCGGCTATACCGGCGAGCCTCTGGGCTATGAGGTCTATGTCCGCAGCGAGGACGCCGCGTGGCTGTGGAACCGTCTCGTCGAACTGGGCGCGCGTCCCGCCGGCCTGGGCGCCCGGGACACCCTGCGTCTGGAGGCCGCCCTGCCCCTGTACGGCCACGAGATGGGCACCGCCCCCGACGGCAGCGTGATCCCCATTTTCGCCGTTCCCCTGTCCAAGTTCGCCGTCAGCTTTGCCGCCGAAAAGGGCGACTTCATCGGCCGCAAGGCGCTGGAAAAGCAGCATGAGTCCTTCGTCAGGCACATGGACCGTGATTTCAGCGACCTGAGCGTCCTGCCCCGGAAAATCGCGCCCATCGCCCTGCTGGACCGCGGCGTCATGCGTGCCGGGATGGAGATCTATAAGGGCGACAAGCTGGTGGGCTGGGTCACCAGCGGCACCATGGTCCCCTACTTCAAGAGCGAGGGCGAGGGCCTTGAGACCGTGATCCTGGAGGCCAGCGGCAAGCGCGCCATCGGCCTGTGCTACATCGACAGCGACATTCTGGAGGACGACGAGGTGGAGGTGGATGTTCGCGGCAAGCGGCTGAAGGCCGTGATCCCCGCCCGCCACATGAGCGTAGCCGCGCCTCCCTATGCCCGTCCCCTCATCTACGGCATGCAGGAGGAGGAACATAAGGTGGGCAGCGGCGACCGCGCCCCCAAGGCACTGGAGCTGCTGACCAAGGCGCTGGAGAACCACCAGTGGCGGCAGGAGCAGTGCATCAATCTGATCCCCTCCGAGAATACCCCCAGCCGCGCCGTCCGCGTCCTGTCCGGCAGCGACCCCTGCTGCCGCTACGCCGAGCACAAGAAGGTGCTGGCCTTCTACGATAAGGACATCTTCTACTATCAGGGCACTCAGTTCATCGACAAGGTGGAGCAGCTGCTGGTGGAGGAGATGCGCGCCTACTTCGGCTGCACCGAGGTGGAGACCCGAACCCTCAGCGGCCAGATGTCCAACATGGCGGTGTTCTCCTCCCTGATGGACTGGAAGAACCGCTTCGACCGGAAGGTGGAGGCCAAGCGCCTTGGCTATGTGATGAACAACCACATCATCAAGGGCGGCCATCTGTCCGCCCAGCCCATGGGTGCGCTGCATGACTACATCGCCATCGATCCCGTGACAGAAAAGCCCGCTGTGGTGAACTTCCCCGTCTGCGCCGACAACCCCTATAAGATGGACGTGGAGGAGACGAAAAAGCTCATCGAGCGCTATCGCCCGGAGCTGATCATCTTCGGCAAGAGCATGGTGCTGCACAAGGAGCCCGTGGCCGCCATCCGCCAGTTCGTGGATCAGGAGAAGATCCCCACCACCATCATGTACGACATGGCCCACGTCCTGGGCCTGATCGGTGACCACTTCCAGGACCCCTTTGCCGAGGGCGCGGAGATCGTCACCGGCTCCACCCACAAGACCTTCTTCGGCCCCCAGCGCGGTGTCATCGGCGTCAACTACAAGGAAGAGGATCTGAAGTACGGCCTGTGGAAGACCATCGAGACCCGCACCTTCCCCGGCAGCGTGTCCAACCACCATCTGGGCACCCAGGTGGGTATGCTGATGGCCGCCTATGAGATGAACCAATTCAAGGACGAGTATCAGAAGGCCGTCATCGCCAACGCCAAGTCCTTCGCCCGCAGCCTGAAGGCCGAGGGTCTGGATGTGATGGGCGACCCCGCCATCGACTATACCGAGACCCATCAGGTCATCGTCTCCGTAGGCTACGGCGAGGGCGCGGAGATCGCCAGCCGTCTGGAGCGCAATAACGTCATCGTCAACTATCAGGCTACCCCCGACGAGGAGGGCTTCACCGCCTCCGGCGCGCTGCGCATGGGCG
>CAVHKA010000263.1:0-2034 GCA_963636325.1 Agathobacter sp. | reverse complement strand
CTTGCGGAAGGCACTGTCCAGATCAGCGGCAAGATCCTTGCCACGGCTTACAGCAGTGAAGAGCCTTTGCCTCCCACGCCGCCTGTCCGCAAGACTTATACGCTGATGTTTGACACCAACGGCGGCTCTGCCCTGAAATCTGTGGATGCCAAGGCAGGCACGACCATTGATCTGGCGCAGTATGTTCCTGTCCGGGCTGGCTATACCTTCCTGGGCTGGTACAGCGATTCCGCACTGAAAAACGCAGTCACTTCTATTACGCTGAATCGGAACACTACCGTGTATGCGAAGTGGGACAAGCAGAAAACACCGTCTGTCAAGAATCCCTTCACCGACGTGAAGCCGGGCGATTGGTTCTACGATGATGTCATGTTTGTCTATGAGAAGAAACTGATGATGGGCACCAGCAGCACCCTGTTCAGCCCCAATGAAGCGGCGACTCGCGCCATGCTGGCCACGATCCTGTGGCGCATGGAGGGCAGCCCCGCTCCCAAGAGCAGCGCAGAATACAGCGACGTACCCACCGGCCAGTGGTATTCCGATGCCATCGCCTGGGCTACCGAAAAGGGTATCTTTGAGGGCTACGGCAACGGCACCTTTGGCCCCAATGATCCGATCACCCGTGAGCAGCTGGCGGCGATCTTCTACCGCTACGCAAGCCACAAGGGCTACGACACGTCGGCAGTTGGCAGTTTGGAGCAGTTCAGCGACAAGGATAAGGCTTCTTCGTGGGCGCTGGATGCCCTGAAATGGGCCATCGGCAGCGGACTGATGAACGGCAAGGGCGACACCCTTGACCCCACCGGCACCGCTACCCGTGCGGAAATCGCGGCCATGCTCCACCGCTTTGTCAACAAGTACAACCTGGCTCCCTCTACGAATCCGGGTGGTACGACCAGTTGGACACCCGCTGAATCTCCCAGGACATTTGACAGCAGTTCCATTGGCATGTGGACTGTCATGTTCTGTGTATCCGGCGCTGCTATCGTGGCGCTGACGATCGCGAAGAAACGGAAGCGTCGGCTTGTCCACGAACAGTAACCAATTTAAGCGCAAGGAGCATGGGATTTTTCCCATGCTCCTTTTCTCTATTCAGGTTCCATTTCCTGCGATGCCCGCAGTCTGTGCGTATATATGTCTGTTTCTTTCTCTGTATTAAATCTCCGATAGAGTGAGTCCTTCTGGGAGGTCCATCATGAACCTCCCCTGGGTTCAGCAAATAGGCGCAGTCCTCCCTTGGCGGAGGGCTGCGCCTTTCTGCGGTCCTACTGCACAGAGTACAGATTGGATGTACTGCTGCCGTTATCACGATAGCGTGGGTTCTTTTGCAGATATCCGTGCTGCTCCAGATCAGTCAATGCCCGCTTGACCGTGGAACGGGACAAACGCATGTCGGACGCAATCGTCTTGATTCCTGGCCAGCATTTGCCCTCGCTGTCTGCGCGGTCACGCAGATACATATAAACTGCCCTCGCTCTGGAGGGCAGTTCGGTGTCGGCATAAATTGTTCCAAAGTAACTCATAGATCCTCCTCGCCATAGGTTTTCATTTGCTTTCCACCCCTGCGCCGGGGCTTCTCTACGGCAGGCTCATGGGCCATACCGCCGCGTCTGGAGACGGCATAGGCTCCGCTCACATCCACATCCTCCGCCTTGCTTGATGGCGGAAGGCTGCGCTCCAAATCCTCACGGTTGGCATAGGCTACCGCACGATCTGCCCGCTCCGGCACGATATAAGGCTCCTCAAAGGTAATGCCCCATTCCAGAAAAAGCCGCAGGCGGGTACGCATGGGATGCTGTCCTGTCTTTTGGACAATAAAATTTCCCTTGGGAATAGACTTCAGCTCATCTGGCGTCAGCAGCGGACGTTCCATCATCTGCAGACTTTGGCTGGGATCGTTCTTTCCTCGGCTCACCGATCCAGACAGAACCGTGCGGTTTCCGAGTGCCTTGGACAGCACCTCCGCCGTTTGGCTGTTGGGTGCGAAGCCACCGAAGATGGTGTCCTGGCAGTTGTCCTGAATAATTTCACTGC
>CAVHKA010000262.1:0-2084 GCA_963636325.1 Agathobacter sp. | reverse complement strand
TCCGGCGTCTCCAGAAAGTTCAGGCACCGCAGCAGCGTGGTCTTGCCGCTGCCGGAGGAGCCGATGATGCTGAGGGCCTGCCCCTCCTCCAGAGAGAAGCTGATGTCCTTCAGCACCGAGGTGTCGCCAAAGTTTTTTTCGATATGCTGTACGTCCAGGATCGCCATGGTGATACCTCCTTATCTGAAGTAGCTGAGCTTCCGCTCGATAAAGTTGAACAGCAGCGTCAGGATGCCCACGAAGGACAGATAAAACACGCCTGTGTAGAACAGGGGCCAGGTGATACCGGCGGACTTCATATAGGCCTCGCCGATCTTGGTCAGCTCCATGATGGCGATGATGCGGGCCAGAGACGTATCCTTCACCAGCGTAATGATCTCGTTGGACATGGGCGGTACAATGCGCTTGACCATCTGCAGCAGCGTGATCTTGAAGAAGATCTGACTCTTTGTCATGCCCAGCACCTGACCGGCCTCCCGCTGCCCTACCGGCACACCCTCGATACCGCCTTTGTAGATCACGGAGAAGTAGCAGGCGTAGTTGATAACGAAAGCCACCACGCAGGCCGCCATACGGCCATCAGAGAAGCCACCCCAGATGTTGTTGTCGAACCACATACCGGGACCGTAGAAAATGATGATCAATTGCAGCATCAGCGGCGTACCGCGGATGATCCACACGATCACGTTGAACAGCCAGCTGACCGGCTTGCACCGGCTGCGCAGAGCAAAGGCGATGAGCAATCCCAGCGGAAGGGAAAACAGCAGCGTCAGGAAAAAGATCTTAAATAGCTCGCCCATACCCTGAAGCAGCGCGAGGGTGACGGTCCAGAACATGACAAAACTCCTTTAATGTATAATGGGGTCTGCAAAACGCGACAAAATAACCGTTTCAAAAGCCGCCCAAAGGCAGAGGACGTGTTCCGCCCTCTGCCATGGGATACTATGATAGCATACTTTTTGCCGTTTGGCAACTTACTTGGTGATGACCACCTGTGCGTTCTCGCAGTAAGCGTTGGTGCATTCCATCGCGGTGGTCACACCCTCGGTCAGGGTCATGCCGTTCCACACCACGTCGATGTTCTTGCTGTCCAGCTCGTTGACCTTCATGTCCCACTCAATGACCACGAACTCGATATCAACACCCAGCTTCTCGGCCACCAGCTTGGCCATGTCGGCGTCAAAGCCGATCCACTCGCCGTTGGCATCCTTGTAATCCATGGGCTCGAACTCGGTGATACCGACCACCAGCTTGCCCTTCTCCTGGATGTAGGCCACATCACTGTCAGACTCGGATGCGACGAACTCAGCAGCGGGCTGCTCCAGCAGAGCCTCCTGCACGCCGTAAGTCTTGGCCAGCTCCATCATGCTGCCGTCGGCATAAGCCGCAGACATCACGCTGTTGATGTAGGAAGCCAGGTCGCTGCCCTTGCGGCAGCCAGCGCCGTACAGCTCGGAGGTCAGCTTCTGATCGGTGACCTTCAGATCGGGATAGCTGGTGCCTTCGCCCACCATGGCGCCGGCCATCAGCAGGTCGATGATGGCGGCATCAGAGGTACCGGCATTCACTTCCATCAGGGCGTCGGCCTGAGAAGCCACGGAATTGACCTTCCAGCCCTTCTCGTTGGCCACTTCCTCACCGGCGCTGCCGGCTTCCACGGCGTAGGTCACCTCAGCGGGATCGTCATTGTTGTCGTCAGTGTTTGCATCGGGGGTCGCCTGATTACCGCAGGCCGCCAGGCTCAGCACCATGACCAGTGCCAGCATCATTGCCAAAAACTTTTTCATGTTACGTTTCTCCTTTTTCGACGGCGATCTTCCTGTCGCCGTTCTGTATTTTTAGTATGGTAATACTCTACCACTTTATCACGCTAATGTAAAGTGTCAATGGTGACAAAAGATGACTGTTATTTCAGAGCAGAATTCACAGATCCCACAAAGCGCCGCCATGACTATCGGCACGAGCATGCTATGTCATGCGATGCAGCCACTCCCGCTCCGCATGGGGCGGGTCTGGGCGGGGAGGGTATGCCCCGCCCAGTCATTTGAGCGAAGCGGAATTATACATAAAAAGAACACCATCCA
>CAVHKA010000261.1:0-2089 GCA_963636325.1 Agathobacter sp. | reverse complement strand
TCCACGGCGGAGCATCTGGTGTTCAACCGCAGCGTGTCCCTGAAGGACAGCTTCAAAAAGTAACAAACGGCCCTGTGCCGCCGGAAATGCCGCGTGAGCGGCATTTCCAAAACCGAGCGGTTAGCATTATCTAACCGTATGGCGCGGCACGGGACAGTAATTTTGATATGGAGGTATCTATTATGGTTCAGATCACATTGAAGATCGACGGTATGGCCTGCGGCATGTGCGAAAGCCACGTCAACGACGCGGTGCGCGCCAAGTTCCCGGTGAAGAAGGTCACGTCCTCCCACACCAAGGGCGAGACGGTGATCCTCAGCGACGAGGACATCAGCGAGGAGGCCCTGCGGGCCGTTATCGAGCCCACCGGCTACAAGGTGCTGGGCTACGCCAGCGAGCCCTATGAGAAGAAGGGCCTGTTCGGCCGCCTGAAAAAGTAAAACTTGCCTTATCCGCCGCCGTGCCTTATACTGGTGACAAAACATCACCAGAGGGCACGGCGGCTGCCGTATGCAGGAGGACGAAATATGAACGATTTTATGACACGCTTTTCCATCAACTGTCACAGCTCCATCCGCTGCAGCGGCGACACGGTGCTGTGGTTCGACCCCTTCCGGGTGGAGGACACGCCGGTTGACGGCGATGTGATCTTCGTGACCCACGAGCACTATGACCACTTCTCGCCGGAGGATATCCGTCGGGTGATGAAGGCTGACGCTGTGCTTGTCCTGCCGGAGAGCTGCCGGGAGACGGCGCTGGCGGCGGGCTTTGCCGCAGGGCAGATCATGACGGTGCAGCCCGGCGGCGCGTATCAGGTGAAGGGTGTGGCCTTTGAGACCGTGCCCGCCTACAACATCGGCAAGAAATTCCATCCCCAGGCCAACCGCTGGGTGGGCTATGTGGTGACGGTGGCGGGCCGCCGTGTCTATGTGGCGGGCGACACCGACGATACGCCGGAGGCCCGTGCCGTTCGCTGTGACGCGGCATTTCTGCCCGCGGGCGGCACCTATACCATGACGGCGGCGGAGGCCGCGGCGCTGGCCAATGCCATCCATCCCCAAGTGGCCGTTCCCACCCACTACGGCAGCATCGTGGGCGAAAAGACCGACGGCGACGCTTTTGCCGCCGCGCTGGACGCGGGTATCCGCTGCGTGAAGCTGCTGTAAGGGAAAAGGAGACACCATGGAGAACCTGACGGATATTCTGAAAACCTCACTGGGCGGGTATACGCTGGCTAATATCCTGTCCGCGCTGCTGACGCTGCTGATCTGTCTTGTGGTGGTGCGGCTGGTGATGAAGCTGGTGACGCGGCTGCTGGGCAAGGCCCGGCGCATCAACGACCGGCTGCAGAAGATCATCCTGACCGCCGCCAAGGCCGTCCTCTATGTGCTGACGGTCATCATCACGGCGGAGGCGCTGGGGGTGAACACCACCTCCCTGACGGCCATCATGTCGGTGCTGACGCTGGGTATTACGCTGGCGGCGGAGGACATTCTGGGCAACGTGGCCGGGGGACTGGTGATCCTGTCCTCCCGTCCCTTCGGCATCGGGGATGTGATCGAATCCGGCGGTATGGTGGGCACCGTGCAGGAGATCACCCTGAACCACACCAAGATCGAAACGGCGGACGGCCAGATCGTCATGCAGCCCAACAAGGAGCTGTCCGCCTCACGCATCATCAATTATTCCGCGCTGGGCCGCCGCCGTGTGGTGCGCACCGTGACCGCCTCCTACGACGCGCCTACGGAAACGGTGAAGGCCGCCTGTCTAGAGGCGGTGGCGGCCACACCGAAGGTGCTGTCAGACCCCGCGCCGGAGGTGTACCTCACCAATTACGGTGCCAGCTCCATCGAGTACAGCGTCCGGTGCTGGACGGCGGTGGAGGACTACTGGAACGCCTTCTATGCCCTCAATGAGAACCTGCGGGGTGCCTTTGAGAAGCACGGCGTGGAAATGACCTACGACCACCTGAATGTCCATGTGATGGAGAAATAACGAAAAAGGGCCGTCCTGCTATGCAGGACGGCCCTTTTCCAGTCTGTCAAAGAACCTCGCCACAGGCGGTTTTTTCTGTTATAATAGAGGAAAG
>CAVHKA010000260.1:0-2132 GCA_963636325.1 Agathobacter sp. | reverse complement strand
CCTTGGCGCAATGCAGATCCTCAATGATTACAATGTCCGATTCGACATTTCTGAAAACGATGCATTCAATAACAAGGATACGCTTACCCTGCTGCAGGCAGTTTTGAATTCCAAGAAGTAACGATGGGTCTGGTCACATGGCTGTCTGACCACAGCCTTGCCGTGCTCCTCACGGTCAGCGCCGCATTCACCTATTGGTGGCTGTGGCGCTGCCGCGAGCGGCTGCGGTTGGAGCACCGCCTTGCGGCGCTTGCGCTTGCGGTGGGGCATATTTTCATCGGGCTGTTCAGCGTCAAGGCCTTTGCGGTGCTTGAGGCGTTCGATATGGGCGCGATGGGTAATATGAGCCTGTTCGGCGCGGTGTTCTTTATGCCCCTCGTCTACTGGGCGTTTGCAAAGCTCAGCGGGCGCAGCGCGGCGGATGTGTTCGATGTACTCACCGTTTGCCTTGTATTCACGCTGATGTGCGCCCGCCTGAACTGCATTATTTCAGGATGCTGTCTGGGGGCGCACATCCCCATCGAGGGGCTGACGCATCTGCGCTTCCCCACGCGCGAGATGGAGCTGCTCTTCTATGTCCTCCTGCTCTCGCAGCTGTGGCGCAAGGTGGTGACAGGCAGTGCGCGGGGCATGATCTACCCCATCTATATGATCTCCTACGGCATTTTCCGCCTTGTGACCGAGACGCTCCGCTTCTCGGACCGAACGGACAGCATCCTGCACGTTTCCCACCTCTGGGCGCTGCTGTCGCTGGGGATCGGCATCAGCATTTACGGCGAATTGCGAAAAAAAGAGAAAAAAACTGGAGGACGACGGAATGGTTAAACGAATTGGCAGGCGCTTTGTGTCGCTGCTCCTGACATTTGTCACAATACTCACGCTGCTGCCGGCGATAACGCTGCCGGCGCTGGCGGCGACCAGCGGAACCGTGACCGGTTTAGCCGATGAAAACATCGGCTTGAGCTTTAGCGGTGACGCGGACAATGCGTGGAGTGCCGGCGGTGTGCAGATCATCGGTAAGGTTAGAAGTACCCCGGGCTCTGGCTGTAGTGGCAATAAAAACTATCGTTCCACGCTGACCATCACCAACAAGAAAAGTTCTAAGGCAACGCTGTCCTTTGACTATACCGTTGTGGTGAGCGGCGGCACGATCTTGGTGGATTACGCTACCAAGACCACAAAGGACAGTTTCAAAAAGGAGCTGGAAGCCGGCGGCACCGTTGAGGTGGAGATCACATCCGGCAGTACCAGCGCCGATACCCAGATCACGATAACCAATATCAGCCTTGTGGTTGATGTGAGCGCAACTGTGACCTTTCAGCCCGCAGAAAACGGCAGCTACACCGTGGACGGAAAAACCATTCCCCCTGAGTACACCAGCACTCAAAGCTCCACGACCGCCTATGAGGTCGTGGCGACCCCGGCGGAGGGGTATCGCTTTATGTATTGGTATGATGTGAACACCGGGACGCACATCAACACCAATGCTAAGGCGGCGCTGAACTTCGACCACGACTGCACCATCACAGCGCGGTTTGTGAGCAAGGATTTGGCACTTTTTGAAGCCAATGGTCAGAAGTTTGCCGACCTTGGCAAGGCAATTACGGAGGCGCAGAAGAATCTGCCCGCCACCATCACGCTGGTCGGCAGCGGTAAGATCACGGGGAACTACACCATCCCCTCCAAGGTCACCCTGCTGATTCCCTTTGATGATAATAGGACAGATTATACAACCATGCCGGGAACAACCGGACTGGTGCCGGCAGACCATACCCAAAGCGTATATACTACTTTGACCATGGATGAAAGATCGCAAATAACAGTCTATGGAAATATCAGTCTTCCGGCAAAGGTCAGTTCTGCTAACTCCAGCTATACTGGAGTGATATCGGGTCCATGCGGAACGATCCATATGAAACCCAGCAGCAAGATTGTATTAAAGAATGGAAGCAATTTGTATTGCTGGGGCTTTATCACAGGAACCGGTAATATTAAGGCGGAATCGGGAGCGACTGTATATGAAGAATTCCAAATCTGCGATTACAGAGGAGGTAACGCAACAAGCACTCTGAACGGCGACAAAAAGGTATTCCCATTTACACAGTACTATGTTCAGAACATTGAAGCAACAC
>CAVHKA010000259.1:0-2145 GCA_963636325.1 Agathobacter sp. | reverse complement strand
CCACGGGCTCCATCATCTGAGCGATGATGCCGTCCGCCAGGAACAGCACGGGGATGCGGTACTTCTCGGCCTTGTCATAGGCGATCATCATCAGGTCGATGGCCTCCTGCACGGAAGCGGGAGCGAAGGTCAGCAGGTGATAGTCACCGTTGCCGCCGCCCTTGACGCCCTGGAAGTAGTCGCCCTGGGAAGCCTGGATGTTGCCCAGGCCGGGGCCGCCGCGCATCACGTTGATGATAACAGCGGGAACCATGGCGCCTGCGCAGTAGGAAATACCTTCCTGCTTCAGGGAGACGCCGGGGCTGGAAGAAGAAGTGATGACACGGGCGCCGGTACCGGCAGCGCCGTACACCATGTTGATGGCCGCCACCTCGGACTCGGCCTGCAGGAAGCAGCCGTCGACCTCGGGCATACGGGCGGACATGTATTCAGGGATCTCCGTTTGCGGAGTGATGGGGTAACCGAAGAAATAACGGGCGCCGGCGCGAATAGCGGCCTCCGCGATAGCTTCGCTACCCTTCATAAGAGTCAAAGCCATGTTTTTTCCTCCTTAGTCTTTTTCGATACGGATTACCACATCAGGACAGGTGCGAGCGCAGGAAGTGCAGCCCACGCATGCTTCCATGTTGGTGACTTCCGCAGGGTGATAGCCCTTCGCGTTGATCTTTGCCTTGGACAGTTCAATGATACCCTTCGGGCAAGCTCTGACGCACAGACCGCAACCCTTACAAAGGTTTTCATTGATGGTTACTCTAACCACATTTGACACCTCTTTTCTCTTAATTCGCTGGATTCTCTACCATATCTCTATCCCTTTTCGGGGGATATACAGGGGATCAATACATTTCCTTTCTGGGATCGGTGGTGTTCAGACCGTACTCGATGTAGGAATCCCAGTCGCGGTGCATGTACACGTCGATGGCGATGGGCCTGCCTACATACTTGGGGTCTGGCTTCCGGGCCAGAAAGGCGTCCAGAAATTCTTTCTTTCCGGTGGTATAGGCCACGGGGATGCCGGAAGCGTCAGAGACCTGCCGCAGCAGCTCATAGCCGTCCCACAGCTCCTGTTCCGTGGTCATGGTGGCAAGATTCGTATTGTTGATCATGCCGGTGATCTGCAGACGGGCGTGAGCCTGCATGCCCTCCTGCAAGCGATGGATCTTGTCCAGCGTGCTGGCCAGCGGGCGGCGGATATTGACCACGTTCAGCACCTCGAGAGCGCCCTCCGGCAGATCCACGAAGTCCTGATGATAGCGGCCCAGCGCTGTGGCGCCCACATCGTCGCCGCCTACGTCGAAAATGACGCTGTCCCAGTCCAGAACGAAAGCGGACTGCACCTCGGCGGGGAGGGAGAGCGTTTCGATACCGGAACAGGCGAAGTTGGGGGAGACGAGACGGATCTCCTTCTGCTCCACCATTTTGCCCCGCTCCGTCAGCCGGAAATAGGTGTTTACCATATCCAGATCGATCAGCTCGGTGCGCTCGCCACGGGCGGCGGACTGCATGGCAAAGTTCAATGCCAGCTCACTCTTGCCGCTGCCGTAGTTGCCGATCAGTACCTTGACTTTTTTCATCCGCTGTGTTCTCCTTTATGACTCAGGTAATGCTGTAAAGGCGAAAAACCAGTGGTTCTTCGTGGAATCACAGTATCCCCTCCCCGCGGGAGGGGATACTGTATGATGTAGTTGGGAAATTACTTCAGGTTCTCCTTGATGGTCTGGCACAGAGCGGTGATACCCTGAACGATCTTCTCCTCGGGCATGCAGGAGTAGTTCAGACGCAGGGTGTTCTCGTGGCCGCCGTTGGGGAAGAAGGAACCGCCGGGAACGAAAGCGACCTTCTTCTCCAGGCACTTCATCTGCAGCTCCTTGGCGTCCATGTACTCAGGCAGGACGACCCAGGCGAACAGACCGCCGTCGGGACGGGTGAAGGTGCAGGGAGCGGGCAGCTCCTTGGCCAGCGTGTCCAGCATCACGGTGCGGCGCTTCTTATAGCACTCGCGGATGGTGTTGACGTGAGCGTCCAGATCGAACATGTCGATCCACTTGGAGGTCTCCATCTGGCCGATGGTGGAAGCCTGCAGAGAGGCAGCCTGCTCCATGAAGTTGTACTTGGCCAGGATCTCATCCTCGGCGCAGACCCAGC
>CAVHKA010000258.1:0-2155 GCA_963636325.1 Agathobacter sp. | reverse complement strand
GGCGTGACCCCCGATGGCAGCGGTATTTCTGTCAGCTACATCACCAAGGAGCTGAGCCAGTACGGCGACTACACCACCGTGTCCGACATGCTGGATCTGACCGCCATCGACGACGTGGTACTGGAGATCACCGACCGCCACGGCGCCAACATGGGTCTGACGCTGGACACCGTGACCCGCAATGAGATCCAGCAGGGCACCCACGTCATCTATGCCCCCGGCAAGGATGCCGACGGCAAGAAAACCGAGGTACTGCACCGCTACGGTCTGGACAAGAGCTGCACCATGACCGCAGAGCTGGTGGCCCGCGCCGCCACGGCGCTGAAGAAGATGAACGCGCCTACCTTCGACGGCAAGTATGTGTGCATCATCCATCCCAGCGTGGCCTTCGACCTGCGCAACGATCCCGACTGGGTGGCCGCCCATCAGTATGCCGCCGCCACGGAGCTGTTTTCCGGTGAGATCGGTGAGCTGCACGGTGTGCGCTTCGTGGAGACCACCGAGGCCAAGATCTTCCGCGGCGACGATCTGGCCAGCAACAACCGTACTCTGACCGCCAGCGCCGCCGCCAGTAATTCTACTGCCGTCAGCTTCGACGGCGGCACCGTGGCCGCCGGTGCGCTGGCAGGCCGCTATGTGCTGTGCGGCGGCAAGCGCGTGAAGGTCACGGCCAACACCGCCAGCCAGCTGACGCTGGAGGAGGCCGTCACCGTGGCGGACAACGACGTCATTTATCCCGGCGAGGGCGGCAAGGACGGTCTGGCCGTGTACGGCTGCCTATTCGTGGGCAAGGGCGCTTACGGCGTGGTGGATCTCAGCGAGGGCACCGAGGTCATCGTGAAGCCCCGCGGTTCCTCCGGCACCGCCGATCCTCTGGATCAGCGTTCCAGCGTGGGCTGGAAGGGCATCCACGCCGCCGCCATCCTGTACGATGAGTACATCGTCCGCGTGGAATGCGGTTCCAGCTATTCCGCGGAAGATAAAAGCAACTAACGCGAGGGGGAACGGGATATGGCAAAGAAGCAGGAACAGATGGTCAGCGTGACCATCCCCAGAGGCCGCAAGCAGGAGGAGAACTTTGTGATCGTCTCCGTCAATGGCCGAAGCTGGAAGATCATGAAGGGCGTGCAGGTACAGGTGCCCGACTATGTGGCGGAGGTGCTGGAGAACGCCCGGATGATGGCGGACGAGGCCCGCCGCTATGTGGACAGAATGGCCGACTGAGGAGGTGGCGCGCATGGCAAACATCACACCGGCACAGGTGCTGGAGCAGGTGGACGCGCTGGTGCCCAACCAGTACGCCAAGGCGGAAAAGCTGCGGTGGCTGGCGCAGGCGGAGGGCTTCGTGCTGCGGGAGATCCGCCGGGTGACCGGCGGGCTCCCTCCGCTGGAGGATGACGCGCCGCTGACGGTGGAAGCCCCCTATGACGAGCTGTACCGCCACTATGTGGAGGCGCAGATCCACTACTGCAACGGCGAAATGGCACGCTATAACAGCGCGGCCGCCAGCTGGAACAATGGTCTTTTGACATACCGGGACTATGTATGCCGTACCGCCGCGCCCGTACAGGGTGTCAAGGCATTGAGACTATACTAAGGCGATCGGGGCGGGAGGGTTTTTCCTCCCGCCCCGTGTAAGGAAGGAGGGACTACATGTTTCTATCTCAGCTGTCTGTTCCGGCGCAGCAGAGGGTGACGGTCAGCAAATTCTTAGGCTATGACGCGCGGCCCCGGACGCCGCTGGGTGCTTTCGCCCGGATGGAGAATCTGTCCGGCGGCGCGTATCCCAC
Organism: Agathobacter sp.; assembly: GCA_963636325.1. Taxonomy (GTDB): domain Bacteria; phylum Bacillota; class Clostridia; order Oscillospirales; family Oscillospiraceae; genus Vescimonas. Next base: position 365 of record CAVHKA010000258.1, on the reverse strand, counting down.
GCTGTCGGTGCGGGAAAAGCGCAAGACCGTCATGGCGCTGGACAAGCCCAACGGTCTGGCCGCCAAGGACTGCCTGATCTGGGTGGACGGCCGCACGCTGTACATCAACGGCGCGGCCATGGATCTGACGCTGACAGACGGAGAAAAGCAATTGGTCAGCATGGGCGCGTATCTGCTGATCTGGCCGGATAAGAAGTACGTCAACACCCAGAATCTTAGTGACAAGGGCAGTCTGGAAAACACCAGCCAGACCACTGGCACCGTCACCTTTGCTCTGTGCCGCAGCGACGGCACGGAGTACGGGGACTATACCACCGGGGCGGCGGCTCCAGGCAGTCCCGAGAGCGGCGACCTGTGGCTGGACA
>CAVHKA010000257.1:0-2157 GCA_963636325.1 Agathobacter sp. | reverse complement strand
TAGGGCAGCTTCATGTACTCCGCCATCAGGAAGGCGGCAGCGCCCATGATGGGGGGCATGATCTGGCCGCCGGTGGAGGCAGCGGCCTCTACCGCGCCGGCAAACTCAGGCTTATAGCCGCAGCGCTTCATCATGGGGATGGTGACGGAGCCGGTGGTCACGGTGTTGCCCACGGAGGAGCCGGACACCATGCCGCACAGGGCGGAGGAGATCACGGCCACCTTGGCCGGGCCGCCGCTGGACCAACCGGCAAGGCGGTTGGCGAAGCTGATGAAGAAGTTGGCAATGCCGGTACGCTCCAGGAACGCGCCGAAGATGATGAACAGCACAATGTAGGTATAGCACACGCTGATGGGGGTGCCGATCACGCCGGAGGTGGTATAGAACAGCTTGTAGATGATGGTCTTGAGGGCGTCATACAGCGTGGAGGCGTTCACCGCACCGGCATAGCTCAGCTGATTGATAAAGGCGTAGATGATCAGCACGCCCGCCACACACAGAATAGGCACGCCCACGCAGCGGCGGCACAGCTCCATCAGTATCAGAATACCCACCACGCCGATGATGACGTGCACCGGTTCGATACGGGTGGAAAGGCGCACCAGCGTCATGGCGTTGATGGCAAAATAGAAGAAACAGGACGCGCCCACCACCATCAGCACGATATCATACCACGGCAGGTAATTCACTTTTACATGGTGCTTGCTGGCGGGATAGGTCAGGAAACCGATGATCACGATGCAGCCCACGAACAGCGTGAGCCGGATCTCCGGCATATCCTTGGAAAACAGGGTCATGATGATGCAGAAGAGGCCGAACGCCGCCATCAGTATCCGGATGATGAGCTGCGGCGTGCCCTCCCACATACGGGTAGCGGATTCGCGGTCGTATTTCCGCATCACCGCATCCAGATCCGCAGCCTCTTCGGCGGCGGTATCAACGCCTGCCGCCGGGCTGGTATCCGGCTTTTTCTTGTCGTTGCTCATAGTGTTTTTCTCCCAAATATTTCAGAATAACGCGAGAGCTACGGCGGGAAACCCCGCCGCAGCCTCGAAAAGTGTCAATACCGCGTTAAGGATCAGTCACCGAAGTACACATCCTTGGCGATGACGGTCTTGGTGTAATAGTCAGAGGTCTCCAGCAGGTTGGCGATATGCTCGTCATCCAGGCTGACCAGATAAGTATCCTTGGTGGTGGCCAGGTCGGTCACAGCGGTGGTAGGAGCACCGGCCACGATGAAAGCGGCGTCAATCTGGCCGTTCTTCAGGGCGTCGGCGCTGTCACCGAAGGACTGATAGGTAGGCTTGATGTCATCCTCGGTCAGGCCGTAAGCGCCCAGCACATCGATGGCGTTGAAATACACGCCGGAGCCGGGAGCACCGATGGACACAGACTTATCCTTCAGATCCGCCACGGTCTTGATGTTGGGGTTGGTGGTGACGATCTGCACCTGCTCCATATACAGGGCGGCCACAGTGGAGAAGCCCTCGACCTTGGTATCAAACAGGTTGGTGCCATTGTAGGCGTAAGCCATAACGTCGGACTGGCAGAAGGCCAGATCGGCAGTACCGTCAGCCAGCTCCTGAATGTTGGCCTGAGAGCCGTTGCCCACCAGGCCCACAACGTTGACGCCGGCATTGTTGGAAGCATGCTGGGCGATGACGGAGCCGAAGGCATAGTAGGTGCCGGACTCGCCGCCGGTGACGAAGCGCAGGTTGCGGGAATCGGTAGCGCCGGCGCCTTCCTCCACGGAAGCGACCTCAAAGCCCTTCTCGGCGAAGTACTTGGCAGCGCCGGGATGATAGGGAACGGAGGTGATGGAAGCGCCGTACTCCAGGCTCAGCTCGGCGTACTTGGCATGGCTGCTGACCAGAGACTCGGCATTGTCAAAGATGTCGGCCACGAACTTGTACACGTCGTCCTCAGCCACGTCGTCGCGGGCCAGGATCACCGCGCCCACGGCCACGGTGGTGGTGTCGGTGCGCTCGACAACGGCGTCGCCGCTGCTGTTATCGCTGCCGCCGCCGCAGGCCACCAAGCTCAGGGCCATGACCAGCGCCAGAATCAATGCAAAAAACTTTTTCATGGTATACTCTCCTCATTTTATTGTGCCGCGTGCCGCGGCCAAATTGGATTCAATGGACGTATTATACTCCC
>CAVHKA010000256.1:0-2232 GCA_963636325.1 Agathobacter sp. | reverse complement strand
CATCCGCAAGTGGTTCACCGCCTCGCTGACCGGTATGGGCAATCTGCTGGATCTGCTGATGGAAAGCCCCGTTTTGAACCGTGCGGACGCAAAGGAGTAAGCGATGGAAGAACAAAAGAACAAACTGACGGACCGGCAGCTTGCCAAGGAAATGCGGAAGGGCAAGCGGGGCGGCGCGGGCGGCAAGCTCCTGATCGGGCTGGGCGCCATCGTGGTGCTGATCGGTATCATCATGAACGGTTCCATCCCCGTGGTCATCGTGGGCGTGCTGATCGCCGGTCTTGGCGAATGGCTGAAGGGGAAAAGCAAAGGCTCCGCCGACCGGCAGGTGTATGACACCATCGTGCCGGACGTGGTAAACGCAGTCTTTGATAACGTGCAGATGGCGCCCACCCCTCACCTGCTGGACGCCAAGGACACCAACATCCCCCTGCCTGACCACACCCATTACAGCGGCAGCGGCTATGTCCGGGGAACGTATCAGGGGTTGACTGCGGAGCTGTGCACCGTCCGGCTGACGGATGTCAAAGAGTTCCAGCGGGAGGAGACCGGCCTGTGGGAGAAGAACGAGCAGGAGGTCTATACCGGCCAGTGGATGCTGTGTCAGCTGGACCGGGAGTTCCCGACGTGGCTGACCATCTGGCCCCGAGACAGGCTGGATAAGCTGTTCAATTCCCGCACCATCAAGACGGAGAACGAGGACTTCAACAAGAAGTTCAATCTCAGCAGCGACGATGAGCAGACGGCCCTGCGCATCCTGAACTCCAGCCGGATAGAGCGGCTCATGAAGCTGGCGGAGACCTCCGGCAAATTTGCCGTCAACCTCAACACCGACGGCAGACTGTATATCGCCGCCCACTGTGACCGGGGCTTCTTCGACGCGGGCAAGGGCCGGGAGAAGCCGGAGCAGCTGCGTCAGCGCTTCGGCAATGAGCTGAAGTGGTTCACGGATATGATCGACGTGTTCCGCCCCGTGTAAAGGAGAGTGAAGATATGCCTTTGTGGCTTGCTGTAGTACTGCTTCTGGCCGCTGTGGCCGGTATCGTGCTGGCCTGTAAGCTGCTGCGGAAAAACCGCGCGGCGCGGATCCTGTGCATCGTGGGCTGCGCCCTGATCGCGCTGGCCTGCGCCGTATACATCGGCCTGACATTCGTTTTTCTGGACGCGATCCAGAACCAGCCTGCGGCGTAACGCCGCGCGTATGGCGCGTACCAGACGTGTTACTTCATAAGAGCTGCCCTGCGGTTTTCACCGCGGGGCAGCTTTTCCTTTTTCCCAATTTTTTCAAAAAATTTTTTCGTTAAAAAAATAACATTTCTTTATCGCTTTTTATCGCTGAATCATTCAACAAACCGGTTTTTTGCAACTTTTGCACAATTTCAGTCTGCCCGATGTGTTGAAAACGCCGAAAATAAGGCTTGACATTTGTGAAAAATTGCGCTAAGGTAAGGCATAATTTTAAAGGAGGTCCTAAGAATGGTACACTATACTCTCTTGAAGCTGACAAAAGACGCAGATGTGACTGAGATCTATTTCCACTGCCGCAAGGTCTATGCAGAGCTGGAAATGGAGCTCCCCTTCCTGCATGACGCAAATGTGTACCGCTGTGAGATCAAAAGGAGCTCCAACGCGGATATCATGATCGTCATGCGTCTGGACGGGCCGGAATATCTGAACGATTACCTGAATCATCCCAAGCATCAGGCATTCGTCAGCGCGATACAGGACTATGTGATGGATTCCATCACCTTTGATGAAAAGGAAGCCTGCTGAGACAGGACACAAATAGCGGAGCGGCACGCATCGGCGTGCCGCTCCGCTATTCTATTTGCTGTTATTCCACGGTGACGGATTTTGCCAGATTGCGGGGCTTGTCGATGTCGCAGCCCCGCTCCAGCGCGATGTAGTAGGCCAGCAGCTGTAAGGGCACCACACCCAGCTGCGGCAGCAGCATGGCCTCCGTTTCCGGAACGGTCAGCACGTTCTCCACCCGGCTGTGCATCTGGGACGCGCCGGTCTCGGTGGTCAGGGCAAATACATTGGCGCCCCGGGCCTGCACCTCCACCACGTTGCTCATGGCCTTGTCGAACAAGGGCATATAGGTGGCGGCGGCAATCACCGGCGTACCCTCCTCGATGAGGGAGATGGTGCCGTGCTTCAGCTCACCGGAGGCGTAAGCCTCGGAGTGGATGTAGGAGATCTCCTTCAGCTTCAGGCTGCCCTCCAGCGACA
>CAVHKA010000255.1:0-2250 GCA_963636325.1 Agathobacter sp. | reverse complement strand
GCCATACCCAATAAGCCGGCCAGGATCGCCTTGAGAATATTGCCGCCGCTAATGCAGATGATCAGGATCAGCGCAAAGGTGACCAGGGAGAAGAATTCAAAGTTGCCGAGCTTTACCGCATAGCTTGCGATGGTGGGCGCTGCGAAAACCAGGATCACCAGGGAGAACATGGTACCGATGAAGGAAAACAGGATACCCGTTCCCAAAGCGCGGTGCGCCTCGCCCTTCATTGCCATCGGATGACCGTCATAGCACGTGGCGATGGACTGTGAGGAGCCGGGCACGTTGATGAGGATCGCCGAAATCAGGCTGCCGGAAACACCGCCGATATACAGCGCCATGAGAAGCGCAAACGCGCTGTACTGCGGCAGGCCGAAGGTAACGGGCAGAAACAGGGCAATGGCCATGGCAGCGGAAAGACCGGGGACGCAGCCAAAAATAATACCAACCACAACGCCTACTACCATCAAAAGGCAGTTGGTGGCGGTAAACAGGTTCATGAACGCATTTGCAAACATCGCCGCCATAATCAGAACACCCCTTTCAAAATGCCGTTGGGCAGGTAGATGTACAGGAATTTCTTAAAGCAGAAGTACACGATCAGAGTCATGGCCACAGCGATGACCACGAACAAAAGCGGCTTGCGGCTTTCCTTTTTGGTCATGTACAGCATCAGGCCTGCCATGTAAATAACAGAGGAGATCACAAAACCCAACCGGCTGAAGCAGAAAATGTAGACAAACAGCATCGCCAACGCGCCGAGCGAGCGAAGTGTTTCCTTCGCGGTCTTTTCCAACGCTTCTCCCTCCGGTGCGGCGGAACGGTTGGCAGGGATCTGACGGATCCCCATGATAATGAACAGAACGGAAACGAAAATGAGTAATCCAAATACGATGCGGGGCAGGAACGCGGCATGGTCGATGGAGGTCGCGCTGGAAGCGATCACCATGATACTTGCCGAGGCGTTCAGCATAAAGGCAGAAAACGCGATCACCACCGCACCGAGCACGATGTTCTGATAGATGTGAAGAAAGCGGATCAACTTCCCCAACGCTTGCTCGAGAGCTTTCATGCAAACATCCTTTCTCAATTTAGGATAAATGCCGCGGCCGACCTTTTCTGAAGCTCGGCCGCGGCAAATTTCACGGTTATCTTGAAATGATAGCGTGCCGACGGCTTAGGATTCTGCCAATTCGATAACGCTCATGATTTCATCCTGAGCCGCGGAAATAAAGTCCTCCAACTGCGTCAAATCATAATCCGCAGGTGTCTCCTGACCCATGGCGTTGATTTCTGCCATAAAGTCCTTGTCTGCATGAATCTCGGCAAAGACCTTGTTCATCGCCTCGCGGGCCTCCACCGGAGTGCCCTTGGGTGCCATAAGAGCAATCAGCTCTGGAGAGAACGTAAAATCAATGCCGGACTCCTTACAGGTGGGGATGTCAGGTGCAATATCGCTGCGTTCCTCGGCCGCAATGCAGAGCATACGGAAATCGCCGGATTCCAGATAAGACTTGACAGCGGTATAACGGCTCACGATAACATCCACATTACCGCCCAACAACGCAACGTTGAGCTCGTTGGTGTCGCCCAGATGCACAGTATACAGGTCGGTGTCGGTTGCCTTCTGGAAAGCCAACTGCCAATAGAAGGGCGTGCCCTGACCGTTGCCGACAGACAGCTTACCGGGATTGGCCTTGGCATATTCCACCAGATCATTCACGGTCTCAAACTGTGAATCCGCAGGAACAATGAAGCCGAGCAGCGCACTGGTGCCAAACAGGGCGGCAGTATCATAGCCCTCAGACCAATCAAAGTCTACCATACCCTGATGCTTATAGGTGAGGAACGCCGTAGACATGGTGCCGAAGTTGTAACCGTCAGGAGCAGCGGTCTTGCTTGCCACATAAGCGCTGGCACCAGACACATTGGTGATGACCATGGGCTGGCCAGTGATCTCCTGGAACTTTTCGGCATACTTGCGGACGATCACATCAGTCGCGCCGCCGGCGGAAGCCGCAACAGTGATATTCACCGGACGTGTGGGCCACTCATACTCCGAAGTAGAGCCATTGTCAGTCTCGGAATCGGCACCCGCCTCGGGGGTCGCCTGCTGGCCGCAAGCAGTCAATGTGACGACCATGCAAAGAGTCAGGACGAAGGAAAGAAGCTTTTTCATAACAATTCTCCTTAGTGTTTGTGTTTCCACTGGCAATATCTGAATAGCTTTGTATATTGCCTGTGGCAATC
>CAVHKA010000254.1:0-2253 GCA_963636325.1 Agathobacter sp. | reverse complement strand
CCTTGCAGCCCAGCTCGTCCTTCAGAGCCAGAGCGGCCTCGACGGCGTTCAGGTCATCGGGGTTGATGATGGTCTGCATGGAAGCACGGTCCAGCGTACCATCGGGATTCACGGCCACCTTACCGGAGGTATCGGGGACCTGCTTAACAGTAACTAAAATTTTCATTTTTCCTTTTACCTCCTGACTTACTTAACGCCCAGATGGCTGGAGATGACCATACGCTGCACCTCGGAAGTGCCCTCGTAGATCTCGGTGATCTTCGCGTCGCGCATCATGCGCTCCACGGGATACTCACGGGTGTAGCCGTAACCACCGAAGAGCTGAACAGCGCGGCGGGTCACATCGGAAGCCATTTCTGCGGCAAAGAGCTTTGCCATAGAAGAATAGAAGCCGCAGTTGGGGTCGCCCACATCCTTGGCCTTGGCGGCGCGGTACACCAGCAGCTGGGCCGCGTCGGCGCGGGTCTTCATATTTGCCAGCTGGAACTGGGTGTTCTGGAACTGGCTCAGACGCTTCTTGAACTGCATGCGCTCCTTGGTGTAGGCGATGGCCTCGTCAATGGCGCCCTCGCCGATGCCCAGCGCCTGTGCGGCCACGCCTACGCGGCCGCCGTCCAGCGTACCCATGGCCACCTTGAAGCCCTTGCCCTCCTGGCCCAGCAGGTTCTCCTTGGGGACGATGCAGTCCTCGAAGATCAGGTCGGAGGTGGCGCTGCCGCGGATGCCCATTTTCTTCTCGTGCTTGCCGATGGAGAAGCCCTTGAACCCCTTCTCCACGATGAAGGCGGAGATACCGTGGTTGCCCTTGGTGCGGTCGGTCATGGCGAACACCACGAAGGTGTCGGCCTCGGTAGCGTTGGTGATAAAGCACTTGGTGCCGTTGAGAACGTAGTGGTCGCCCTCCAGCACGGCGACGGTCTGCTGTCCGGAAGCGTCGGAACCGGCGTTGGGCTCGGTCAGGCCAAAAGCGCCCAGCTTGCGGCCGCTGAGAAGATCAGGCAGATACTTCATCTTCTGTTCCTCGGTACCGTAGGCGTAGATGGGGTAGCAGCACAGAGACGTATGGGCACAGATGATAACAGAGGTGGTGCCGCAGGTCTTGGCGATCTCTTCAACGGCCATGGCATAGGCTAGGTTGTCGCCGCCGGCGCCGCCGTACTTCTTGGGGAACGGGATGCCCAGCAGGCCCAGCTTTGCCAGCTTGGGGATGGTCTCGCTGGGGAAGCGCTCTTCTTCGTCGATCTCCTGCGCCAGAGGCTTTACCTCGTTCTGCGCGAATTCGCGGTACATCTTGCGGAGCATCTCATGCTCTTTGGACAGCGTGAAATCCATTTTGTATTCTCCTAAATAATATAAGTAATAATCGTTTTAAGGCGGTTTTTACCGCATCGCTATAACAATTTCCGCGGAAACTGCCTGCTCTTCGCCCACATAGCCTACGGCCTTGCAAGTTACAATAGCCTTTTCTTCACGTTCGGAGACGAACTCCGCACGGGTAAGCAATGTGTCTCCTGGCTGAATTTTCTTTGTGAATCGCACATTATTTATGCCAAGAAACAGGGGCGTTTTTCCGGCATATTGGGGAGCCGTCATTACCATGATATCTACGGCCTGCGCCATGCATTCCACGGACAATACGCCGGGAAATACGGGCTCACCCGGAAAGTGCCCCCTGAATATGTCCAGTTCAGGCACAATATGATATTGCGCCTCAATACTTTTCAGCGGCTCCAACTGGGAAACCGTATCTACAAGCAGCATCGGTTCACGATGCGGAAGGATATCCATAACTTCTTTGTGTGTCAATTGAATGGCCTTCATTAACATACACCTCACCTTATACATATTAAAAAATTACGGAATACGGCCCTCTGTGTACTAGGTAAACCAAAGAAAGCGTAAAATGAAGACAGTAAAGACGGAAATGAGTACAGTGCCAAAAAGAGGAAAGTACACAGAGGGCCAATATTCTTTAATGTATAAATGTAAAACCTTACTTGGCAGCCTTGGCAGCCTTGATGGACTCGATCAGCTCGGGAACGACCTTGAACAGGTCGCCGGTAATGCCGTAGTCGGCAACCTCGAAGATGGGAGCGGTCTCGTTCTTGTTGACGGCGATGATGCACTCGGAATCCTGCATACCAGCCTTGTGCTGGATGGCGCCGGAGATACCCAGAGCAACATAGACCTTGGGATGGACGGTCTTGCCGGTCTGGCCCACCTGATGGTCAGCCGTGATCCAGCCGGCGTCCA
>CAVHKA010000253.1:0-2254 GCA_963636325.1 Agathobacter sp. | reverse complement strand
ACTTGTTCAGGGCGTGGCCCATGTGCAGCGCGCCGTTGGAGAACGGAGGGCCGTCATGGAGGGAGAACAGGGGCTTGCCCTCGTTCTTCTTCAGCAGCTCGTTATAGAGGTCGATCTCCTCCCAGTGCTTCAGCATGTCCGGCTCGCGCTTGGGCAGGCCGGCCCGCATGGGAAAGCCGCTCTTGGGCATGTTCAACGTCTTTTTGTATTCCATGTTGCTTCTCCTTTTTATCTGAAAATTTTTTGTGTGCAAAAATAAAAAGCGCCTTTGTCTCGTCAAGAGACAAAGGCGCTTGGAAAAACGTCCTCTGCGGTACCACTCTCGTTGCCGCGCAAGGCGGCCACTCAGCCCCACCAGCCGTGGGCGCGGGGTGATAACGGCCCGCCTCCGTCCGTGCCTACTTTTGCTTTCAGCCGGATGCTCCGGGGTGATATCCGCGCCATGCCCGCGTCCGCCTTGCACCGAAACGGCGGCTCTCTTCGCGTCGAACAGCAGCGCTGCGTGTCCCCTTCATCGCGTTTGTGCCATGTTTACCATGAGATATCTGTTAATATAACCACTTTTTCTCCGTTTGTCAATGGCATTTTCACCAAAAACGTGGGAAAATCCGGCGTTTTTCAGATGACACCGAACATGGTCAGGATGCCGATGAGACCCATGGCGGTATAGACGATGCCCATCACCGTCAGCAGCACGGTGACCAGCGTATAGAACGTGCTGTCCTTCTTGGTGTGCTTGAAGCGGCGGGTATAGAACAGCACCAGGCAGGTGACGCCCAGCAGCAGGGAAGAGATGTAGTTCATCAGCTGGTTTTCCTTATACACCGTGAAGCGCAGGATCAGTGTCACGGCGATGGCGGCGAACAGGGCGATCAGGGTGATGTTCAGCCACATGGGCAGCTTGACCCGCTCCTGCTGGCGGCCCTTTTCCGCCAGCTTCTGGGCCATGTAAGCGCCGGTGCCGGTGGGGCTGTAGCCGCTGTAGTTGCTGTTTTTCTTCTTGGCGTGGTTATTCTTGTTGGGGTTGCCCTTCGCCTTGCGGATCTCCTCCTCGCGGTTGGCGTACTGGTTGACTTGGGAATAGACCTTGTTCTTTGCCATGGTGTTTGTCTCCTTACTAATTTATATAGGCCAGCAACATCCGGAACATCCCGTCCGCGGCGGCGGCGCGGATGGCGCTGCGGCCGCCGGAGAGGTGCAGGAGCTGCACAGTGGTTTCGCTTTTCGCGGACAGGGCGATATACACCGTGCCCACGTCGTGGCCGCGGTCGTCCTTATCGGGGCCTGCCACGCCGGTGACGGACAGGGCGATATCCGCGCAGGTCAGGCGGCGGACGCCCTCCGCCATGGCGCGGGCCACAGGCTCGGACACCGCGCCGTATTTCTCCAGCATGTCATGCGGGACGCCCAGCACCCGCTCCTTCACGCCGTTGGTATAGCTGACCACGCCGCCCAGGAACACCGCCGACGCGCCGGGTACGTCCGTCAGCCGCTTGGCGGTCAGGCCGCCGGTGCAGCTCTCCGCCGTCGCAAGTGTCAGGCCCCGCGCCTTCAGCGCCGCGATGACCTGCTGTTCCAACGTCTCGTTCATGGTTTGCTCCTTACGCCTTGGGGTACAGGCGGATCATCTCACGGCCCGCCAGCGCCTTGTCGCACAGCGCGTCGATGTCCAGCGCCGCCTCGTACTCCCGCACCTGCTCCAGATCGGGCTTGGTCTTAGGATGGCGGGGCGTGAACACGGTGCAGCAGTCCTCATAGGGCAGGATGGAGGTATCGAAGGTGCCCACATGGCGGGCGACGCGGACGATCTCCTCCTTGTCCATGCCGATCAGGGGCCGCAGCACCGGCAGGGTAGCCACGTCGTCGCTGACCACCAGCGCCTGAATGGTCTGGCTGGCCACCTGACCCAGGCTCTCGCCGGTGACGATAGCCTTGCAGGCCAGCTCATGGGCCAGCCGGTCGCCCAGCCGCATCATGAACCGCCGCATGAGCAGGGTGAAGTGATCCTCCGGGCACTTGCGGCGGATCTCCTCCTGGATCTCGGTAAAGGGCACCACATGCACCGTCAGCCGGCCGCACCACACCGTCAGCTCCTGGGCCAGCTGCAGGACCTTTTCCCGGGCCTGCTCGCTGGTATAAGGGGGTGAAGCGAAGTGCAGCAGCTCCAGCTGCACGCCGCGCTTGGCGATCATGTAGCTGGACACAGGACTGTCGATGCCGCCGGACAGCAGGCTCACCGCGTGGCCACCCATAC
>CAVHKA010000252.1:0-2266 GCA_963636325.1 Agathobacter sp. | reverse complement strand
TCGTCCGCCTTGATGTTCTTGGCGGTGTAGATCAGCTGCTTGGCCATGCCGGGGCCCACCAGACGTGCCAGACGCTGGGTGCCGCCGAAGCCGGGGGTGATGCCAAGGCCGGTCTCGGGCTGGCCGAATACGGCGGTATCCGCACAGACGCGGATGTCGCAGCTCATGCTCAGCTCGCAGCCGCCGCCCAGGGCAAAGCCGTTGATGGCGGCGATGGTGGGGATGGGCAGGGTCTCGATGCGGCGGAACACATCGTTGCCGTGCTTGCCGAAGGCCTCGCCCTCTTCGGGGGTCAGGGTGCTCATCTCGCCGATATCAGCGCCGGCCACGAAGGCTTTTTCACCGCTGCCGGTCAGCACCAGGGCACGGATCTCGCCGTCAGCATTGACGATATCCACCAGCTCGCCCAGATCGGTGAGCACGTCGCTGTTCAGGGCGTTCAGCGCCTTGGGACGGTTGATGGTGGCGACCGCGATGTGTCCCTTTTTCTCTAACAGAACATTCGTCATGTTAACTCCTCCTTGCTTCCTTTTCGGACAATGTTTCCTTACCGCTTTAACGGAATGAAACAATGCTCCTCATACAGTTTGTATTATAGTACTTCGTCTAAAAATTATCAACCCCCATCGGCGCCCCTTTTCGCTTTTTTAGCACATTCCACAAAAGTCAACGAGATAATTTGCGCATTTTGAAGGTGGGTTTTTCCAGCTTTTCCGACAGAGCGTTTTCCTGTTTGCAACGGGAGGGTTTTTGTGGTATAATGTCGACCCTGAACAAGTTGACCATTGGAGGAAATTTCCATGCGGATGAGAAAAAAGAAAAATCTGGTGCCCCGGATGGAGGCCTGCGGCGCGTGGCTGGTGCGGGACCCCTTCGCGCAGAAGGGACACTGGCGTGAGCTGATGCCGGAGGCGCGGGAGGTGCGGCTGGAGCTGGGCTGCGGCAAGGGCCGCTTTACCGCCGGGACGGCGGCGGCGGAGCCGGATGTGCTGCTGATCGCCGTGGAGAAGGTACCGGACGCCATGGTGGTGGCCATGGAGCGGGCCAGGGACGCGGGCCTGAAGAACGTCTATTTCGTGGATGTGGACGCGGCGCTGCTGCCGGATATGTTCGAGCCGGGGGAGATCGACCGCATCTACATCAATTTCTGCGACCCGTGGCCCAAGAGCAATCAGGCCAAGCGGCGGCTGACCCATCACAACTTCCTGAACCTGTACCGGAAGGTATTGAAGCCGGGCGGCGAAATCCACTTCAAGACCGACAACGACAAGCTGTTTGAGTGGTCGGTGGAGGAGATCCCCCAGTACGGCTGGGCGCTGCGGGAGGTGACCCGCGACCTGCACGCGGACGGCCCTGTGGGTGTCATGACCGACTATGAGAAGAAGTTCTTCGAGTTAGGAAAGAACATCAACCGGTGCGTGGCGGCGGAAATGCCGTGGGAAGCGGCGGAGGGAGAATAAAGCGCACCCACGATAGGGCCGACAGAGTCGTCGGCCCCTACAAAGGTTCTATCGATGGCATTACCGTACACCGGACGGGCGGGGTAGAACCCCGCCCCTACGAATGGTCACCGTACCCGGTGCGTTTATTGTGCGGGCGGCCGCAAGGGCCGCCCCTACGAATGGTCTGTCGGTGGGTATTTCGTAGGGCGGGGTCCTCACCCCGCCGCTTTCCAATCATGCCGCCTGCGGCGGCATACCGCAGTTTTTCACTCTTCTCTTTTATCTTTTCACTCATAAAAAAATCACCTGCCGTGAGGCAGGTGATTTTTTTATGTTCTGTTACGCCAGCTTGGCCTTGGCCATGTCGCACAGGGCGGTGAACGCCACGGCGTCGTTGATGGCCATCTCGGACAGCATCTTGCGGTTGATCTCCACACCGGCCAGCTTCAGACCGTGCATGAAGGTGGAATAGTTCATGCCGTTCAGCTTGCAGGCAGCGGAGATACGGGTGATCCACAGCTGACGGAAGTCCCGCTTCTTCAGGCGGCGGCCCACATAGGCGTAGGTCAGGGACTTCATGACCTGCTCGTTGGCCATCTTGAAGTGCTTGGACTTTGCGCCCCAGTAGCCCTTGGCCAGCTTCAGCATCTTATTTCTTCTCTTGCGCGTCATCATTGCGCCTTTAACACGTGCCATATCTAATTAGCCTCCTATTTCTAACGATTCCGTCTCTTATTTGTAAGGGATCATCTTACGGATGGTCGCCTCGTTGGTGCAGTCGGCATAAGTGCCGGTGCGCAGGCGACGGCCGCGCTTGGTGTCCT
>CAVHKA010000251.1:0-2283 GCA_963636325.1 Agathobacter sp. | reverse complement strand
CGTTGACGCCGTAGGGCAGGCGGCAGGGCTGGGCGCAGGCGCCCCGGTTGCCGCTGCGCTGGCCGATGAGGGCGCTCATGGTACACTGGCCGGAATAGCACATGCACAGCGCCCCGTGGACGAATACCTCGATCTCCGCGCCGCAACTGCGGCACACATTGGCGATGTCCTCCCGGGAAAGCTCACGGGCCAGCACCACCCGCTCCATGCCAAGGCGTTCCGCCCAGCATGCGCCGCCGGAGGTGAACAGGCTCATCTGTGTGCTGGCGTGGATGGGCAGGTCGGGCGTCACCGCCTGCGCCAGTGTCAGCACGCCCCAATCCTGCACCAGCACCGCGTCCACCCCCATCTGGGAGGCCTTCCGCAGCACCTCGGCGGCCTGGGGCAGCTCACGGTCTGTCAGCAGGGTGTTCAGCGTCAGGAACACCCGCACGCCCCGCAGGTGGCAGTAGGCCACCGCGTCCGCGAACTCCTCGTCGGTGAAATTTTTGGCGTTGCGGCGGGCGTTGAAGGCCCCGAAGCCCATATACACCGCGTCCGCGCCGGACTGCACCGCCGCCTCAAGGGCGGCGCGGGAGCCGGCAGGGGAGAGCAGCTCCATCATTTGCCGTTGTTATTGCGCTGCTGTGCCTTGAACAGCTGGCGCTTCAGGTCGCTGACCTCGTTTTTGGCGGCGGTGGCCTCGTCCAGATAGGTTTTCAGCTGGCGGCGCAGGTTCTCGCCGCCCTCCTGCTGCTTGAACAGCTCGTCCGCCAGATTGATGGCGGCCAGCACCGCCGCGTCGCTGCGGCTGAAATGGGCGCCCTCCATCAGCCCGGTCATTTTCTCGTCCACCAGTGCGCCCACCTTCTGCATATAGGCGGCGCTTTCATCGGCCACAAGGGTGTAATCCTGGCCGCAGATCGTCATCGTCACACGGTTCGCCATGGTAAAGTCCTCCTATGGTATACTCATACTGATACAGAATCCATTATACCACAAATTCGATGTGGTGGAAGAACTTTCTGTAAATTTCCGAAAATCTCGCCGCGGCGCTTTACGAAAGAAGAGTTTTCGTGTAGAATAGGGGAGAATTATTTCGCCTTGGGGGCGTAGGGGCGGACGACCGATAGAAATTTCGTAGGGGCGACCCTTGCGGTCGCCCGGCGATAAGAGCGAGGTTCCGGGCGACCGCAAGGGTCGCCCCTACAACCGACTACCGAACGTTATTCGTCCACCGCCCGGCGGGGTGCCCTCACCCCGCCGCATCCCACTTTGGCAGAAAAGTCGTCAGACTTTTCGCCAGCTTTGAAAGGAGGAGATCACCATGGCAGGCTATATCACACGGGGACAGGAAAAAAGCGTGGTGCTCTCCGTCTCGCAGGTGGACGCGCTGGCGCGCGGCGGCAACGGCGACGCGGCGCTGCTGTACCTGCTGCTCCAGCGGCTGGAAGGCCCCGTGACGCCGGAGACGCTGGCGGAACGGCTGGGCTGGAGCCTGCTGCGGTGCGCCGCGGCGGAGACGGCCTTGCAGGACATGGGCTTTTTGCAGCGCAGCCAGCAGCCGCCCGCCCCGTCGGACGAGCACCGGGCCTACTCCGCCGACGAGCTGGCCGACATGCTGGAAACGGACGAGGGCTTCCGCATGCTGGTGCCCCAGACGGAGGAGAAGCTGGGCAAGCGGCTGAAAACCGCCGACCTGCAAATTCTGGCGGCGCTGTACGATGATATGGGCCTGCCGGTGGATGTGATCTATCTGCTGGTGTGCCACTGTATCGAGCGGGCGCAGCGCCGGTTCGGCCCCGGCCGCCGTCCTACCCTGCGGCAGATCGAGAAGGAGGGCGCCTACTGGGCGCGGCTGGGCATCTGCGATCAGGACAGCGCCGCCCGGTATCTCAGCGACTATGCCCGCAAGCTGGAAAAGACCGCCGCCTATATGCAGGCCCTGCGGCTGGGCGGCCGGCCGCCGGTGGACAGCGAGCAGCGGTATATCCTGGACTGGATCGACATGGGCTTCACGCCGGAGACGGTGGCGCTGGCCTATGACAAGACGGTGTTTTATAAGAAGGAGCTGAACTGGCGGTATCTCAACGGTATCCTGCGCCGCTGGCACCAGCAGGGCTGGCACACGGCGGCGGAGGTGGAGTCCGGTGAGCGGAAGGCCCCCAAGAAGGACGCCGTCCCCGCCGCCGGCAAGACCGACTGGATGGACGAATATATGTAGCTGCCGGCGCGAGATTTGCTTCCCAAGCCTCCCCTGTGTAAGGGGAGGTGGCAACGCGAAGCGTTGACGGAGGGGTTGTC
>CAVHKA010000250.1:0-2288 GCA_963636325.1 Agathobacter sp. | reverse complement strand
ATCCTCGTATGAAGGAGCGCAAGAAGTACGGCCTCAAAGCCGCCCGCCGCGCGCCTCAGTTCAGCAAGCGCTGAGTTTATACCTTGTTTTTCTACAAAGGCTCCTGCTTTGGCAGGGGCCTTTGTTTTTCACAAAATTTTCAAAATCATGGGACAAAATCCCCTGAATCGCGTTATGATAGTTGACGGCCGTCAAGAACACACAAAAACTCCCGAAGGAAGTGAGCGGTTTGACAGAGGAACAGGCCCTGCGGCAAATGAAGCAAGGCTCTCAGGATGCGCTGGCATGGTTCATCCATCAATACGGTGCGTATGTCAGCACCATTATTTATAACGTCATTGGCCAGCGCATGTCCAATGCCGACGTGGAGGAGGCGTCCTCCGACGTATTTCTGGCCCTGTGGAACAACGCGGGGAAACTGCATCCCAACGCCGCCCGGTCATGGCTGGCCACGGTGGCCCGCAACACGGCCCGCAGCCGCCTGCGCCGGGCGCAGGACACCCTGCCCCTGGATGAGGAGGCCCTGATCACCGATGACCGGGCGCCGGAGGCGGCGGTGGAGCGGCAGGACATGACGGCCTGCGTCCGCATGGCGCTGCTGAGCCTGAATCCGGTGGACCGCGAGGTGATGCTGCGGTTCTATTTCTACTATCAGAAAACCGCCGACATCGCCGCGGACATGGAGCTGAACGAGTCCACCGTCCGCACCAAGCTGAACCGTGGCCGGGCAAAGCTCCGGGACTTCCTGACGCGGGAGGGACACAACGAAAAGGACGAGAAAGGAGGCGCGGCATGGAATACAACATCTATGATCTGATGGAAGGATTTGCCGACGATACCATTGCGCTGTCACAAAGCGGCGCGGCCGACCTCCGCCGTATAGAGGAGCTGACCATGAACAAGATCAACGAGCAGACCCCGCCCCGCCGGGTGAAGAAGCCCGCACGCCGCATCACCCGCATGGTGCTGGTGGCCGCCATCGTGGCGGCGCTGTGCGCTGTGACCGTGGTGGCGGTGTCCGGAAATGCCACCGGCAAGATCACCCCCGCCGACACCGCCAGGGCCGGGGAAATGGACGATAAGACCACCGCCGCCTTCAGCGACGGCATCTCCACCCAGCAGGCGGACATCCGGGACGCCAACGGCAACACCATCCAGCTGGCTAAAATGGAGCGCGTGCCCACCGATCCGGAGACGGCCCAGCGGCTGGTGGGCGGCTATCTGATGGCGCTGGACAACGCCACCATGACCGTTGAGGACAACTATTACGGCACCTATACCATCACGCTGGAGACCATGCTCATCGACGAGAAGGGCGCGGGCATGATCACCTACTCTGTGGAGAACCCCAAGGGCGTCTACTCCAGCACCGAAGGCTTCAGCTACGGCGAGGGCGTGCACACCTGCATGCCCAGCGTAGAGGTACATGAGCCCAGCGAGGAAGCCCTCTGGCGCAGCATCGACGCGCACATAGGCAGCATTACAAAAATCTATCTGGATACGGAGAATACCACCGATACTCATGTGCAGGCCATCATGTACTTTGCCATCTGCGGCAACTATCAGAAGGGTAACCCCCTCTATGTGACGCTGGGCAGCTTTCACAGTGGAGACGCGCAGGCCATCTGCATCACACCCACCAGTTATGTCCCCGCCAGAACCTTCACAGAGAAGGGCGGCACTCATGTAAATGTGTCTCCGCTGGGTATCCATGTCGATACAGGTGATATCTCAGGTGACGATTTGAGGAATATCACCATCCGATACAAGGATGCTTCTGAATTCGTGGCGTGGGGCGGCGACATGAACAACTGCACGGTGGCCTTTGGCGGCATGCATTATACAGATGCCGATGGAAAGGATCGTTCTGATAATAGCTGCTACAATTTCAACCGTCTGGTGGATGTTGACCAGATCGCGTCCGTTGAGGTCGTCCACCACTATTATGAGGCGGTAGGACAGGGCGCTGAAAAGAACATCACCCGCGTCTACGAGCCGTAAGGGAAAAGACACGGTAGACGGGCGTAGGGGCGGCGTACCAAAGCCTCCCTTGCGTAAAGGGAGGTGGCAACGCGAAGCGTTGACGGAGGGATTGTCCGAATACGGTTTATCCCCTCAGTCGGGGCGTTAAGAAAACATGCCTGTGGCATGTTTTTAGCCCCGATCTCGGCGGCTATGCCGCCGTAGCTGACAGCTCCTGTTGCGGTGCCCAAAATTTCGCAGCGGCATTTAAGCCGCCGAAATTTTGACCGCTGCCACTCGTTCGCCGTGCTTCATCTGCCACTGGC
>CAVHKA010000249.1:0-2292 GCA_963636325.1 Agathobacter sp. | reverse complement strand
CCGCGGCGGAGCGTGCGCTGCGTGAAAACGCCCTCACCGTGAAAGGCAAGGGCGGTAAAATCCGTATCGTCCCCATCGAGGATGACCGTATCACGATGATGCTGCAACGGCTGCTGGAGAAAACGGAACGCGGCCACAAGCTGCTGGTGCCGGATGGCGTTCCCACCGACCGGGCAATCAACGGCATGCAGCAGTTCATCCTTCGCCACCGTGATGCTATCTGCGACCCCACCGCACCGGACAGACGCATTACCTTTCATGGGCTGCGGCACACCTACGCCGCCGAAAAGTACACATCTCTCGTCAGCGGCGGCATGACGCCTTTGGATGCCCATTTCACCGTTTCACGCCTACTGGGACATGAGCGGCCCGATGTGACGGACATCTACTTGGCATCTGTGAAGGGAGGTGCTGCCCGTGGAGAATAAGTATCGTGATCTAAGCGACCTCCCCATGATCCTGCGGGTGGAGGACTTGATGCCCATCCTCGGCATTGGCCGCAACACCGCCTACGAGCTGATCCGCAGCGGGCAGATACGAAGCGTCCGCATTGGAAGGCAGATTCGTATCCCGAGAGAGGCCCTGCTGGAGTTCCTGCGGAAGTAAATCTCTTCGTCGGAAAAAGTTTTTTTGACGGAACCGGCCGCCCATGCTATACTGAACCGCATGAATGGGTACTCCGCTTAGCACCGCTGTCAGGAGGTCATGCGGCTCTAAGTACACGATACAAGGAGTGCGAACTTATGAGACCCCGTAAAAAGGGACAGCAGTATGAGATCTGCTACCGCTGCCCCGGATATACCAAACCAATATATGAACGTTTTCCTACCTACGAAGCCGCAAATCTGCGGATTGCTCAAATCGAATACGAGAAGTCCATCGGTGAATTTCGTCCGCCAAAGCAAACGCCCATACAAACCAAACGCACACAGAAAAAGTTTATCACGGTCAGTGAGCTTTTGGATGAATATGTGCAGGTCTATGGGCTGAACCACTGGGGAGATTCCTTTTTATCCTGCAATCTCCATCGCATTGAGCATTACATCAAGCCGTACTTAGGCAACGTGGCGGTAAAAGACCTGACCACGCATGATTTGGACTTGTTCTACGATTCTCTTCAGGACAAGCCTGCCGTTGTGCTGAAAGGCCACAAGAAAACAGACGCCTGCGTTTCCCGCTCGGTGATTGAAAAGACACATGCCTTGCTGCGCAGTGCGCTGAATCAGGCGGTCATTTGGGAGTACATCCCCAGCAACCCTGCCCTCCGCGTGACGCTGCCCAAGTATCAGCCGCAGGAACGCACCGTGTGGTCTGCCAGTGAAGCGCAACAGGCTCTGGACTCCTGCACTGATCCCGTTTTGAAGCTGTGTATGCTGCTGGCTCTTGGCTGCTCTATGCGTGTGGGAGAAATACTGGGCCTAACATGGGACTGCGTGGACATTTCGGAGGATGCCATCTGCGCCGGAACTGCTCATGTGCGGATCACCAAGGAATTGAAACGCTGCCAGAAGGATAGCCTTGCGGCACTGGAACGGCGTGGACGCTCCACTGTCCTGCTGACATTCCCTGAGTGGAAGCAGACTGGCTCCTCCACATCGCTGGTGCTGAAAGCCCCGAAAACGGAAAGCAGTGTGCGAAAGGTGTTTCTGCCGAAAACCGTAGCGCTGGCACTCGCGGAAGAAAAAGGGCGGCAGCAGGAGATAAAGGAAATGTTTGTTGGTGGCTATCAGGACTTCGATCTTGTTATTGCCCATGAGGACGGACGCCCTTACGAGGAAAGGCAGATTGCCTTTCTGCTCCGCAAGCTGACCGATGCCACAGGACTGCCACCGGTAGTCTTTCACAGTCTGCGGCATTGCAGCGCTTCACTGAAGCTGCAAATCGGCGGTGGAAACATCAAGGCGGTGCAGGGCGATACTGGCCATGCCCAGTCCCGTATGGTGACAGATCTCTATGCCCATACCAACAACGAGGAGCGCCGCCGGTTGGCCGAGAAGGTGGAGACGGATTTCTTCCAGAAACGGGCTGATACGCCGCAGGAAAAGCCGCTGGATAATACAGCGGAACAGGCATACCGTCTGCTCCAGGAAAATCCGGACATTGCCAAATTGATCATTGCGACGCTGCAAAAACAGGCGTAGCAATAACCTGTTGGAAAATCTGTTGGAAAGTCCAACAAAACTGAGAAACGATAAAATAAAGCAAACCCTGTAACCGTTGTGGTTACAGGGTTTGTGTGGAGCTGCTGGGCGGATTCGAACCGCCGACCTCATCCTTACCAAGGATGCGCTC
>CAVHKA010000248.1:0-2296 GCA_963636325.1 Agathobacter sp. | reverse complement strand
ATACGCAAATCCCTTCTTACAGAGGAGAATACAATATGTCTGAATTTGAAAACGTCACCCATGTGGAAACGGAATACGACGCCTCGGAAATTCAAGTTCTGGAGGGTCTGGAGGCCGTGCGCAAGCGGCCCGGCATGTATATCGGTTCCACCAGCGCCAGCGGCCTGCACCATCTGGTGTATGAGATCGTGGACAACGCCATCGACGAGGCCCTGGCCGGCTACTGCACCGACATCACCGTGACCATCAACCCCGGCAACACCATCACCGTCACCGATAACGGCCGCGGCATCCCCGTGGACATCCAGAAGCAGACGGGCCGTCCCGCGCTGGAGGTGGTGTTCACCGTGCTGCACGCCGGCGGCAAGTTCGGCGGCGGCGGCTATAAGGTATCCGGCGGCCTGCACGGCGTGGGCGCGTCCGTGGTCAACGCCCTGTCCGAATGGCTGGAGGTGCAGGTCCATAAGGACGGCCACGTTTACGAGATGAAGTTCTCCCGGGGCCACATCACCTCCGAGATACGGATGGTCGGCGATACCGACCATACCGGCACCACCGTCACCTTCAAGCCCGACGGCGAGATGTTCGACACGCTGGAATACGACTATGAGACCCTGCACACCCGCATGCGGGAGCAGGCGTTCCTGAACGCGGGACTGCGCATTACCATCACCGACGCACGGCCCGGTCAGGAGCAGACGGAGACCATGCGCTACGAGGGCGGCATCCGTGAGTTCGTCACCTATATCAACCGCAACAAGACCCCCCTCCACGAGGAAGTCATCTACCTCTCCGGCGCCAAGGACGACGCCACCGCCGAGATCGCCATGCAGTATAACGACGGCTATAACGAGACACTGGTGTCCTTCGCCAATGACATCCACACGCCGGAGGGCGGCATGCATGAGACCGGCTTCAAGGCGGCGCTGACCCGCGTGCTGAACGCCTACGGCCTGAAATACGGCATGATCAAGGACGGCGACAAGGTCTCCGGCGAGGACGTCCGCGAGGGCATCACCGCCGTCATCTCCGTGAAGCTGACCGAGGCCCAGTTTGAGGGCCAGACCAAGGCCAAGCTGGGCAACGCCTATATCCGCACGCTGGTGGACAACATCGTGTCCGACCAGCTGGCGGCCTATCTGGAGGAGCATCCGGTGGTGGCCCGCACCATTCTGGACAAGGCCATGACCGCCAACCGCGCCCGCGAGGCGGCCCGCAAGGCCCGCGAGTCCATCCGCCGCAAGACGGTGCTGGGCGGCGCGGCCATGCCGGACAAGCTCCGTGACTGCAACGAGAACAACCCCGAGCTGACGGAGCTTTATATCGTGGAGGGCGACTCCGCAGGCGGTTCCGCCACACAGGGCCGGGATTCCCGCTTCCAGGCCATCCTTCCCCTGTGGGGCAAGATGCTGAACGTGGAAAAAGCCCGTGTGGACAAGGTCTACGGCAATGATAAGCTTCAGCCGGTGATCATCGCCCTTGGCGCGGGCATCGGTGAGGAGTTCGACGAGAACAAGCTGCGTTATCACAAGATCATCATCATGGCCGATGCCGATGTGGACGGCGCCCATATCCGTACCCTGCTGCTGACCTTCTTCTTCCGCTATATGCGGCCCCTGATCGAGCAGGGCTACGTCTATTCCGCCGTGCCGCCGCTGTTCAAGCTGAGCCGCGGCAAGACCACCCGCCTTGCCTTCAGCGAGGAGGAGCGGGACGCCATCTCCGCCGAGATGCGGGGCGGCAATCCCAGCGTGAAGATCGACATCAGCCGCTTCAAGGGTCTGGGCGAGATGAATCCCCACGAGCTGTGGGAGACCACCATGGACCCGGAAAAGCGCACCTTGCGCCGCATCACGCTGGATGACGCGGTGAAGGCCGACGCCACGTTCACCGTCCTTATGGGCGAGAAGGTGGAGCCCCGCAAGGAGTTCATCGAGCGCCGCGCCAAATACGCCGTGAATCTGGATTATTAATACTTTTTTGCCTCCCCTGTGTAAGGGGGGAGCGATCCGAGCGCTGCCAGTGGCAGATGAAGTGAGGTGAGCGAGTGGCAGCGGTCAAAATTTTGGCGGCTTGATGCCGCAGCAAAATTTTGGGCACCGCAACAGGAGGTGGCGCGAAGCGCCGGAGGGGTTGTTCGGTAACCGACAATCCCCCAGTCAGCCTTGCGGCTGACAGCCCCCTTTGCACAAGGGGGCCTTTGATGGATGCCCCTGTTCCCTTCTTCCCCGCAAATCCTTTCGCAAATCCTTTACCATAAGGAGACAATACTATGTCCAAAAAACCCCAATACGAT
>CAVHKA010000247.1:0-2338 GCA_963636325.1 Agathobacter sp. | reverse complement strand
TGACGGAAGCGTCTCCCCGCGCCTTTTTCAGCGGCAACAGCTTCTATACCACCGCCGCCAACCGTATCGCCCGGCCCTTGGAGCCTCAGGCAGTGACGGCGGAGGACGTGATGACGATTTGCGGCGGCGACGTGCCGCCCATGCCGGAGCTGCCCGAAGAGGTCCCGCCTCTGCCCCAACCGGCGGAGGAAACGCCGGACTGGAAGCCGAAAAAGCTGCCCCTCTGGCGCAAGCTGCTGGCGGCGGTCAGCGGTGCGGGGGCGATCGGTATTTACCTGTATGCCGCCAGCGTTACCGACCTGTCCAGCGTTGTGAATTCCGGGGGGCTGACGGGGCTTGGACAACAGCAGATGCAGCTGTATCTTGTGTTCTGCGGCCTGCTGCTGATACTGGCGCTGGCGGTCAGCCGCCGTTCCAGACCACCGGTGACGGTACAGACGCCTGTGGAGAACCGGAGGCTGGGCAAGCGTACCATAGTCATGGCGGCCTCCACACTGTTGCTGATCCCCATCACACTGTTTATTGGGGTGTTCTATCTGGACGGGAAGCAGTACGGACTGGTGTCGCTGTTGGTGCTGTTGGAGTGTATGACGCCCTTCTTCATGGTATTTGAGAGCCGCAGGCCCCAGGCCCGCGAGCTGGTGGTCATTGCCGTGCTGTGCGCCATTTCTGTGGCGGGCCGGGCTGCTTTCTTCATGCTGCCCCACTTCAAACCGGTGCTGGCCATGACCATCATCTCCGGCGTGGCGCTGGGCGGTGAGAGCGGCTTTCTTGTGGGAGCGCTGTCCATGCTGGCGTCCAACATGTTCTTCTCTCAAGGGCCGTGGACGCCGTGGCAGATGTTTGCCATGGGCATCATCGGCTTCCTGGCGGGGGTGCTGTTCCGCAAGGGGCTGCTGCGCCGTACACAGGGCAGCCTGTGCGTATTCGGCGTGTTCTGCGCCATCGTCATCTACGGCGGCATCATGAACCCCGCCGCGCTGCTGATGTGGGCCGGTCCCAAAAGTCTGACGTGGGGGACGCTGCTGACCTATTATGTGACCGGTTTCCCGGTGGACTGCGTTCACGCTACCGCCACGGCATTTTTCCTGTGGGCCGCGGCGGAGCCCATGCTGGAAAAGCTGGACCGCATCAAGCTGAAATACGGCCTGATCGCATCATAATAACGAAAAGGACGGGAGAGAACGATCATGTGGACAGTGGCGGCATTGGTGATCGGTTTTGGGATCGACCTGCTGGTGGGGGACCCGCACAGTATTCCCCATCCGGTGGTGCTGATCGGCAGGCTGATCAGCCTTCTGGAGCGGAGACTTCGCCGCGTCTGCCCCAGAACGCCGCCCGGAGAACGGGCGGCGGGCGCGGTTTTGTGGGGGATCGTGGTCATTTTATCGACAGCGCTTCCGGCGCTGCTGCTATGGCTGTGCGGTATGGTCGGCCCGTGGCTGCGTCTGGCGGTCGAAAGCGTGATGTGCTGGCAGATATTGGCGGTCAAGTCGCTGCGGGATGAGAGCATGAAGGTCTATCACGCGCTGGAGAGCGGCGACATCGCGCAGTCACGCCGCGCGGTCTCCATGATCGTGGGCCGCGATACCGCCGAACTGGACGACGCGGCGGTGACTCGCGCGGCGGTGGAGACCGTGGCGGAAAATACCTCGGACGGTGTGATAGCGCCGCTGCTGTTTCTGGCCCTTGGCGGCGCACCGCTGGGCTTCTTCTATAAGGCGGTCAACACCATGGACTCCATGCTGGGGTATGTGGACCCGCCCTATCAGGACATCGGCCTTGTCCCCGCAAAGGCGGACGATATTGTGAATTATATCCCCGCGCGGCTGTCGGCGCTGTTGATGCTGGCGGCGGGGTGGCTGCTGGGGCTGGACGCGGCAAACGGCTGGCGGATATTCCGCCGGGACCGGAGAAAGCACGCCAGCCCCAACTCGGCGCAGACGGAGTCCATGTGCGCCGGACTGCTGGGCGTCCGGCTGGCGGGGGACGCGTGGTATCATGGCGTGCTGCACAAAAAAGAGTACATCGGTGACGCGCGGCGGGAGATATGCCATCAGGATATCCCGCTCACCTGCCGGTTGATGACCGTCACGGCGCTGCTGGCGCTGCTGCTGTGCTGCGGGGCGCGGCTGCTCTGACACCATCGATTGACAAGGGCAGACACGGTTTTGACGGGCAGAAATGCGCCCATACTGCGTCAAGTCCCTTGACAATACGGCAAGTATTCTCGGCGGGCCTTTTCTTGTCTGGACACATTTCTGCTCCGACAAAACTGTCTTACACCTGCCAGCGATGTATTTTCGAGTGATTTTTGGTTTTTGAGACGCAGGCGGGC
>CAVHKA010000246.1:0-2372 GCA_963636325.1 Agathobacter sp. | reverse complement strand
TGGCAACGACTGAGAAGATCCGCAAGGATATTGAGAAAACGAGGGAAAAGATCGCGGAGCAGCAGAAGCGCCTCCGCGCGCTGGAAGCCCAGCTCACGGAGGAGGAGAACCTGGAGATCGTCCGCATGGTGAAGGCTGTCCGCATGGACAACAGGGAGCTGACCGCCTTCCTGCGCGCCTATGCCAGCGGCATGATCTCCCTGCCGGACGGGCTGATGGAGACGGAGGAAAGCGAGGGTGCGGAAGATGAAGCGTAACAGAGCTTTTCGCCGTTTCGCCGCCGTGTTCCTGGCGCTTTTCTGCATGGCGGCCACCTCCACCGTGGCCTTCGCAGGCGGCGGGGACGGTGAGCCCTACTACACCGGGGAGGAGACCACGGGCGGCTATGAGCCCCAACCCCTGACCCCGGAGGGCAACATGACCCTGGTGGACGATATCGCCGGTGAGAGCGCCGGGGACAAGCAGTTCATCACCGTGGTCACAAAAGGCGGCAACTATTTCTACATCATCATCGACCGGGCGGAGGACGGCGAGAACACCGTCCACTTTCTCAACCAGGTAGACGAGCGCGATCTGCTGGCCCTGATGGACGAGGAGACGCCCGCCGCCCCGGTGTGTACCTGTAAGGAAAAATGCGCGGCCGGCGCGGTGGATACATCCTGCCCTGTCTGCAAGACCAACCTCTCCGAGTGCGCGGGCAGGGAGAAGGCCAGGGAGCCGGAGCCTGAACCGGAGCAGCCGGAGAAAAAGAGCGGCAGCGGCCTGTTGGCCGTGGTGGCGCTGCTGGTGCTGGCAGGCGGCGGAGCCTTCGCCTATGTGAAGTTCATCAAGCCGAACCGCAGCAGCGTGAAGGTCAGCGCCGATCCCGACGAGTACGATTTCCCCGACGAGGAGTATATCAACGAGGACGAGCCTGCGGAGGCTGAAACGGAGGCGGAGCATGAGTAAACTGATCATCGCGGAAAAACCGAGCGTGGCAAAATCTATCGCGTCGGCCCTGGGTGCTTCATCCAGGGCCGATGGCTTTTATGAGGGCAGCGGCCTGATCGTTTCCTGGTGCGTGGGGCACCTGGTATCCCCGCTGGACGCGGGCGGCTATGACGAACGCTTCAAAAAATGGCGCTATGAGGATCTGCCCATCCTGCCGGAGCCCTTCCGCTACGCCCCCATCCCCGGCAAGGAGGCGGCTTTGGACAATGTGAAGCGCCTCATGGCGCGGGAGGACGTAACGGAGATCGTCAACGCCTGCGACGCCGGGCGTGAGGGCGAGCTGATCTTCCGTCTGGTGTATGAAATGGCCGGCTGCCGCAAGCCGGTCCTCCGGCTTTGGATCTCGTCCATGGAGGACAGCGCCATCCGGGAGGGCTTTTCCGAGCTGCGCCCCGGCGCCGATTATGAAGCCCTGTATCAATCTGCCCTCTGCCGCCAGAAAGCGGATTGGCTGGTGGGGATCAACGCCACCCGCCTTTTCTCCGTCCTCTATCACCGCACCCTGAACGTGGGCCGCGTCCAGACGCCCACCTTGTCCCTGCTGGCGGCGCGGGACGCGAAGATCGCGCTGTTCCAGAAGGAGAAGTATCATCATGTGCGCCTGACGCTGGCCGGCGCGGAGGCGGTGTCGGAGAGGTTCACCGATCCGGCGGAGGCGGAGCAGGCGGCGGCCATGTGCAAGGGCGCTGCCGTCACCTGTACCTCCGTCACCTGTGAGCAGAAGAAGGAACAGCCGCCGAAGCTCTATGACCTCACCACCTTGCAGCGTGAGGCAAACCGGCTGCTTGGCTACACGGCGAAGCAGACCCTTGACTACGCTCAGAGCCTCTACGAAAAAAAGCTGCTGACCTATCCCCGCACGGACAGCCGGTATCTGACCTCCGATATGGCGGAAACAGCCTCCTGTGTGATCCATCTGGCGGCAAAGCTGCCGCCCTTTGATGGCTGCACAAACTTCTTCCCACTGGTGGAGGCCATGGTCTCCGACAAGGACGTATCCGACCACCACGCCATCATCCCCACGATGGAGATCGAGAAAGCGGATATCCCCGCCCTGTCCCTGGGCGAGCGTGAGCTGCTTCTTCTGGTCTGCTGCCGTCTGCTGTGCGCGTCGGCGGAGCCCTATGTGTATGAGGCGGTCACGGCCACCTTTGACTGCGGCGGCCATTCCTTCACCGCAAAGGGCAAGCGCATCCTCTCCGAAGGCTGGCGGGAAATCGACCGCATTTTCCGTGCCTTCTTGAAGGAAAAGCCTGCGGATGGGGACGGCGATACGCTCCCGGACTTCACCGAAGGGCAGACTTTTGACGGTGCGGAGGTTGCTGTTACCGAGCATTTCACCCAGCCGCCGAAGCCCTACACCGAAGATACCCTCCTGTCCG
>CAVHKA010000245.1:0-2447 GCA_963636325.1 Agathobacter sp. | reverse complement strand
GCGTCAACAAGATCATCACCGAGATGTGCGTGTTTGAGGTCACTGACAAGGGTCTGCTGATGACCGAGATCAACCCCGAGTTCACCGTGGATGACGTCAAGGCCGCCACTGCCGCCGCCTTCGAGGTCGCCGCTGATGTGAAGAGCATGATCGACTGACATCATAATTCTTAATATAAAAACGGCACTTATGTGCCGTTTTTATATGCTTATATGAGACAACTTACAGAAAAAGGGCCGGTACGCATCGCGTACCGGCCTTGTTTGTTACGGTTTACTTGGAGCGCAGCTCCGCGCCGAAGCGCTTCACCAGCTTCTTGATGACGCCGTTGGCAACCTCCTCGATCTCAGCGGAGGTCAGGGTCTTTTCCTTGGAGCCGATGGTCAGGCGGACAGTGACGGACTTCTTGCCGTCGGGCACCTGCTTGCCCCGGTACTCGTCCACGAACTGCGCGCCGTGGAACAGCTCACTCTTGACGCCGCGGATGGTCTGGGCGATATCCGCCCACTTCACCTCGCCGTCCAGCAGCACGGAGATGTCGTACTCCGTCATGGGGTACTCCGGCAGATGGGTGAAGCTGTTGGTACGGGAGCGGAAGGGCTTCATGCAGTCCTGATCCAGCTCGAAGAGCATGACATTCAGGTTCTTGATGCCGCACTCCATGGACACCTTTTTGCTGAGCAGGGCCAGATCGCCGATGCGTTCCTCGCCCAGATAGACATTCAGCCACACCACATTGTCGGCCCACACGGGCTTTTCCACCTGCTTGAAGGTGAAGCCCTCCATGTGGGTGTAGCGGGGCATCATTTCCAACACGCCCTTGGCCTTGCGGAACAGGGTGGTCACGTCCTTGCCGCCGCAGACGAAGGCACCTGCCACATGCTTGCGCTGGGAGGGCAGCTTCTCGCGGGGATCGTAGGGGGTGGTATAGTTCTCATCCCGGAACACCTGGGCGGTCTCGTAGATGTTGAACTCGTCGAAATAGCGCTCGTTCTTCACCACGGCCTTGCACAGGTTGGGCAGCAGGGAGGAACGGACGAACCGTTCAGCGGGGGAGGGGGGCGTGGACAGGGACAGGATGCCGTCGGTGCTTTGCAGCACGGCATTGACATACAGCTCGTCCATCCACGGATAGGTGAAGATCTCCTGCATGCCGCAGCGGAAGGACAGATACTCCTTGATCTTCCGCTCCAGATCCTTGTCCAGCTGGTTGATAGCGCCGTCGAAGGAGGTGGTGATGGGCGCGGCCTCAAAGTTCTCGTAGCCGTACATGCGGGCCACTTCCTCCATGATGTCGGCCTTGATGCTGACGTCGCCGGTGGAGCGCCAGGTAGGCACCACCACATGCATATTGTCACCGTCGAAGGACACCTGATAGCCCAGCAGCTCCATCTTCTTCTTCACGTCGTCGGGAGCCAGAGACTTGCCCAGGCGGCGCTCCAGCCAGCTGAGGGTCACGTCGATCTCCGCCTGCTTCAGATGCTGGGGATACAGGTCGGACAGGCCGGTGACCTTCATTTCGGGATACAGCTGACCGAACAGCTCCATAGACATGGCCAGCGCCTGGTCGCAGCGTTCGGGGTCGATGGCCTTTTCATAGCGGGCGGAAGCCTCGGTGCGGTTGTCGTACCGCAGGGCGGTGCGGCGGATGCCCTTGGCGTCGAAGTTGGCCACCTCCAGAATGACCCGGCTGGTCTCCGGCAGGATGGAGTCCTTGGCGCCGCCCATGACACCAGCCAGACCCACGGCGCCCGCGTCATCAGCGATCACCAGATCGTCGGTACTCAGGGGCAGTTCCTTGCCGTTCAGCAGCAGCAGCTTTTCGCCCTCGGCGGCGCGGCGGACGATGATGTGGCCTGCGATGTGGTCGGAGTCAAAGGCGTGGGTGGGCTGACCGGTGGCCAGCATGACATAGTTGGTCACGTCCACCAGCGCGTTGATGGGACGCATGCCCACCTTCCAGATGCGGCTCTGCATCTGATAAGTAGAGGGCTTCACATACAGGTTCTCAATGGAAGCGGCCACATACCGGGGGCAGCGCTCCGTGTCCTCCACGGTGACGGTCAGGCTGCCCTGTCCCACGTCGCTCTTATAGGGGACGATGGGCTTCAGCGGCAGGTGGTACAGCGCCGCCAGCTCGCGGGCGATGCCGTAATGGCCCCACAGGTCGGGGCGGTTGGTCATAGACTTGTTGTCGATCTCCAGAATGATATCGTTCAGATCCAGCGCGTCGGCCAGCGGTGTACCGGCGGGTGCGTCGAACTCGCTCAGGTCGAGAATGTGGGCCTCCTCCTTGGTGGGGAACAGGTCGGCAAGGCCGATCTCCACCGCGCCGCAGATCATGCCGTAGCTCTCCACGCCCCGCAGCTTGCTCTTCTGGATCTCCACCGGCTCGCCCTCGCCGTGCCACTTGCACATGGCGCCGGGCAGGGCCACGGCCACCTTCA
>CAVHKA010000244.1:0-2498 GCA_963636325.1 Agathobacter sp. | reverse complement strand
TGCTCTGGAGAGGGCTGTCGTGGTTCAGGGCGTTGATGGCCACCAGCGACACGATGGTGGTGCAGTTGGGGTTGGAGATGATGCCCTTGTGCCACTTCACGTCCTCGGGGTTGATCTCCGGGATCACCAGGGGCACGTCCTTGTCCAGGCGGAAGGCACTGGAGTTGTCCACAAACACGGCTCCGGCCTTGACGATAGCGGGCGCGTACTGCTTGGCGATGTCGTTCTCCGCCGCGCCCAGCACCAGGTCGAGGCCCTGAAACGCGCTGTCGGAAGCGGCCACCACCTGCACCTGACCGCCCCGGAAGGGCAGCATGGCGCCTGCGCTGCGGGCGCTGGCGATGGGGCGCAGCTCCGCCACAGGGAAGTCGCGCTCCTCCAGAATTTTCATCATTTCACGGCCCACCGCGCCGGTGGCGCCCAGAATCCCTACACGAAACTGTTTCATTTTGCAACTTCCTCCTTTACAAAGCTGTCATACAGGACACGAATGGCCTGTTCAAAATCTTTTTCCTCCACGCCCACGATGATGTTCAGCTCCTCGGGGCCCTGGGTGATCATACGGATGTTGACGCCGTGCTCGCCCAGCTTGCTGAAGATCTTACCGGACACGCCCAGACGGAAGGCCATCTTCCGGCCGACCGCCGCCACCACGGCGATATGCTCCGTCAGGCGGATGGCGTCGGGCTGCAGCTCCTGCTGGATCTCGCCCAGAATACTGTACAGGCAGGAGGACACCTTGGCGGCCTCCACCACCAGCGACACGGTGTCGATGCCGGAGGGCGCGTACTCCACGTTGATCTGGTGCTTGGCCAGAATGGACAGCAGCTTCAGCAGAGAGCCCGCCTCGGAGGACATGCCGCTCTTGGCCACGGTGATGATGGAGAAGCCCTTCTTACCGGCGATACCGGTGATGAAGCTGTCATCCTGCTCCTCGTCGTCGATGCTGCTGAGGATCATGGTGCCGTCGTGGGCGGGATCGTTGGTGTTGCGGATGTTCAGGGGGATGTTCTTCTCCCGGACGGGGAACACGGTGCCCTCATGCAGCACCTGCGCGCCCAGATAGCTCAGCTCGCGCAGCTCGCTGTACGTTACGCGGCGGATGGGCGCGGGATTTTCCACGATGCGGGGATCGGCCATCAGGATACCGGACACGTCCGTCCAGTTCTCGTACACGTCGGCGTCCAGTGCCGCCGCCGCCAGCGCGCCGGTGATGTCGCTGCCGCCGCGGGTCAGGGTCACCACCCGGCCGTCAGGCATGGCGCCGTAGAAGCCGGGGATCACCACCCGCTGGCCGTCCGCCGCCTTCCGCAGGGCCTCATAACTGGCCTCCTGATCCACGGTGCCGTCAAACTTGAATTGCAGCCACAGCGCCGCGTCCAGAAAGGTATAGCCCAGATAGTCCGCCATCAGCCGCGCGGCGAAGTATTCGCCCCGGGAGGCCAGATACTCCTGATCCGCCTCACCGGCGCACATCCGCTTCCATAGGGCGTCGAACTCCGGATTCAGGTCGATGGTCAGGCCGCAGTCGTCGGCGATCTCCTGATACCGCTGGCGGATCAGGTTGAAAATCTTCTCGCAGCTGACGCCGTATTTCAGGTGGGCGCTGCACAGATAAAGAAGATCGGTGACCTTATGGTCGTCCTTGTACCGTTTGCCGGGGGCGGACACCACGATAACGCGGCGGGCCTCGTCACTCTCCACAATGGCCTTGACCTTGGCAAATTGCACGGCGTCAGCCATGGAGGAGCCGCCGAATTTTGCTACTTTCAACATATCAACAGTCCTTTCGTCGGGTGCAAAGTCCTTTCTCTCGTGGACAAAAAGACAAAAAATTACATTTTGTCCTCACATAAAAAACACTTGACTTTTTGTGAGAAACAATATATCATATCCCTCATGAAAATGCAAGGCGAAATTTCAGCTTTTTTCGAGAAATTTTTTAGGAAAAATAACCGGAGGTCTATCCCATGATGGAATACCAGAGCACACGAAACCCCAAATTACACGCCACGGCGGCCCAGGCGGTCTTACAGGGCCTGGCCCCCGACGGCGGACTGTATACCATGCCCTCGCTGGCGGAGATCAAGCTGGACTGGCAGGCCCTTCTGCCGCTGGACACCCTGTCCATGGCGCGGGAGATCCTGTCGGCGCTGCTGCCCTCTTTTGATAAAGAGGAAATGGACGCCCTCGTCCATGCCGCCTATGCCAATAAATTCGAGACGCCCGACCTGACCCCCACCGTCGCCGTGGGGGATGACGCGGTACTGGAGCTGTTCCGCGGCCCCACCAGCGCCTTCAAGGACGTGGCCCTCAGCATGCTGCCCCGGCTGATGACCGCCTCCCGGGAGAAGTGCGGCGTCAGCGACGAGATCCTGATCCTGACCGCCACCAGCGGCGACACCGGCAAGGCCGCCATGGCGGGCTTTCAGGATGTGCCGGGCACGAAGATCATCGTTTTCTATCCCTACGGCGGCGTCAGCGCCGTGCAGCAGCGG
>CAVHKA010000243.1:663-2566 GCA_963636325.1 Agathobacter sp. | reverse complement strand
GATGCGCTCCGGTTCGAAGCCGGCGTGTACCAGGCTGATTTTGAGTTCCTCGAGGTACCGGAGCTGTGCCATGTTGTTTTGATTGTTCATTTTGAAACCCTCCTACAAAAATGCGAAAAGCCGGAGCGTTCTGTAACACTCCGGCTTTTCAAGGTAATGCTGTTTGAATATAAAAAGCACCACACTCGAATAGAGTGCGGTGCCTGGAGCTGGTGGGGTGACTCGAACACCTGACCTGCTGATTACAAAGTGTATCCGGGCGCTGAGCCTGCCGCGGTACAGTGGCTGGCCGCGAAAGTAAAAGCGGCCCCATTGAAAAACGACCTCCGGCTCAAGCTGCCAGAGGTCGTTTGCAAGATTTCTGAAGATTTTTCTTAATATGACAGGAACGGCAGCCTTATCCGTCCGGTACGCCGGACGACATAGAACAGCACATACAATACCATGGGAAAACAGGCGCCCAGCCAGCTGTAATCGGATTGGATCAGCAGGTTGAACAGGGCGTGCATCGTTGCGGAAACGGTAAAGAGTCCGAAGATACCGGTGCAAAACAGCTTCCTTTGCTTTTTGACGTAGGGCAGTCCCGCGCCGATGATCATGGTGCACAGGCCATGCATCAGGCTGGCGGACAAGCCGCGCAGCGCTGCCCAGCCCAACGTTACCACTGTCAGGTTCTGCACGAGGATGGCGGTGTTCTCCAAAATAGAAAAGCCGATGCCGACGGACATGGCCGCGGGCAGAATATCCTTGCGGTCGTCGCTGAAAAAGATGGCAAACACCAGTACCGGCAAGGCATTGAGGAGTTCCTCCGTCACCGGCGGGACGGTAAGGGAGAATTGTATTGCGTCCAGTCCGGACAGAGGATATAGAATGCTGTCGATCTCATAGGCGGTCAGCGCCGCCATCATGCCCAGCAGCAGAAAAACACCAGCCGACGGGAGCGGCGCTCCAGAATGGGGAGCATCAGCCCAAGCGGCAGGGCGATGCACAGGAAGATCACATATACCATTTCCGGACCCCCATTTCCGCCGTGGGCAGCATAGCCACCAGCAGCAGGCTTGTCAGCGGTGTGGCTGCCAGCGCCGCCGTGTCGGAGACACCGGGCATCTGCATGATCATTTGGCACAGGCCCAGCAGGAGAACCAGCGCGTTATAGGGACGCATAACACGGATGATGCCCATCTCCACATCCGGCAGCAGCAGGTGCTTCAGCGCGAAGAACAGCGTCGCGCCCATGGGGATGACCAGCAGGAGCAGGGGCAGGCTGGCCGCCGCGCCCCAACGGATCACGCTCCAAATCGTCAGGCCCAGCACGGCCAGCGGCGCGGGCAGCGTCGCCAGGCGGTAGGGAAGATACCTCCGCTCCCCGCCATCGGCCAAGCGGTCGATCGCGCCGAAGTAGGAGGAAAACAGGAAGAACCACATACCCACGCAGTCCAGGTAGCCCACGTGGAAGCCCTCCGGAGCAGCGCCGTAAACCAGCAGCCAGCAGCCCTCGAACAGGGCGTCCAAAAAGCAGCTTGCGGCAGCGAACAGCAGGATCTTGAAGAACAGAGGCTGCTTGCGGCGGGCGCACAGCGTACCGCCTAAGGCCAGCGCCGCCAGCGACGCGGCCAAACGGAGGGCAATCATGCCGTCGTTTCCTCTTTAGCCGTCTTTTTCCGGTTGAGGATGGCCCACATCAGCGCCGTGCCGCCCGCGCCGCCGATGAGGGCGGAGAAGGCCACCAGCGCGTACTGACCGGAGGCGGCGGCCGCGCCGTCGGTGGAGAACAGGCTGCCGCCGCGCTGCGCCGCGGCGAGGGCTGTCAGCGTCTCGGAGGCAGAGTTGACGGCGTCACTGGCGCCCCGCAGGTAGGAGTTGTACTGAGTGATGAAATCCTGCAGATTGACCATCATCGTCT
>CAVHKA010000243.1:0-653 GCA_963636325.1 Agathobacter sp. | reverse complement strand
TGCGTCTGACTGGTGAGGCTGTCCTGATAGATCGTGACGCTTTCGATGTTATAGCTCCAGTATTCGTAGCTATCCGGTTCATAATAAGCGAGACCGCGATCCCGCATGAAGACGAGCATATCCTCGGGCATCTCCGTTGCTCCCTCTGCCTGAAGCTGCCGCATCTTTTCAAGTGTATCCGCGGTTAGAGTCAGTTCGGCCTGAAGCCTCTCGATCTGCTGTATATAGGAATTGGCGGAGTCCTTACAGAGCTGCGCCTAGGCCAGCTGGAGCTTGGCGAACAAAAACTGGATGCTGTCGGTAGAGCCGAGGTCAATATCATTCAGGATATCGGGCAGAGCGGTAGTGCCGCCGGTAGGGACGCCATCCTCCGCCATGGTGGGAACGGTCAGCAGCAGCGACATCGCAAGGGCGCAGAAGGTGGTGAGCCAGCGTTTTATTTTCATGATACGCATCTCCTAACATAATGGACAGTAATATTATCGTATCACATTTCGCAAGCGCCCGTCAACGCGAATATGCCGCGATTTCACGCTGTACAGGGTCTAATATGTAAATGGACGGGCTGTATCACTGATTCTGGTCTATCTTTTATATTTAAGGTAATGCGGTTTGAAAAGAGCATATGATCGCAAGGGATGCGAACCGATCGG
>CAVHKA010000242.1:0-2574 GCA_963636325.1 Agathobacter sp. | reverse complement strand
TTTATTGTGCCGCGTGCCGCGGCCAAATTGGATTCAATGGACGTATTATACTCCCATCTTCTCTTTTTTGCAAGTCAAAATGACAAAAAATTCATTTATCCTTTTTGCGGTTCCTTTACGCGGCGGTGGCGTATTCATTTTTCGTCCCATATCTCCCCGCTCTGTTGCGGCTTTTATTCATTTTTCCTCTGTATATTCATAAATTTACTCTGGCGAACCACGTTTTGATATGATAGGATTCCTGCATAATTTGCAGCAAAAAGGCGGCATCCCTGCAATTTCTTGCAGAGATGCCGCCCATATACCGTTGGATATCGCTTATTTGCTGCGCTTGAGGGCCTCGCACAGCAGCTCATACATCCGCTCGGTGGAGGGAACGCTGAGCCGCTCACGGACAGAGTGCACATCGTGCAACTCGGGGCCCATGGAGATGGCGTCCAGGCCGGGGATCTTCTCGATCAGCAGGCCGCACTCCAGGCCGCCGTGAGTCGCCTCCACCACGCCCTCCTTGCCGGTCAGGTCGTGATATGCCTCCAGCACCATATCCCGGAAAGCGGAGTTGCGCTCGTACTGCCAGCCGGGGTACTTGCCCCGCTCGGTGACGGTGCCGCCGGCGAACTCCACGATAGCATGGACCCGCTGGGCCAGCATCTCCTTCTGGGAGGCGATGCTGGAACGGATGGAGAAGGTGATGTGCAGGCCGTCCTCCTCCAGCTTCAGCACACCCATGTTCAGAGAGGTCTGGGTCAGGCCGGGGAAGTCCACGCTCATGGCCTGTACGCCCTGGGGCAGCGCCAGCAGCGTGTGCAGCATGATGTTGGTGGTGACCTCGCTGACGGCAACGGTCACATCGGTCTTGGCGCAAGCCAGGGTAATGCCGTCGTCGCAGCCGGTGTACTCGTTCTTCAGGACGGCGTCGAATTCCGCGATGAACGCCTCGAACTCCGCCTCTTTCCCAGCCGGGATAGCCACTACCGCGTCGCAGCGGGAGCAGATGACGTTGTCGAACTGGCCGCCGGACACCGCCGCCAGCCGCAGGCCGTGGAAGCACTCCATGGCGCTGTACAGCACCCGGCCCATCTGCTGGTTGGCGCTGGCCCGGCCCAGATGGATATCCGCGCCGGAGTGGCCGCCCTGCAGGCCGGACAGCGTGACGGCATAGCCGCTCATGCCGCTCACCGGCTCCATGGCGCCGGGCAGATGGCAGTCAGCCCGCATACCACCGGCGCAGGAAACGGTGAACACACCTTCAAGCTCAGAGTCCAGATTCAGCAGCTTCCTGCCTTTCAGGTCAGAGCAATCCAGGGCGAAAGCGCCGTCCATACCTACCTCCTCGTCCACGGTGAACACCGCCTCGATGGGAGGATGAGCCAGCGTATCGTCCGCCAGAATGGCCAGGATCATGGCCACGGCGATGCCGTTATCGCCGCCCAGAGAGGTCTTGTCGGCCCAGACCCACTCGCCGTCGGTGACCAG
This sequence comes from Agathobacter sp., assembly GCA_963636325.1. GTDB lineage: Bacteria > Bacillota > Clostridia > Oscillospirales > Oscillospiraceae > Vescimonas. The sequence continues at coordinate 1,098 of CAVHKA010000242.1, read as the reverse complement.
ATCAAGGCCCTCCACGGCCATGTCCTTGGTGCAGTCGTCGGTCTTGGCGCAGACCATGTCGATGTGGCCCTGCAAAATGATGGGCGCGGCGTTTTCATAGCCCGCGGAGGCATCCTTCCAGATGATGACGTTGTTGCAGGGCTCCTGGCGGCACCGCAGGCCCAGCTCCTTGGCGAAGCCCACGCACATATCGCTGATGATCTTGGTGTTGCCGCTGCCGTGGGGCACGGAGCAGAGCTTTTCAAAATACTCAAATACCTTTTCAGGCTTCAGTCCGGATAAAACTGCCATAGTATTTACCTCCATTTACTGCAATGGCCGATACAGCCCATGCTGCGGCCGCATGGGCTGTATCAGATCGTTATTACATATCGGGGAGCGTCGCGTCGTCGCCGGTCAGCAGGCTGTCGTCGCCGCTGGGCGTCTCGCTGTCATCAGGCTCCTCAGTCGCGACCGGGATGAACTCGGTCAGATACGCCTCCTCAGGCAGACCGGCCAGATAGCCGGGGATGTTGATGATCACGCCATCCATATTCTTGGGGATGGGGATCTTGTAGGTCTGTGCATCTTCCGCGCCGTTCTTGGTCTCCATGACCTCCAGCGTCACGGTAAAGGTCTGGCCCAGGCAGGTGGTGGAGCCGCGCTCCTTGTCGTACAGCTTGGTCAGCTCCTCGCCGCCCACGGTGATGGTCACCTTATAGGGTGCCTTGTAGGTCTGGCCGTCGTACTCCAGCGTCTTGTTGTCCAGATAGATGGTATGGCCGCGGCCGATGATGCTCATGATCACGCCGAGCACGATCAGCACTACGACGGCGGCGATCCGGATGATCCATTTGCGTGCTTTCATTCCGTCTTACCCTCCTCTTCCAGCTGGGCCTGCGCCAGCATCTGGCCCAGCATGCTCTGGGACTTGCGCTTCTTGGCCTCGTACATGACCAGTGCGACTGTGATAACGGCGTAGGAGATGAACACGCGGAAATACTCGCCGATCATGGAGTCGCCGGTGATCTTGGTACCGGCAAAGGGCGCCACCACGAACATGGTATGGAACAGGATAACGCCCAGGAACACGTTGCCGATGGACGCCTTTTCCACGGA
>CAVHKA010000241.1:0-2628 GCA_963636325.1 Agathobacter sp. | reverse complement strand
TCACGTTGGTGACGGTGCCGATGAGCTGGCCCTGCTCCACGGGGACGATGTCGATGTCCTCGGGGCGGATGACCACATCCACCGGCTCGTTTTCGGCGAAGCCGCCGTCCACACAGGGAAATTCCTTGCCGTACATTTTCACGACCCTGTCGCGGACCATGATGCCGTTGAGGATGTTGCTCTCGCCGATAAAGTCCGCCACAAAGGCGTTTTTCGGCTCGTTATATATATCTTCCGGCGTTCCGATCTGCTGGATGCGGCCCTTGTCCATCACCACCACGGTGTCGGACATGGTCAGGGCCTCCTCCTGGTCATGGGTCACATAGATGAAGGTGATGCCCATCTGCTGCTGGATACGCTTCAGCTCGTTCTGCATATCCTTCCGCAGCCGGAGGTCCAGCGCGCCCAGCGGTTCGTCCAACAGCAGCACCTTGGGGCGGTTCACCAGCGCGCGGGCAATGGCCACACGCTGCTGCTGGCCGCCGGAGAGCTGGTCAACGCGGCGCTGCTCAAAGCCCTTCAGGCTGACCACCGCCAGCATCTCCGTGACACGCTGCCGTATCTCCTCCTCCGGCACCTTGGCGATGCGCAGGCCGAAGGCCACGTTCTCGAATACGTCCAGATGGGGAAACAGGGCGTATTTCTGGAACACGGTGTTGATCTGCCGCTTATGCGGCGGAACGTCATTGATCCTCACACCGTCAAAGGTGACATCACCGGATGTGGGCGTCGTAAACCCGCCGATGATCCGCAGCGTTGTGGTCTTGCCGCAGCCGCTGGGCCCAAGCAGTGTGAGGAATTCGGAATCGTTGATATAAAGGTTGATGTTATCGAGAACCAGCTCGTCGTCAAACGCCATGCAGAGGTTCCGCAGGCGAATCAACTCTTTGGACATTTATCCTCCCCCGTTCATAAAAAAGATTTTTTCGCCTCTTCTCTCTGTACTCACCGAGGGCCGGAACGGCCTGTATTTTTCGTTGAAATTTGGCATGCTGAAAACAGCAAGACCACTATATAGAAAAAGGGGGGAAATGTCAATATAAATTGAAAAAAGTATGGAAGTATGGAAGCGATCCAAAGCCTCCCTCTGAGAGGGAGGTGGCGCGAAGCGCCGGAGGGAGAGAATAAAAGCACAGATTCTCTCCCCCAGTCAGCTTCGCTGACAGCCCCCTCCCAGAGGGGGCCGAAGATAAACTTCACCACCTTGCGCCCGTGGAGAAAATATGCTATGATACTGCTACCAATTTTCCCGACAAAGGAGAGCGCCATGGACAAAAACGAGAAAACCGTGGTCACCACGGTGTTTGACTATCTGCGCTGGCGGGGCGACCTGACCTTCGCGCAGGACGCTTTCAACGAGGTGGACAGCCTGGTGCTGTGCATCATCACCTATCTGAATTTCCGCCGCCTCCCGGAGCTGCGCAGCCGCGAACCGGAAGATGCTGTGTTGCTGGGCGACATCGTGCCCCGCATGACAGCGGAGGATGAGCAGCAGGGCCTGTCCCCCAACGACTATATCCCGCTGATGAAGCTGGCCGCCGGCTCCCGCCGCTTCGGCGGCGTGCGGATGTTCGGCTATGAGGCGGTGCGGGACGAGGCGCGGGAGATGCAGCTGGACGCCCTGTCCTTCCTGGTGCCGGACGGCACCCTGTTCTGCGCCTTTATGGGCACCGACCGCTCGCTGGTGGGCTGGAAGGAGAACCTGAACCTCAGCTTTATGGACGCCGTCCCCGCCCAGATCGGCGCGGCGGAGTATGTGGAGGACATGGCCTGGCACTGCCCGGAGCGTCCGCTGCGGATCGGCGGCCATTCCAAGGGCGGCAATCTGGCGGCCTACGCCGCCATGCACATTCCGGAAAGACTGCAGCGCACCCGTCTGCTGGACGCCTACAATAACGACGGTCCCGGCTTTCGTAAGGATGTGACCGACACGGAGGAATACCGCCGCATTGCCGAAAAGCTCCACACCTATATCCCCGCTTCCTCCATCGTGGGCGTGCTGCTGGAGCACACGGAGGACTATGTGGTGGTGGCCAGCAACAGCCGCGCCGTCATGCAGCATGAGCCCCTGACCTGGGGCGTGCAGGGCCGGCAGTTCATCCGGTGCGAGGAGCGCTCGGAGCTGGGCAAGCTGTCCGACGATGTGCTGCGGGAGTGGATCGCCTCCATGAGCCGTGAGGAACGGGAGGAGTTCTCCGCGGCGCTGTTCGACATGTTTACCCAGGGCGGCAAGCTGCGCTCGCTGGAGGAAGTCAAACAGAAGGATCTTCTCCGCCGTCTGGCTGCCGACGAAAAGCAGAAGGGCATCGTGTCGGAGGTCATGCGGCGGCTGATGTCCGACGTAAAGGACGAGTTCCTCCGCACGGCGGAGGAGGGCCTGAAGGAGACGGCGGAGACGCTAAAGGAGACCGCCGGGAACCTCTATCAGGCGGGCCAGAAGGCGCTGGAGCGCCGCAAGGAAGAAAAATGAAAGTAAGTCCCGGCCGATGGCCGGGACTTTTGAGCTTGTCGGGAGATTACGATGCGGCACTCATTCAAAGGCTCCCCTGTGTAAGGGGAGCTGTCGCGGCGTAAGCCGTGACTGAGGGGTTGACCGTGTGGTTGACCGGTTTGTGACAATCCCTCCGT
>CAVHKA010000240.1:0-2682 GCA_963636325.1 Agathobacter sp. | reverse complement strand
GGGTGCCGGTGAACAGGTAGGCGTGGCCCACGCGGCCCTCGGCCACCTGCCGCTGTAAGGTATCGGTGATGTGGGCCTGACCCACCACCTCCGAAAAGGTCCTGGGCCGCCACTTGCGGTACAGTGCCTGATACATTCCGCCGTCTCCTTTCGTAAAACTCATAAAAACAGAAAAAGTCCTCTGCACGCAGCCACGGAACCGGCTTCCTCGCGGCACATGTCTATCCCTCTTAATGCTGCTCGGTTCCCCGCCTGACATGATTCGTGGGTATCCATTGCGCGAGACCGGCTCCGCAGCTGCCTGCGGAGGACTCATTCCATGGTATTATACATCAAAGTTTACCGTTTGGCAACAATGACTTTTTCCCAAAGGCTTGCATTTTTTTCAAAAAAGGATATGATATAGGAGAAAAAATATATGCTGCTTTCCACAGCAGAAGAAAAGAAGGGTATACTATGACAAAAATCGACATTATCTCCGGATTCCTGGGCGCGGGCAAGACCACGCTGATTAAGAAGCTGCTGGCCGAGGCCTATCAGGGCGAAAAGCTGGTGCTGATCGAAAACGAATTCGGTGAGATCTCTATTGACGGCGGCTTCCTGAAGGACAGCGGCGTGCAGGTCAGCGAGATGTCCTCCGGCTGCATCTGCTGCTCTCTGGTGGGCGACTTCAACAAGGCCCTGAAGGAGGTCCACGAGAAGTTCCAGCCTGACCGCATCCTCATCGAGCCCTCCGGCGTGGGCAAGCTCTCCGACGTGATCGTGGCGGTGGAGAACACCGTGAAGGACGTGCCCGACATGAAGCTGAACAGCTTCGTCACCGTGGCCGACGCCAGCAAGGTGAAGGTCTACATGAAGAACTTCGGTGAGTTCTATAATAACCAGATCGAGTCCGCCGGCACCATCATCCTCTCCCGTACCCAGAAGCTGTCTCAGGAGAAGCTGGAGGCCGCCGCGGCCATGCTGCGGGAGAAGAACCCCACCGCCGCCATCATCACCACTCCCTGGGATCAGATCGACGGCAAGACCATTCTGGCCGCCGTGGAGAAGGTCTCTCTGGCCGATGAGATGCTGGAGAAGATGCGGGCCGAGCATGAGGCCGACGAGCACGAACACGAACACCATCACCATCATGACCACGATGAGCATGATGAGCACGACCACGAGCACTGCCATCATCACCACGATCACGACGACGATGATGACCACGATCATGACCACTGCTGCCACCATCATGATCATGAGGAGGAGCATGAGCACCATCATGACCATGACCATGACCACGAGCATCACCATCACCACGACGGCGAGGAGTGCGACGATCCCCACTGCGGCTGCCATCACCATCATCACCACGCCGACGAGGTGTTCACCTCCTGGGGCGAGGAGACGGTGAAGCCCTTCACCGAGGAGCAGCTCCACCACATCCTGACGGCGCTGGACAGCGGTGACTACGGCCAGATCGTCCGGGCCAAGGGCATCGTCCCCAACGGCGAGGGCCAGTGGCTCCACTTCGACTATGTGCCGGAGGAGCACGAGGCGCGCTTTGGCCCCGCCGACTACACCGGCCGCCTGTGCGTCATCGGCGCGAATCTGGACGAGCATAAGCTCCATGAGCTGTTCGGCTTGTAAGGAGACAACGAGCCTATGGATATTCCTGTTTATCTCATTGCCGGATTTCTGGACGCCGGAAAGACGGATTTCATCAACGGCATCCTGAAGGACGGCTTCGCCGCCGAGGATCGCACGCTGCTGATCTGCTGCGAGGAAGGCGAGGACGAGTACGATCCCAATGTGCTGCAAAACGTGTTCACCTACACCATCGACGACCCGGCGCAGATGACCCCGGCCCTGTTCAAGAAGCTGGAAAAGCAGTACCGCCCCAAGCAGGTCATTATGGAGTACAACGGTATGTGGCAGATGGAGCCCCTGTACCGCGAGGGCTTCCCCGCCAACTGGATCCTGTATCAGATCATGGTGCTGGTGGACGCCACCACCTTCGAGACCTATGTCCGCAACATGGGCCAGCTGATGATGGAGAAGATCGCCAACGCCGACCTGCTGATCTTCAACCGCTGCAACGAGGAGCTGCGCTCCCAGCTCCGCAGCCGCAACCTGAAGATGGTGAACCGCCGGGCCGACATCTATCTGGAGAACGCCGACGGCACCAGCGAGGAGTATATGACCCCCGACATGTGCCCGTTCGATCTCAGCAGCGGCCATCTGGACGTGCCGGACGACGAGTACGGCGTGTGGTACGTTGACCTGATGGACAACACCGCCCGGTATGACGGCGTCACCGTCACCTTCAAGGCCCTGATGTGCCACTCCAAGAAGTTCAAGGGCGTCCACTGCCCCGGCCGCTTCGCCATGGTGTGCTGCGAAAACGACATGCAGTTCCTGGCGCTGGTGTGCCGCGGCGAAGGACTGGACAAGTTCAAGAACCGGGACTGGGTGGAACTGACCGCCACCGTCCGCAAGGAGAACTGCGACGCCTATCAGGGCGAAGGCCCGGTGCTGTACGTCTCCGACATCCACGCCACCGAAAAGCCGAAGAACGAAGTGGTCAGCTTCTGACACATATAAAAAGCTTCCGTTTCCAAAAGGAAACGGAAGCTTTTTGACTCTTTTACCCCTCCGGCCACGCGGGATAGTCCCGCTGGATGTAGGCGCAGACCTCCT
>CAVHKA010000239.1:0-2688 GCA_963636325.1 Agathobacter sp. | reverse complement strand
GCGCCAGATGCCAGTCGATGCCGCCCAGACGGGCGAACTCCAGCGTCAGCACCGGGCGGATGCGCTTGCCGCCGCCCAGAATGGCGTATCTCATGGCCTCGTACAGCCGACCATAGGCCACTTTTCCCGTGAACAGGCCGTCCAGATACTTTTCAATGGCCTGCTGGTATTCTTGGTATCTCGCTTCGTAATCCATATTATTCCTCGCTTAAAAAATCACTCTCGACGGGAGCGCCGTCGGGGCCCTTCATCAGCTTGACCACCTGCTGCTCCGCCTTGTCCAGCTCCGTGCGGCACTGGGCGATCAGCTTCGTGCCTTCCTCAAACAGCTTCAGGGAATCGCTGAGCTGGGCGTCGCCCTTTTCCAGCTTGCCCACGATCTCCTCCAGCCGCGCCATATTCTGTTCAAACGTCTTTTTTGCCGCCATATGTCAGTCCTCCTTATGGTCAACGGTGCAGTCCAGCGCGCCCTGCCCCAGCTGCACATGTATCCTGTCGCCTTCCTTCACCTGTTGGCTTGTCCGCAGCACCGTGCCGTCCGCCGCCTGCGCCATGGCGTAGCCCCGGCCCAGCACCTTCAGCGGGCTGAGGGCGTCCAGCGACGCCGCCAGCGCGGTGAACCGCTGCTGCCGCGCGCTCAGCTGCCGGTGGGCCGTCAGTCCCAGGCGCTGCTGCACGCTGTCCAGCTGTATCCGCCGGTCGTCGACAAACGCCATGGGATCAGTCAGCACCCGCTTAGCCGCCAGCGCTCTTAGTTGGGTATCCGCCTTTTCCAGCGTGTTCAGCGTTCCCTGCGCCATGGCGCGGGACGCGCTGTCCAGCTGCTTCAGAAGCTCCGCCTGATCCGGCACGGCGATCTCCGCCGCGTTGGAGGGCGTGGACGCCCGGCGGTCCGCCACGAAATCGGAGATGGTCACATCCGGCTCATGCCCCACGGCGGAGATCACCGGGATCTCCGAGGCGTAAACGGCCCGCGCCACCCGCTCGTCGTTGAAGGCCCACAGATCCTCGATGGAGCCGCCGCCCCGGCCCACGATCAGCACATCCGCCAGCTGCCAGCGGTTGGCGTAGCGGATGGCGCCCACGATCTCCGGCGGCGCCTCCACGCCCTGCACCCGCACCGGCAGCAGCAGCACCTTGGCGATGGGATAGCGCCGCCGCAGGATGCGGATCATGTCGTGTACCGCCGCGCCCGCCGACGAGGTGACGATGGCGATGCGCCGGGGGTACAGCGGCAGCGGCTTCTTGTGGGCGGGATCGAACAGGCCCTCCCGGTTCAGCTTGTCCTTCAGCTGCTCAAAGGCCACGTACAGGTCTCCGATGCCGTCCGCCGACAGGGACGTGCAGTACAGCTGGTACGCGCCGTCACGGGGATAGACACTGACGCGTCCTCCGGCGATGACCTGCATGCCGCTCTCCGGCCGGAACCGCAGCCTCCCCGCGCTGCCCCGGAACATGACGCAGCGGATGGCGCTCTCGCCGTCCTTCAGGGTGAAATAGTGGTGTCCGGAGGGATAGATCTTATAGTTGGACAGCTCGCCCCGGATCAGCACTTCACTGAGCTGGGGCACGCCGTCGATGATGCTTTTGATATACTGGTTGACTTCCGTCACGCTGAAAACATGCTGTTCCATAGCAACTCCTACGAAAAAAGGCAGGGCCAATGCCCTGCCCTTCTGTGTTTACTCCTTGATCTCCTGCCGCAGGAAGCTGCCCAGAATACCGTTGACGAACTTGGCCGTCTCCGGCTCGTCGTACTTGCGGGTCAGCTCCACCGCCTCGTTGATGGCGACGCCGTGGGGGATATCCGGCATATACATGATCTCGTACATGGCCAGCCGCATGATGGCCGAGGCCACCAGCGAAATGCGCTCGAAGCGCCAGCCCTTGGCATACTTCTCGATGTAGGTGTCCAGCTCGGCGGCGTGCTCCGCCACGCCGGAGACCAGGCGGCGGATGTAGGCCTCCTGCTTGGCATTGGGCCGCTGGGCGTACAGGTCACATTCCGGGGCCAGCTCGGCGAACTTCTCCTCAGACAGGTAGTGATCCAGAAATTCCCCGATGGGCAGATCGGTAAAGCTCAGCTCAAACGCCAGATGCATGGCGATCTCACGGGCAGTATTGCGTGTCATACTCTTCTCTCTTTTTCGTCGGTTTAGTTGAAGCTGATGCCGCCCACATGGACGTTCACGGCGGACACGGGATAGCCGGTGGTGCTCTCCAGTGCTTGATACACGGCATTCTGGGCCTTCTTGGCCACCTCACCGATGGTGCAGCCGTAGCGCACCGTGATGAACACGTTCACCATGATGGCGTCGCCGTCCATCTCCACGCGGACGCCCTTGGCGGTCATTTTCTTGCCGCCCATGAAGTCCGACACGTTGGCGCTCATCAATCCGGTGACATCCTCCACCTCCAGCACGGCGGTGGACGCAATGGACGCCATCACCTCCTCGGAGATCTGGATGGTGCCCAGCTCCTCCTGATGGGTCATATATTCTTTATTCTCAGGCATAACGATGTGTCTCCTTGCAATAAAACTCATTCGTAAAATTTAGTATACCATTTCCCGCCGGAAATTACAACAACAATTTGCGGCGGGAAAAGATGTTTTTGATGTGATGCAGCATCAAAGCCTCCCTCTGACGAGGGAGGTGGCTCGGCGTAAGCCGAGACGGAGGGAGAGAC
>CAVHKA010000238.1:0-2697 GCA_963636325.1 Agathobacter sp. | reverse complement strand
CGACGGACAGGATGCAGCCGGTGATGACGCCGTCCACGCAGCCGGGCAGCACCACCGTGCGGATGACCCGCCACTTGCCCGCGCCCAGTCCGAAGGCGCCCTCGCGGTAGCTTTGGGGCACGGTTTTCAGACTCTCCTGGGTGGTGCGCATGATGGTGGGCAGGTTCATGATGACCAGCGTCAGGGCACCGGCCAGCAGGGAGGTCTGCATCCCCAGGAACTGGCAGAAAAACATCATACCCACCAGACCGTAGATGATGGAGGGAATGCCGGACAACGTCTCGGCGGCGTATTCGATGGCCGCCACCAGCTTCTTGTTGGCGGCGTACTCTGTCAGGTAGACCGCCGCGCCCACGCCCAGCGGCAGCACGATCACCAGCGACGCCAATACGATATATACCGTGTTGAGGATATCCGGCAGGATGCCGATGGTGCCGCTCAGATAGCTGGGCTTGGTGCTGAGCAGCTGCCAGTTCAGATTGGGCACGCCCTTATAGAGCACATAGCCAATCATGAACAGCACCAGCGCGCAGGTCAGCCCGACGCTGACGTACATCAGCGCCCGCATCACGCCGCCATACGCCTTGCGGCGGCGGGAAATGTTGTTTTCCATGGCTCAACCCTCCTTGCTGCGCTTGAGGAAGAAGTTCAGCGCGGCATTGATCAGCATGATGAACAGAAACAGCACCAGCGCGATGGAGAACAGCGCCTGCCGCTGCAAGCCCTGCCCGGCGTAGGCCATCTCACTGGCCACGGCGGTGGTCAGAAAGCGGACGCTCTGGAACAGGGACGGTATGTTGGGCCTGTTGCCGGACACCATGATGACCGCCATGGCCTCGCCAATGGCGCGGCCTACGCCCAGCACCACCGCCGCGGCGATGCCGCTTTTGGCGGCGGGGACGGAGACGCGGAACCATGTCTCCACCGGCGTAGCGCCCAGCGCCAGAGAGGCATCCTCATACTCACGGGGTACCGCCTCCAGCGCCGTCATGGAGACCTTGATGATGGAGGGCAGGATCATGACTGCCAGCACGATGATGGCCGCCAGCAGGCCGGAGCCGTCAGGGATGTGAAAGATCTTCCGGATGCCCGGCACCAGTACCAGCATGCCCACAAGGCCGTACACCACCGAGGGGATGCCTGCCAGCAGGCTTACTGCCGAGGATACGATCTCCTTCATGCGCTTGGGTGCGGCCTTGGCCAGATATACCGCCGTGAAGAAGCCTACCGGCACGCCCAGCAGGATCGCGCCCGCCGTGCCGTAGACGCTGGTGAGGATAAAGGGCAGGATGCCGAACTTCGGCTCCGCTGCTGTGGAGTCCCATACCGGCCCGAACAGAAAGTCCACAAGACCGATCTGCCGTATGGCTGGGATACCGGAGATCACCAGATATACGGTGATCAGCAGCACACAGCCAACGGTGACCAGTCCCAGAACGAGAAAAATGCCGTGGATGATGGTCTCCAGCAGCCGTTTGTCATGTCTCATACGCCACTCCTTTCTGCGGCTGTGGGGCGGCGCCCATACAGGACGCCGCCCTTCACCGTATACTGTTAACCGTTGGCAGATACCGCGCCGGCGGCGGAGATGATGGATGCCGCGTCAGCGGAGGTCACATAGTCGAAGAATGCCTGCGCAACAGGGGAGAGGGTCACGCCCTCCTTGGTTACCAGAACGAAGGGACGCTGCACCGTGTAGCTGCCGTCCTTGACGGTGGCCTCACTGGGGGTCACGCCGTTCACGTTCAGGGCCTTGACGGTATCCTTGACGGCGGCCAGAGAGGCATAGCCGATGGCGTCGGGGTTCTGGCTGACGGTGGTGATCACGTCACCGGTGGAGGTCAGCTCCTGACGGTACTGGCAGGCGTCCTTGGTGTCGGTGATGGACTCGAAGCCGTCGCGGGTGCCGCTGCCGGCCTCACGGCCGATCAGAACGATGGCCGCGTCATTGCCGCCCACGTCCTTCCAGTTGGTGATCTTGCCGGTGTAGATGTCGGCGATCTGCTCCACAGTCAGGTCGGAAACGGGGTTGTCGGGGTGCACGATGATGGCGATGCCGTCATAGGCCAGCACAGTCTCCTTCAGGCCGGAAGCCTTCTCGTCGTCCTTCAGGGCACGGCTGGACAAGCCGATGTCGCAGCGGCCTTCGCTGACGGCGGTGATGCCCGCGCCGGAGCCGGTGGGGTTGTAGCCGACGGTGGTACCGGCGTTGGCAGCCATGAAGGACTCGCCCAGCGCGCCGATGACCTTCTCCATGGAGGTGGAGCCGTCGGTGGACACGGTGCCGGTGACGGCGGCGTCACCGCTGTTGTCGTCGGGGGTGGTGTTGCTGTCGTTGTTGCCGCCGCAGGCAGCCAGGCTCAGTGCCAGAACCAGCGCCAGCGCAAGGGCAATGAACTTTTTCATAATGTATATCTCCTTTTCATTTGGTGTCTGTCTGATTGGGATGTCTCATCCTTACAGCTAACAGCTTACGGCAGGCGTGTAAAATGAGAAAGCGCTGTCATGTAAAATCCATGTCAAATCTCGTGTTTTTTCAATTTCAAAAAAATGTCAAAAATTTTTGAAAATAGGTGTTGACAATTTTCCTTATGCTTGCTATAATATACAAGCTTGAGTTCGACGACAACGAAAGCGCAACAAGGCCAAGTAGTTCAGTTGGTTAGAACGCCAGCCTGTCACGCTGGAGGTCGAGGG
>CAVHKA010000237.1:0-2703 GCA_963636325.1 Agathobacter sp. | reverse complement strand
AGTTTTATGGAGCCAACCGCACCGGCCGCTATGCCGGTCGGCTCATCCAGGTGCAAAATCTGCCGCAGAATCATCTGCCGGATCTGGATACCGCACGGGTACTGGTCCGCAGCGGCAACACGGACGCCGTGGAAATGCTCTACGACTCCGTACCGCTGGTACTGTCCGAGCTCATCCGTACCGCCTTTGTGCCGAAACCCGGCTGCCGCTTTTATGTTGCCGACTTTTCCGCCATCGAGGCAAGAGCCATCGCATGGATCGCCGGAGAGCATTGGCGGCAGGAGGTTTTTGCAAACGGCGGCGACATTTACTGCGCTTCCGCTTCGCAGATGTTCCATGTCCCCGTGGAAAAGCACGGCGTGAACGGGCATCTTCGGCAGAAAGGCAAAATTGCCGAAGTGGCTCTGGGCTACGGCGGCTCCGTGGGTGCGCTGAAAGCAATGGGCGCACTGAACTACGGCTTGCAGGAGGAAGAACTGAAACCGCTGGTGGATGCCTGGCGTCTGTCCAATCCCCACATCACAAAGTTCTGGTGGGATGTGGACAAGGCTGCTTCCACCTGCGTCCTGGAGCGGACGGCTACGGAAACACACGGCATCCGCTTTTACTATCAGAGCGGCATGATGTTCGTGGTGCTGCCCTCCGGCAGACGGCTGGTGTATGTGAAACCGAAGATGGGTCTGAACCGCTTCGGCAATGAGTCCGTGACCTATGAAGGTGTCGGCGAACAGAAAAAGTGGCTGCGCCTGGAAAGCTACGGTCCCAAGTTTGTGGAGAACATCGTCCAGGCGACGGCGAGGGACATTCTTGCGGAAGCTATGCTCCGGCTGAATGCCGCTGGGTATCGCATCGTCATGCACGTCCACGATGAGGCGGTCATCGAAGCGCCGCCGGATACCTCTTTGGAGAATATCTGCTCCGTCATGGGGCAAACGCCCACTTGGGCATCGGGGCTTCTGCTCCGAGCAGACGGCTATGTCTGCGATTTTTATAAGAAAGACTGAGGTGACCCAAATGGGAGTCAATAAATTCAATTGCGAGGGGTACTACGACCCCACCGCCTACGAGGCGCTGACCAAAATCGAGCAGGAAGCCAAGGCGCTACGAGCCTTTCGTCCCGTGGTGTATATCTGCTCTCCGCTGGCCGGAGATATGGTGAAGAATCAGGAGAACGCCCGTACTTACTGCCGCTTTGCCGTGGATGCTGGGTGCGTCCCCATTGCGCCGCACATCTATTTCACCCAATTCATGAACGACAACGACCGCAAAGAGCGTGAACTGGCGCTGTTTATGGACATCATCCTGCTCTCCAAGTGCGCCGAGCTGTGGGTGTTCGGTGAAAGAATCACCAGCGGCATGAGCATTGAAATCGAGAAGGCCAGGCGGAAAGGCCAGCTTATCCGCTACTTTACCGAAAGCTGTGAGGAGGTACGCAGATGAAGATCGCAGTCGGCAACAGCCGCATGGATAAAAAGTGGAAGAACCAGGACATCTCCTGGGCGGATCTCTGCGCCCGCTGCGGCAGCACCATCCGCACCACGGAAACGGTCGAAGAATACCGCAAGCTGAAAAAGGGTCAGCAGGACGGCATCAAGGATGTGGGCGGCTTCGTCGGAGGGCATCTCCGGGAAGGTCGCCGCAAAAACGGCATGGTGCTGTGCCGCTCTCTGCTCACCTTGGATATGGACTACGGCACTCCGGACATCTGGGATGAAATCACGCTGTTCCACGACTTCAAGTGCTGCGTCTATTCCACCCATAAGCACACGCCGGAGCATCCCCGCCTTCGTCTGCTTATCCCGCTGAAACGGGAGATCAGCGAAGAAGAATATCCGGCAGTTGCACGAATGGTGGCAAAGGAGATCGGCATCGACCTCTTTGACGATACCACCTACGAGGCGTCCCGGCTCATGTACTGGCCTTCCACTTCCGCCAATGGCGAGTTTTTCTACAAGGTGCAGGACGGCGCAGAGCTTGACCCGGACGAATACCTTTCCCGTTACGATGATTGGCACGATGCCTCCACCTGGCCCGTATCCAGCCGCCAGTCCGAGGTGGTGCAGCACAGCATTGCCCAGCAGGCCGACCCGCTGACGAAGCCGGGTGTGGTGGGTGCTTTCTGCCGTGCCTATACGGTGGAGGAAGCCATCGACGCCTTTCTCTCGGATGTATATGCGCCGTCTGCCATGAATGGCCGCTACGACTATATCCCCGCTGATTCCTCTGCCGGTGTCATCGTCTACGATGGCAAGTTCGCATACAGCCACCACGCCACAGACCCGGTTTGCGGTCGACTGCTGAACGCCTTTGACCTGGTGCGCCTGCACCGCTTCCGTGACCTGGACGATAAGTGCGCCCCGGACACCGCACCCAGCAAGCTGCCGTCCTTCCAGGCAATGTCGGATTTTGCCCTCAAGGACGAGAAGGTCAAAGCAGTCTTTGCCGAGGAGCGCAAAGCCCAGGCAAACGAGGAGTTCTCCGACGAGGACTGGCAGAAAGCCTTGGAGCTGGACAAGGCCGGCAAGGTGAAAAACACGCTGCAGAACCTCACCGTGATCCTCATGAACGACCCGCTTCTGAAACCACTGGTATTCAATCAGCTTCTGGACGGCATGGAGATCAAGGGCGATGTGCCCTGGCGGCACCCTTCGAAATTCTGGCGGGATGCGGACGATGCCCAGCTCATCAGCTATGTGGATTCCC
>CAVHKA010000236.1:0-2734 GCA_963636325.1 Agathobacter sp. | reverse complement strand
TCTGCATCATCCTTATGGCGTATGCGATCATCAAGGTCTTCTTCGCCAATCTGAAACGCGGCGGTATCCTGCTGATCCAGATCGCCGTGGGAAGTCTGTACATGTTTTCTGTGCCCCGCGGCTATACGGATGGCTTCATCCAGTGGTGCAAACAGATCATCGGTCTGTGCCTGACCGCATTTTTGCAGGCGACGATCCTCATCGCCGGACTTATGGTGTTTAAGGATCACGCATTGTTGGGACTTGGTTTGATGCTCTCGGCCGGCGAGATCCCCCGCATTGCCGGAGCGTTTGGCCTGGACACAACGACAAGAGCAAACATCATGTCTGCGGTATACACGGCACAGGCCGCCGTTAATACCACGCGCACGATTGTGCAGGCGGTGTCAAAATGAGCGGGCTCACTATGGGAAGCCTGTTTGACGGCATCGGTGGTTTTCCTCTGGCTGCCATTCGCAGCGGCATTACGCCGGTGTGGGCTTCGGAGATTGAAATCTTTCCCATTGAGGTCACAAAGCAGCGCTTTCCGAGCATGATCCATGTGGGCGACATTACAAAGCTCAACGGTGCGGATCTTCCGCCTGTAGACATCATCTGCGGCGGCAGCCCGTGCCAGGATCTGTCCGTTGCTGGCGCAAGGGCAGGTCTTGCAGGGGCGCGTTCCGGCCTGTTCATGGAGCAGATGCGGATCGTGCGGGAAATGAGGGCGGTCGACCAGAAGCGAGGCCGCTTCGGTGTCGGTATCCGTCCACGCTGGATGTGTTGGGAGAATGTGCCAGGCGCTTTTTCAAGTGGAACTCCGAAGTATGAGGATTTTAGGATCGTGCTGGAGGAGATCGTGCGGGTCTGCTTCCCAGACGAGGTCATACCCAGCCCCTATCCCGGCGCATGGCCTGATGCGGGCGAACTCAGAGCGGGGGATGATTTTTCTTTGGCATGGCGCTGCTTGGATGCACAGTTTTGGGGCGTCGCGCAGCGTCGAAAGCGCATTTTTCTCCTTGCTGACTTCGCTGGGCTGCTTGCACCGCAGCTCTTATTTGATGTTTTTGGCGAGGCGGAAAACTGTGGGGAGGAGATCACTTAAATGTATCGCTGCGATCTGAACGGACAGATGACGATGCTCGACACGGGAGTGTCCGAAAAGACAAATGAACCGCAAAAGCGCAGACCCCAAAAGCAGAATTCCGAACTGGTTTCGATCCCGTATTTTTATTTGGATCTGAAATCGGGGCATGTCGACCTGTTCGGGCAGCGCCATTGGGAATTGCGTTCTCCATATCGTCATAATAAACGTCCTCTCAACACCGGAGTTGCACCTCGAAAGCCGATTCGGGCGTCGCTGTCCAGCATACTGGAGGCGTACCCAGCTCTAAAGTATTATCTGTCGAAAGTCGCCTGTATGGGTATCCTGCGCCGCGCCTTTGAGCGCGGCAAAGAATTGCCGAAGAAGTTGGCGCGTGCGCTGAAGATTCAGGCGGGGCTGATGCAGCCAGACGGTAAACCCACCGACCTGAAGGCATTTCACGTCAACCAGCGGGACGAGGGGATCGACCTGCACGATGTGTCCGGCGCTTTGATGGCGACCACCAACATGCAGATGCGGACCTTCGTGACGCAGCCGGATGACACCGTTGAGGGATTTGACGGCTACAATGGCGACCTGACCGGCGATGTTGCCGCCACGCTCGGCGTGAATTGCGGGATGTCCACCGGCAGGAATGGCGTTATGGCCTTTGCTGCCAACCAAAGGGATGAGGTCCGTGACTTACATGATGTTGCGGGTGCTTTGAATGCACAGCCGGGAATGAAACAGCAGACCTTCGTAGCCGCCGCATTCTCGGCAGGAGCCGGCGCCTCTGCTGGGAGCATTGGGTATGGCGAGGAACTGGCTCCTACGCTGAAAGGCTCTGCCAGCGGGAACTGTATGCCGTCCGTCCTTTGCCTGAATGACCAGGGCGGAAGCGTGATGGAGTGCTCTGAGAATGTGTCCGGTACTTTGCGGGCGCAGGAGCATGGACACCAGCCGCTGGTCTACGAAAACCACGGCATTGATGCTCGCTACACTGGCCCTCATCAGGTGGCGCCTACCATGTCCGCAAGGTACGGAACAGGCGGCAACAATGTGCCGCTCGTAGAGCAGGAAGAAACCTTCTGCATCACGGGAAACGCCATCGACCGGCAGCCGCAGAACGGCGGCAACGGGATCGGGTATCAGCGTGACATCGCATATACGCTGACGGCTACCGATCATCATGCGGTCTACAGCCGCCAGCGTGTAGATGACTTCCGTGAGAACGGTGTAGTCAGCACGCAGAGTGCTCGCCAGCACAAGGATGCCACCGATCTCGTTTGCCAAAAGGCAGAAGCCTATGCCTATCTCATCCGCCGCCTGACTCCGTTGGAGTGTGAGCGCCTGCAGGGCTTTCCCGATGACTGGACAGATATCCCCAGTGCTTCAGACTCTGCCAGATACAAGGCTCTCGGCAACAGCGTGGCGATACCCTGCGTGGAATTCATTATGAGCCGGATCGCCGCGGTCCTTCGGGAGGTATAGCTGCCTTGGTGGTTTTGCTTCCGTTTCGCATAGCTTCTTCGTTGAGTTTGGTGAATAGCTTTCCATGACTTCTTCCGGTATGCTTTGCTTGCAAAATCAAGGAAAGGAGCAGACCGATGGAGGGCAAAAAGAACCTCTGCGCCATGATCCCGGCAGAGCTTCACGCAAGGATCATGGCAG
>CAVHKA010000235.1:0-2749 GCA_963636325.1 Agathobacter sp. | reverse complement strand
CCGGGCTTGAGATTATCAAAGGTCACCTTGCCATTGGCATCAGTCGTACCATCCGTGATCTTGTTGCCATCAGCGTCAAAGATCCGGTAGGTGACACCTGCCAGCGGCAGCTTGGTGTCGGCGTCAACTTTCAGGATCTCGATGCTGCCGGTGATCAGCTTGTTCTCACGGGTAACTTTCAGCACCTGTCCGTTCTGATTTAGCACAACGGGAAAAGCCGTATCGTCCAGCTCATATCCGGTCGGCGCTTGGAACTCCTTGCAGGTGTAGCTGCCCAGCTTCAGATCGGTGAACGTCAGCTTACCATTGGCGTCCGTGTAGCCCTCTGCGACTTGGCTTCCAGATGCGTCGTATAGACGGAAACCAGCGCCCTGAAGAGGCGATTTAGAATCCGCGTCCACTTTGCTGATCTCAACACCGGCTTTCCCCAGCGCATTGGTGCGCGTTGCAGTGATATTCAATGCCGAAGCTGTAATGGTGATCGGGTACTTGGTTCCATCCACCACATACCCCTCCGGCGCACTGATCTCTTGATAGGTATAGCTGCCGAGCGGAAGGTCAGAAAAGACCGCCTTGCCATCCGCACCGGTAGTAACATCGGCCACCTTATTGCCAGCGCTGTCATAGAGCCGGTAGGTCACACCTGCCAGCGCCTTGCCGGTATCGGCGTCCACCTTATTGATGGTCAGGCTGCCCTTATCTTCTGTTACAGTGGCCTTGATCTTGATGTAGGCTCTCACAGGATCAAGTCCCGTGCCGGTATAGCTGGCCAGAGACTGATATTTTCCACTGCTGTCGTACCAGCATAGAACAGCTTCATCCGGATCAATGCCGTAGGCACTTCCGGTGGCAGAATAGGTTTTCTCGGTGGAGAGGCCTTTTGCTGCTTCTGCCGTTGCCGTAATGGTCAGAGTGTTGCCGCGCTGCGTAAACGTGATGCCATTGCCGCTGTTCGCACTGAAATTGAAATCGGACAGCACACCGTTGGTGTCGGTGACGCTGGCGCTGTAGTTGCCGCTGGCATCCTTCGTCAGCTCAATGGTGTCGCACCAGCGGCTGCTTGTCGCCGCAAAGCTGGGAATATCCGTTGCGCTCTGCATGGCATCCACAATTTCACTGTACCACAAGGCAAACGTGGGATAGCGAGAGGTATCGACGCAGGTATAGAAGGGACTGGTTCCCCAGGAACGATAGTCGTAGGGGCTTCTGTACTCACAGATCAAATCCCAAATGACTGCCTGTGTAGCGGCCCACTTCTCTGCGCCAATGATATCGCTGCTATTGCTGTCGCCATAGGCTGTGCCATACTCTGCGCTGGGGTAGCCGCAGGCAAGTGCCAGCGCGATGCCACTCTGCACCGAGGCAGGCAAGTTGTACCAGCACCCACTGGAGCCCTGCACATAATTACTGCTGTCGTCCGAGCGGACACCCGGTTGGATGCAGTAGGCCACCGCGCCGTTGACGTATTTGACATGATACAAGGCGCTGCCACTGCCCAAGCTACTATCCGCCAGAATGGTCAGGTTCCGTGTGCTGGGCGTTGTTGAACTGCTGTAGTCGTACTGCTTAAAGGTGAGCTGCGAGGTATAGACATACACCTTGTACTTAACCACGACCGTAGCAGCGTAGGCGGACACGGCCAACATCGCCGCCATAACCAACGCCAAGATGAGTGCTGTCATGCTTTTGAATACTTTCAAATGTTTTTCCTCCTTGAAAAAGGTAAAGCCCCTCTGTTGCCAGAGAGGCTTTGCGTATGGAATTGTTGCGTGTTAGTCATAGAGAACATAGATCAGCAGGCTTCCGCCATCCTCCGCGATGCAGACATTGCAGTGGAATCCGGCGTCTGCCACACTATCACGCCCCGCCTGCATCATGATTTGCCGGAACGTGAAGTCCACCATGTCCCGCGCCTTGGCCTCCAACGTCTCTTGCGAGGCATCCACCGGCACCGCGGCGGGGAAGCGGTAGGCACTGTTGTCCAGTGTCAGGCTGCTGTCCGTGGTGACGCCGTATTGTGCCACCGCATAGGCGTTGGCCGCGTCGATGGCCGACTGCCGGTCTGCGGGAGCTGTGGGGTCGGGTGTGGGTTCCGGTTCCGGCGTAGGCTCCGGCTCCACATAGCCCGTTTTGGCATGAACGGTCTCGGAGGGAATGTCCTCTGTGGGTGTGGGTTCCTCGACCGGCTCAAGGGGTTGAGTTGCTTGCGGTACAGTTTCTGTCTGAGGAGCTTTTCCCTCTGGGTGTTGCTCCTCCGCAGCACCCGATACCGTGTCCGGTTCTTTCACTGCCGTAGCAGGTTTGGGTGCTGCCTGTGGCTGCTGAACATCCTCCTGTGTCACGATTGCCGATGGTGGTACGACCTCTGCTGGGCTGCTCTCCACCTGACCGCAGGCCGTGAGGAGCAGCAGTGTGCTGGCCGCCAGTAGTGTGATCTTTTTCATTTGTGCGTTCTCCTTCCGTTTTTGGTAACACAAACAACTATCACACAACTTTCAACAAGTCAACGGAAAGAAGCGGAACTCAGAAAACAAAAAGGGAGGGCCTCGCGGGAAGGCATATCGTCCGCTCATACCAGACCTCCCATCGTCATATCGGGGCCGGTACTCTGCTCCATGTTCTGCCGCTGGACATCAAGATCAAAGCAGGTCAGGTATGCGTTGTAATCTCCGGGGGTGGGATTACAGCGCAGGCAATAGCGGTAATGCTCGGGCTCCACGATGTAGCCGTAGTTCTGCACATAGCCGCC
>CAVHKA010000234.1:0-2798 GCA_963636325.1 Agathobacter sp. | reverse complement strand
TAGGGCCACGGGCTGACGGTCTTGGGGCGGATCAGGCCCACCTTATAGCCCTGAGCCCGCAGAATACGGACAGCGGATTTGGAGATACGTCCGCAGACACCATAGGCCACCAAAATCAGCTCGGCATCCTCGGTCATGAATTCCTCCACCTGTACGTCCTTTTCCCATGTGTCGTACATGGTGGCGTTGGCCTTGCAGCGATCCTCCTGACCGGCCCAACCGCCGGGGAGAATAAGGGCCTTCTTGTCAGCACTATGGCCTACCAGTGCCCAATCGCTCAGCTCGTCCTTCAGGCGCTTGATCTCCTCGTCAGATCGCGTCTCCGGCAGCTCCACCGGCTCCATGATGGTGCCAAGCACGCCGTCAGCCAGAATCAAAACGGGGTTGCGGTCACGCTGCGCGTAGTCAAATGCGGCGTAGGTCATGTCCACCGCCTCCTGCACCGTGGCAGGGGCAAACACCATCATACGGAAGCCGCCGTTGCCGCTGGCGCGGGTGGCCTGCAAATAGTCCTGCTGGGCAGGCTGGATGGCACCGATACCGGGGCCGCCCCGCTGCACATTGCAGTACACCATGGGGATACGGGCGCTGGCGCAGAAGCTGATGCCCTCGCTCTTCAGGCTGATGCCGCAGGAGCTGGAGCTGGTCATGGAACGGGTGCCGCTTTGGGCAGCGCCGTAGACCATGTTGACGGAGGCCACTTCGCTCTCGCCCTGTACAAACACGCCGCCAACCTCCGGCATACGACGGGCAAAATACTCCGGGATCTCATTTTGCGGGGTGATGGGATAGCCGGCGAAGAACCGGCAGCCACTGCGCACCGCAGCCTCGGCAATGGCCTCGGTGCCCTTCATGAATACTCTTGCCATGTTCTTCCCTCCTTATTTGTAGACCTCGATGGCGGCGTCGGGACACATGCGGCCGCAGATGGCGCAGCCGATGCAGTTCTCCGGATGGGCCGCCGTGACGTAGGGGTAGCCCTTGGAGTTCACGGCGTGTCCCACGGCCAGCACGCCCTTGGGACAGAACTTTACGCAGTAGCCGCAGCTTTTGCAGCTCTCCGCGCGGATGGTGACTTGCGGCATAGTGTTTCCTCCTTCAATTCACTGATATCACTCACTCAAGTCCCGCTTCCGGGACGGATATATGGGATGTGATGGGGATGAGGGGCAGGGCCGTTTCCGCCTTGGCCTGTTCATACAGCGTGGCGGGCACGGCGGCGGCCTCTACGGCGACGTAGGGCGACAGCATCTCCAGCCCCTGCCGGACGCCGTCCAGATATTCCGCCAGCGTGGTGTCGCCGCCCAAATTGGGGTTCAGCAGAAACCGGGGCATTTTCAAGCGGGAGGCCCGGAGGATAGCGGACAGTGTGCCGTCGATATGCTCGGTGGTGGCCGACCAGGGGCGGTAGGGGTTCACCACGAACCACACGTCGGCGGTTTTCAAAAGATGGGCATAGCCGCCGATCAATTTCGCGCCGGTGTCGTTGCCGCCTACGTCCAGAATGACGGTCTTTTCCCCGTCCAGCAGCAGGGGGATCAGGCCGCCCACCTGTGTGGGCGCGTCGGCGCACTGCTGCTGGAAGTGAACGGTGACGCCCGCCCTTTCCAGCAGGCCCTCCGCGTCACGGGAGCGCATCAGGGGCTTGGTCTGGTCGAGGTCGAAGAAGTGGACTTCCCGTCCCTGCGACGCCAACTCCAGCGCCAGATGGACAGCCAGCTCCGATTTGCCACATCCGGCTTCGCCGAGAAAGACGATGTTTTGCTGCCGCAGCAGCCCTTCCCATGCCATGGTATTCACCTCGGTATGTAAAAATTATCTATATATATAAAAATTTTCTACATTTTGGAGTGTAACACGTCTTGCAATCCCTGTCAACCGCGTGTAGAATTTAGATAAAATCTTATCTGGAAAGGGTGGCAGCGCCATGGAACGGGAGAAACTTTTGATCAAATTCTGCGACTTCCTCACCCATGTGATGGGGCCGGAGACGGAGGTGGTGCTCCATGACCGGAACGGCTTCATCATCTGGATCGCCCAGGGGCACATTACCGGACGGGCGGTGGGGCAGCAGGACCTGCTGTCCCCCATGGAGCTGGTGTCCCGCCAGCGGGCGGCGGAGGGCTTTGACTACACCACCGGGTACAAGAGCTTCAGCCGGAAGGGCACGCCGCTGCGGTCCTCGTCGCTGTTCTTCCGGGATGGGGAGGGCAAGCTGGCCTATATCCTGTGCGTGAATCAGGACATCAGTGCCTATGTGAATTTGCAGCAGACGCTGGACGCCTTTATCGGTGACCGGCCCGTGGAAACGCAGGTGCAGCCGGACAGGGATTCGCTGGACGATGTGGTGATGAAGATGATCCTGGGCGAGATCGCGCTGCTAAAGCCTCTGAATCTGGAGAGCAAGGAGGACAAGCTGCGGCTGATCCAGCGATTGAACGAGAAGGGTATCTTCGGCGCACGGGGCGCGGTGGGCACTGTGTGCGAGCTGCTGCACATCGCCCAGCCCACGCTGTATAAGTATTTGCAGGAAATAAAAGAGGAATGAGGCGGCCGCCTCATTCCTCTTTTATTCAGTCTGTCAAAAAGCTTCGCAGAATTCGCCGCCCGCCAAAGCGGCGAACAAATTGGATCATTTTTTGCCGCGACATGTGCGTGGCAAAAAATACTTTGCGCGGAGAGAGTGTTTTTTCGCCCGTTTATGGGCGGAAAAGCGCGGGTCGGAGCGAGTCTTATTTTGTCAAAAAAGGGCATAGCCCTTTTTTGACAAGCCGGAAAGAACGCCATCTCGCTGAGAT
>CAVHKA010000233.1:0-2764 GCA_963636325.1 Agathobacter sp. | reverse complement strand
AGATGTAATGATCCACCTCGAACTTCACCACGCCCGGCGCGATGCTGTCCAGATAGGTGCGAACGAACGTTTCTTGCGGTGATGGGGTTTTCTTACGAAACGGATTCTTCATGGGCATACCTCCGTTTCCGCAGTCAGCCACCGCGCTCCGTCCACAAGGTCGAATACCTCATGGGTGGCATCCTGTTCATAGTAGATGGCCAACAGCTCCAGCAGCGCCTGCCTCTCGGCCCGCTGGACGGCAAAGCCGCTGTCGCGGAACTGCTGCTCCACCGTGGTGAAATTGATAGCGCTATCCGTCTTTCTGCGCCGCAGCACAAAGCAGAACTGCCGCGAGGAGGCCATCATGGTCTGCACATCGTCCAGATGCCGTCGGTCCTGCGCCAGCAGCGCACGGATGGCAGGGTTGTCCTCCTGCTCCATCCGCTGACGGTAGAAAAGCCGGTTGTCCTGAAAGGACTCCTTGGAGTCCAGTGCCAGCATTTCCACCTCCGCCATGCCTTTCAGCACACTCAGCAGCGCCGTCACCCGTCCGCGGACACCGGCCTCCGGCAGTACGTTCAGGTTGGTGGGCTGCACAAAGTAAAACGACAGCTCACCGTCTGCCGTCTGTACGCTGCTGCCTGTCATGCTCTCGATGCCCACCAGCTGCCTGGTGGACTTTTTCTTTCTCATGTCTGCTCCCTCCATTCGTAGTATTGCTGGCCGAAAAAGAAGAAGGCTGCGGCGTAGCGCAGGAAATCCAGCATACTGACGCCGCCGTGCCGAATGCAGAGAAAGGCCAGCACCGCCGTGGCCACCAGCGGGACGATGCTGCCGGTCTGCGTCAGCGCCAGTACCGACAGCAGCAGACCGACGCCGATGAATGCCACGTCCCGCAGCGTCCACAGCCACAGCATAGGCCGCGCCGTCAGGTTTTCAGGGTATAGGTACATTTGTCTTATCACCTCGTCCTTGATGCAAGAGAACGGCCACCGATACGGTGGCCGTTCTCTCTGTTCTGTTATATTCTGTGGTCGCGCACCCATTGGAGGAGCGCTTCATAATCCATTGTGCCGGAAGCAACGGATAATCCGACCTCCACGACTTCCTCATTGGTACACTCCATGTGTATCCCGTTTACTTCCAGGAACGTCAGCATAACGTACATACCGATGCGCTTGTTGCCGTCCACAAAAGCGTGGTTTGAAATGAGCGTATAGCCGAGTCGTGCGCCCTTCTCCTCCTTGGTAGGATAGAACTCCTGACCACCGAATCCGGCAAATGCGTTTTCCAACGCGGAATCCAGCAGTGCTTCATCCCGAACGCCGATACTGCCGCCGGTCTCCTCGGCAATGAGCTTATGGAGCAGCAGCACCTTGTCTTTTGAAAATTTGATCATTTGGCAAGCTCCATAAATGCGGGCTTATACTTTCTTAGGATACGCGCCGCCACGATGTCGATCTTTTCATCATCGGTCATATCGATCATGGGGGACACGTCCAGATCCACCAGCATATATTTGGGCTTGTTGTTCTTGAAGATCACGGCCTGCCCATTCTTCTCTGCGATGCGGGTCACACGTGAGAAGTTCTGATTCGCCTCAGAGACCGAAACGATCGTCTTTGTATCAATAGTCATCGTGAACACCTCCTACGCCTATTATACCCGCATATAGGTAAAAATCAACCTACAATTTGGGCATAGGTGTTTTTGGCGTGTCACCTGCAAAAAGAAATAAGCCTTTGGGTTCGGCTTATCTCTTTTCGTTACTCTGCCGCATCCCCTGCGTTATTCAGTTCCCGTTCGATGAGGCCCAGGATGAAATCCTTTTGCTTCAGACCGTTCCTGGCGAGGTAGTCCTTCAGCCGGTCAAAGAGTTCCTCCGGCACCTGAAAGGCGATGGTGCGGGTGTTGGTGTTCATAGTCTTTGCTCCTCCGTCAAAATGTTCTTTGAGTATGTCCGTGATGTAGTCGGACAGTGTCTGCCCGCGCTGCTCCTGTTCCGCCCGAAGCCGCTGGTGCAGGGACAGCGGGATAGGTGCGCAGAGGTTTTTCTTTTCCTCCATGATATTCTCCTTTCCGCCTCCCGCGAGGCAAGCAAAGCATAGCCGAAACATCGCGGCAAAGCTATTGACAAGTACAACGAAGAAGCTGGTGCAAAGCAAGCGGAATGGACAAGCTTATCCATATCTCTCACTCTCCCGTATAGCGTCAACCATGCACTTCATCACGAAGTCCACGCAGGGGATGGCCACGCTGTTGCCCAGCGCCTTATATCGTGCGCTGTCGGATGCATTGGGGATGTCTGTCCAGCCGTCGGGGAAGCCCTGCAATCTCTCACACTCCAAGGGCGTCAGACGGCGGATGAGCAGAATGGGCAGATCCTTGTCGCCCATCAGTTCACAGGTATGGAGTATCAAGTCGGTGGCGTCCTTGCTCTGCCGAGCGCTCTGGGTACCGGCGACCTCGTCAGCGGTAAACGCATCTACCCGCTGGCGACGGAACACCGCGTGGCGGTCAAAGCCGGTCAGCGTATAGGATACGTTCTCCTGATACCCGATGCCGTTGCCGCCGTTCTCAGGCTCACGGTCGATGGCGTTGCCGGTGATACAGAAGACCTGCTCTCCCACAAGGGGCACATTGTTACCGCCAGTGCCGTAACGTGCCGACATGGTAGGTGCTACGTCGCCCATCTGCCGGTAGCGGGCGTCTATGCCGTGGTTTTCGAATATCAGCGGCTGGTGATTGCCCATCTGCGCCCGAAGCGTGGCGGTTTTATCTA
>CAVHKA010000232.1:0-2791 GCA_963636325.1 Agathobacter sp. | reverse complement strand
ACAGCGTCTCGTTGGTGTTCCACTTGGCCTTGAAGAAGGCGGGCAGGAAGCCCCACAGAGCGCCGGCCAGCAGGGCGGCGATCAGGGAAACGATGATCAGTGCCGCGTTGGGCAGCTTATCATCCAGCGTGATCATGCAGGCGGTGGTGGCCAGACAGCCGATCAGGGTCTGACCCTCGGCGCCGATGTTCCAGAAGCGCATCTTGAAAGCGGGGGTCACGGCAAGAGAGATGCCCAGCAGGACGGCCACGTTACGGGCGGTGACGCCGATACGGCGGGAAGAGCCGAAAGCGCCGTCCAGAATAGTGGCGTATACGCTGATAGGATTCTGGCCGGTCAGCAGTGTGGTGACCAGACCGCAGAACACCAGGGCCAGCAGCAGGATGCCGCCGCGGATCAGCAGGGCTTTGCCCAGAGGAAGCGTGTCACGCTTGGAAATATGAAAGAGAGATTGTTTACGCATTTTCCTTCGCGCCTCCTCCCACGCGGGTCATCAAAGCACCCACTTCAAGTTTATTGGTGGTACGGGCGTCCACTACGCCGGACACCTGTCCGCCGCAGAGCACCACGATCCGGTCGCACAGCTCCAGCAGCACATCCAGATCCTCGCCGACGTAAACGACGGCCACGCCCTTCATCTTCTGCTCGGTCAGCAGATTGTAAATGGTATAGGATGTATTGATATCCAGACCGCGGACAGCGTAGGCGGTCATCAGCACGGAGGGCTGCTGGGCGATCTCGCGGCCCACCAGCACCTTCTGCACGTTACCGCCGGACATACGGCGGACAGGGAAGTTGGTGCTGGGGGTGACGACTTCCAGCTCCTGCCAGATGCGCTGCGCCAGCGCCTCGGGATCCTTGCGGTTCAGGAACGCGCCCTTGCCCTTGCGCCAGGAGCGCAGCATCATGTTGCCGGTCATGCCCATGGAGCCCACCAGGCCCATGCCCAGACGGTCCTCGGGGACGAAGCTCATGGCGATACCGGCCTTGCGGATGTCCATGGGGTCCTTGCCGGCCAGCTCCTGCGCCTTGTCGCTCTCAGGCGGGAAGAAGGTGACGGAACCGGAGGTGATGGGATACAGGCCCGCGATGGACTCCAGCAGCTCACGCTGGCCGGAGCCTGCCACGCCTGCCACGCCCAGCACTTCACCGGCGTTGATGGTAAAGCTGACGTCGTCCAGACGCTTGACGCCCAGTTCATCAAATACGGTCAGGCCCTCCAGCTTCAGCCGGGGCGTGACGTTGACGGGATCGGGACGGTTGATGTTCAGGGTGACGCTGTGGCCCACCATCATATCGGTCAGGGACTGCTGGTCGGCGTCCTTGGTCATCACGTCGCCGATATATTCGCCCTTGCGGAGCACGGCCACGCGGTCGGACACATCCAGAACCTCATGCAGCTTGTGGGTGATGATGATCAGGGACTTGCCGTCGGCCTTCATGTTGCGCATGACGGCGAACAGCTTGTCGGTCTCCTGGGGGGTCAGCACGGCGGTGGGCTCGTCCAGGATCAGGATATCCGCGCCGCGGTACAGCACCTTCACGATCTCGACAGTCTGCTTCTGGGAAACGGACATGTCGTAGATCTTCATGTCGGGGTCGATGTCGAAGCCGTATCTGTCGCAGATGTCCTGCACCTTTTTGCGGGCGCTGCTCAGATCCAGCTTGCCCTCCAGACCCAGAATGATATTCTCGGTGGCGGTGAACAGATCGACCAGCTTGAAGTGCTGGTGGATCATGCCGATGCCCAGATCAAATGCATCCTTGGGAGACGCGATGGTGACGGGCTTATCGTGGATGTAGATTTGTCCCTCGTCAGGGAAATAGATACCGGAGAGCATATTCATCAGAGTGGTCTTGCCGCTGCCGTTTTCACCCAGCAGAGACAGGATCTCACCCTCGCGCAGTTCCATGTTGATGGCGTTATTGGCCACCACGGAACCAAAGCGCTTGGTGATATTCTCCATTTTGATCGCGCATTTGTTTTCCAAGGCTGTCATCCTTTCTTTCGGCGCAGATGGCTGCAACACCTCGTAGCACGCCGGGGCTAAATTCCATACACTTTATTCTAGCACAGAAAAATAGTATTGTAAATCAAAATTCGCAAAAAATTTGTCAGGTATACACAAAGAATGTAAGCTTACACAAGAAAGAAGAAAATCCTTTGTAAGAATCGTCAAACGAGTTGCGGGAAAAGAAAAAAGAGGTGAGCTGCTTTCGCAGCCCACCTCTTTGCGGTGCTGTATGTTGTCCGTCAGGACGACCTTACATAGCAGTGTTCAGCAGGTTGATGCCGTCGATCTGCAGATCGAAGTAAGGCGCGGAACGCTTCTCGGACTCGGCAAAGTAACCGTCGTGAACGACCTCGGTATCACCGGTGTAAGCCTCGTCGGTATCGACGTCGGCCAGGTAGGAGGTGATGTGACCGTCAGCATCGACCTTCAGGAAGTCGACCTTGAAGGAGTTCATGGTGTCGTCGGCCTTGGTGGTGAAGGTGCTCACATCGAAGACATGGATCTCGCCGGCTTCCAGCTTGGCGATGGCGGCGTCGATCGCTTCCTGAGTGCCGGCGGCAGCGACGTCGGTGTTCACCTCGGTCAGGACCACGGAGCCGGTGGACAGGTCGCCAGTCCAGTCAGCGGGGATCTCGGTGCCGTTCATGACAGCCTTAATGGCCATCTCATAGTAGGGAGCCCAGTTGATGCGGGAGGAGATGATGTAGGTGTTGGGGCCGGCATCCTTGGTGGAGCCGTTGTAGGAAACGTTGGGCACACCGGCGTTCTCGCAGGCG
>CAVHKA010000231.1:0-2796 GCA_963636325.1 Agathobacter sp. | reverse complement strand
TCCTTCATATGAATGGGGGTATTGTACCACCCGAGTTCAGATAGAGATGGGGACATGGCAGAGGATAGATTATAGGTTTAAATAGCTCTTTTCTGAGTTTCTATCCTAATTATATGACGTCTGACTAACTTGACGAAGCCCATGTGTGTCTATCGGCCTTCGGTCTTGCGCTTATCTGAAAGCTGTGAATAAATCGATTACTTTTTGTTGCCAACTCTGCCTGACAGATGCTCATTTAGTAATTTCAGTCTAAACCTGTTTTATGAACACCTGCCTGATGATGTGTGTTTCCTTTGCGCAATAGAGAAATCTGTGGTAGACTAAGCAAGTACACCCTCTGCTTTCGGACATGAAAGCAGAGGGTGTAGTGCACAGCATAACTGTGCGTAAAATGATGCAATTCATAGTTAGGTTAGCACTCTTCTAGGTGCGGTACTGTGTTTACGCCGTCCTTAAATAGCGGTCAAGGCAAGGTTATCAATTTCGCGGCGGGGTATTCTTTGATTACAGCGTGGTCATTTTTGAGCCGTGTTGGTGTCGACCCACTCCCGCAGCTTGTCCTTCGGCACTACGATGCGGTTGCCTATCTTCAGCGCAGGAAATCCCTCGCTGTGAACTAACTCATAGGCTCCGGCGCGGGAGATGCCCAACACTGCCGCCACCTGTACGACGTTCAGCATCAGGGGCAGCTCATCAAAACTCTTATAGGTACACTCGTTCATTCAGTCCTCCTTACATAGTGTTGGTATGTTATTTGTGCCGCTTACAAGCCCATACCGCCCATGCCATGGTTCTGCTCATTCTCATGGCCGCTGTCTGCCGCCTTTTGCAGCCAGTAGAGACCTTTCGCTGAATCGTGGATATCAGAATCATCCGAGAGGTACAGCTTCCCCAAGGCATACTGCGCGTCAGGCAATTCTTGTGCCGACACCTCCAACCAACGTTTTGCCTGCTCTGCATCCGGCACCAGCAGGCCACCATCACGGTACAGTAGGCCCATGATACATTGTGCGTGAGGATCGCCTTGGTGGGCGATCTGCTCCAGCTCCGCAACAGCACTGTCCCGTTCCTCCAGTGGTATGCTTTCGTCAGCAATGATTTTCCGCAACTCCCAGCAGTCATAAGACATATTGCGGTCATCTATCTGCTCATCTTCCTGCGCCAAGCCTGCGTCCTCGAAGGACATTCGGCCTTGACGGATATGCTCCACTTCTTTTATGACCGCATTCTTGATCTGGCGGAACTCCTTCTGCTGTGACAGTGGCGGACGCTGCCGCTGCTGTTCCGAGTAGTAATCGTTGAGTTGGCATTGCAGCTCCCACCATTTTTGATAGCACTCATTGACCGTGGGCAGCTTCTCCATGGCGTCCACCACTTCATCCGCCAACTGCTTCAGCGGCTTCGGAAGGTAGCCGTAGACCTTCTTTCCCTGCACGTTATCCAGCTTTTGTGACAGTTTCCAGAGCTTTTGCTCAGCAGTCGGACAGATGCAGAAACCGTCACGCATACGCTGTGCCAACTCCAGCATGGCTTGCCGGGTCTGACGTACCAGCTCGTCACGGGATGCGCTTTTCTCCTCGTAGAGATGCAGCAGTTCCTGTTGGAAAATTTGGTTCGTCAACACCGACTTGATCTCTTTGATACCATCTCTATCCAGATACGCCTGCCCCGGCTTCGCCGACCACGCCATCATGTGGACGTGGGGATGATTGCCCTCATTATGAAAGGCAGCGTACCAGCGGAAATCCTCCGGCTTGATATTCATAGCGGCGGCAATGTCGTTGCGGTGTGCACGCAGAAGTGTACGCCACGCCGCTGCGTTGTCGTAGCCCAGCCGTGCGGCATCCTCCCGCTTCAGGGAAATGATGTGCGTCCACACGTTGCCGGTGTAGTGTTCCAGTTCGTCCATGGCCGTGTCCAGCGACACATGATCCGCATCACCGAACAGGCCGTGGCTGCCCAACCGTTCAGCTCTGGGACGGGTGGTGATGTACTTTGCGTAGCCCTCGGTGGACTGCACACGGTTCCAGTTTTGCTCCAGTGCCAGCGTAATGAAGGACGAGGCGTTGGCTTTGGTAGGAGCATTTTTGTAGTCGTCGTACTCCAGAAGTTCTTTCGTGTCAGGGAAATCCTTCACCAGCTTTTGGATAAGCTGCTCCTACTGCGGCAGTGGTCAGCCTTGTACCGGTGCTCCAGCTTTTCTGCTGTTTCCGGCCTCATCCGGAAATTCAATCTATCTTTGTTTTCACTCATAATTCCTCCAAATCGTCGTAAGGTACGCCGAAAGCCCCGCAAAATCTGTCGTTGTGGGGGCTATGACGCCAGCCTTGGTAAAAACCTGTCCAACAGGCGCCATTTCCGACTCCGCTGAAAACTCCCGTAAACTGTCCGCACGGCGGGCAGATGTGAGCAGGCAAAGCGGCGGTAACGACGCCAGCCTTTTATCCTGCTTCTCGTCGGCGCAAGCTCCATATCCCTCGTTTCCGCCGAAACCGGCGAAAACTCGATCATTACGCTGCGCCTCCTCTTCCCACCGAACCCGCTTCGCTGGGCTTCGGCGGGAGCCCTGTTTTGTCCTCCGCAGAGCCGCCCGAAAGCGGCTCGGAATCCCTCTCCGGGGCAGGGACGCTGCCCTCCTCCGAAGGAGGCCACACAGCGGCTCACAAGGGCGAACGCGGCGGTTCTTCAGCCTGTTCCGCCAGTTGTTGCTGTACCTGTTGGCGCTCAGCGGCAGCTTCCGCAAGATACAGTTGGTGTTGGGTATACCACTCTATTGCTTCACGGATAGGGCGGATG
>CAVHKA010000230.1:0-2799 GCA_963636325.1 Agathobacter sp. | reverse complement strand
AGTTTTCGTAAGTGAGTCTTTGGGAATATGGGTATAAAAAATGCCCCTCATCCCAGTCAAACAGGGACGAAAGGCAAAACTTCCGTGGTACCACCCAGCTTCGCGGACATGTCCGCGCACTCGTTTTCCCGTTAACGGAGGACGACCCGTCCGCGCATTTCCTCGCGGCAGCTCCGGAGCGAACACCACAGCACAGCACGGGACGGCTTTCAGCCGGTGACCATCCCTCTCTTGGAGCCGTGTTCCCCTTGTGGAACTTCTCCCTCATGGCATTTCTATCAGATTACCTACTACTTATATCACAAACATTTGGGAAAGGCAATAGGGAAATTGCAAAAATTTTTCCTGACAATACAACGTTTCTCTTGACAATAGTGGTATAATGAGACAAATCTTCTGAAAAAGGAGTACCGCCATGGAGATCACCCGCGCTTATGTGAAACGTATCCTGCCCCACCGGGACCCGGAGGGCCATAAGGGCACCTTCGGCAAGGTGTACTGCCTGTGCGGCGCGGTTGGCTATACCGGCGCGCCGGTGCTGGCGGCCTCCGCCGCCGTCCGCAGCGGCAGCGGTCTTGTGTATCTGGGGGTGCCGGAGGATATCTGGCCCATTACGGCGGTGAAATGCCAGAGCGCCATGCCTTTTCCGCTGCCGTCCCAACAGGGGAAGCTGGCATTGTCGGCGGAGGAGACCATCCGGGAGCGTATTGCGTCCTGTGACGCGGTGCTGATCGGCTGCGGTCTGGGCCGCAGCGACGAGAGCGACGCCCTGACCCGGAAGCTGCTGGATGTGGAAAAGCCGCTGGTGCTGGACGCCGACGGCATAAACGCCTTCGAGGAGCGTATATATGAAATGAAGCGCCGTCAGGGGCTGGTCACGGTGATGACGCCCCACGAGGGGGAATTCTTCCGTGCCGGCGGCGATCTGAGCCGGGGCCGTGAGAGCGGCGCGCGGGCCTACGCCGCCCGGTGGGGCGTGTACCTGATCCTGAAGGGCCACCGTACCGTGGTGGCCGCGCCGGATGGCCGTCTGGCGGTGAACACCACCGGCAACAGCGGCATGGCAAAGGGCGGCAGCGGCGATATTCTCTCCGGCATGGTGGTGAGCCTGCTGGGACAGGGCATGGAGCCGTTTGACGCCTGCTGCGCCGCCGTGTTCTGCCATGGCCTTGCCGGTGACCGGGCCGCCGCCCGGCTGGGAGAGCGGGGCATGTCGCCTGCCGACCTGCTGGCGGAGCTGCCCCATGCCTTCCAAGAAATAGAACAGGGATAAACGGAAAGCCTTCCGAGCTTATATTCGGAGGGAGATACCATGAAACGCATCGTTGCCCTGCTGCTGTGCCTGCTGCTGCCGCTGTGCGGCGGCTGCGGCAAAAAAAGCAGCGCCGCGGCTGATATCCAGGAGCAGTACAGCCGCATCGCCGCCGCCCAGATGGAGGCGGAGGTCATCTTTCACATGTCCCAGGAGGACCGTGCCTTTACCCTGCAATGCGACTTTGCACCCCAGAAGTCCACCGTCACGGTGACGGCGCCGGAAACCGTCAAGGGCGTCACCGCCACCATCGGGGAGGACGGCGTTGCCGTGATCTACGACGGCGCGGTGCTGTCGGCGGGCCGGAGCGAGGACGTGGGGCCGGTCAACAGCCTGCCCTTCCTGCTGCATACCATCGGCAGCGGCTATCTGCTGGAGGAGGGCCGCGAGACGCTGGAGGACACGGACTGCTATCGCCTGACGCTGGACACCACCGCCGCGGGCACGGAGGTCACCTGCACCGCTTGGGTGGACGCGGAGACGCTGCTGCCCCGTTACGCGGAGTTTTCCGCCGACGGTACGGTGCTGGTGTCGGTGAAGCTGCTGTCCTTCTCCTGTACATTGAACGAACCGGAACAATAACCTATCAAGGAGGAAATACAGATGGAGTCCACATTACGGAGAACATGGGCCGAGATCGACCTTGACGCGCTGGCCCACAACTATAAGACCCTGCGCGCCCACATCGGTCCCAACGTGAAATTTCTGGGGGTGGTGAAGGCGGACGGCTACGGCCACGGCGCTGTGCAGGTGTCCCGCGTGCTGGAGAAGCTGGGCGCGGACTATCTGGCGGTGTCCAGCATCGACGAGGCTATGGAGCTGCGCCATAACGGCATCGCCATGCCCATCCTGATCCTGGGCCACACGCCCCGTGAGCAGGTGAAGAACCTCATCGACCTGCATATCACCCAGGCGGTGACCTGTGCCGCCAAGGCGGAGGAATACAGCGCCGAGGCCGTCCGCTGCGGTGGAACGCTGAAGGTGCATATCAAGGTGGACACCGGCATGTCCCGTCTGGGCTACCTGTGCGGCGGCGACATGTTCGATACCGGCGTGGAGGGCATCTGCCATGCCTGCACCGCGCCGGGACTGGAGGCGGAGGGTATTTTCACCCACTTCGCCGTGGCCGACGAGCCGGACGCGGACAGCCGCGCCTACACGCAGGCCCAGTTCGACCTGTTCCGCCGTGTCATTGCCGCCGTGGAGCAGCGGCTGGGCAGGCCCTTTGCCATTCGGCACTGCGCCAACTCCGGCGCGGTGGCCGCGTGGCCAGAGACATATCTGGACATGGTGCGTCCCGGCATCCTGCTGTACGGCTGCACCGAAGCGGCCAGAGAGCTGGGCCTTGTACCGGTCATGACACTCAAGACCACCGTCAGCACCATCAAGACCTATGCCCCCGGCGTGGACATCAGCTACGGACGGCTGTATACCACGCCCCGCACCACCCGCATGGGCGTGGTGCCCTACGGCTATGCCGACGGCTT
>CAVHKA010000229.1:0-2799 GCA_963636325.1 Agathobacter sp. | reverse complement strand
AAAGTTGAGGATCACCTATGAACATCACAAAAACCGCAATGATCACCGTGTGCGGACGGCCCAATGTGGGCAAGTCCAGCCTGACCAACGCCCTGGTGGGCGAGAAGATCGCCATTGTTTCGGACAAGCCCCAGACCACCCGCAACCGCATTTACGGCGTGGTGAACCGGGGCGACACCCAGTTCGTGCTGCTGGATACCCCGGGCCTGCACAAGCCCCGCAGCCGTCTGGGCGACTATATGGTGAAGGTGGTGCGGGAAAGTCTCAGCGCCGTGGAGTGCGCATTGCTGCTGGTGGAGCCTATCGCCCATGTGGGCGAGCCGGAGCGCATCCTGCTGCGGCGTATCCAGGAGGAGAAGCTGCCGGTGGTGCTGTGCATCAACAAGGTGGACACCGTGGAGAAGAAGGACGACCTGCTGACGGTAATCGCCGCCTACAACGAGGTATACAGCGGCTTTGACGCCATTATCCCCATCTCCGCCCGCACCGGCGACGGACTGGACGAGCTGCTGGCGCAGCTGCAGAACTATGCCCAGGAGGGGCCGCAGCTGTTCCCCGACGGCATGACCACCGACCAGCCCGACGCCCAGGTGTGCGCCGAGATCCTGCGGGAGAAGATGCTGCAATGCCTGGACAAGGAGATCCCCCACGGCACGGCGGTGGAGGTGACCCGGTTCACCGAGCGGGACAACGGCATCATTGATCTGGACGTGACCATCTACTGCGAGAAGGCCAGCCACAAGGGCATCATCATCGGCAAGCACGGCGACATGATGAAGCGCATCAGCACCCTGGCCCGGCAGGATATCGAAAAATTCATGGGCACCAAGGTGTATCTGGAGACCTGGGTGAAGGTGAAGGAAAACTGGAGAGATAATGTGAACTTCATCAGAAGTCAGGGGTATAACGAGGAGTAAATTACCAGACATGGAACCATCGCTTTTGCGTCATGCTAGGCATGAGGTGATGGACGGTGGATTACTGGGAACTGTTCTGGGACACCGGCGCGCCGGAGGCGTGGCTGATGGCCAGAGACACGGAGGGCGGAACGTGGACAACGGAACATTCGTGACCGCGGGCCTTGTCCTGCGGGAGACGGAGACCAAGGAATCGGACAAGATACTGACGGTGCTGACGCCGGAGCTGGGACGCATCAGCGTCATTGCCAAGGGCGCCCGCAGCCGCCGCAGCAAGTATACCGCCGCATGCCAGCTGCTGGCCTATGACGAGATGACGCTGCGGCGCAAGGGCGAGTGGTACTATCTGGCGGAGGCCAACACCATTGAGCTGTTTGACGGCGTGCGGCAGGACATTGAGCGGCTGGCGCTGGCGGCCTATTTCGCCGAGCTGACGGAGGCGGTATGCCAGGACGCCATGGCGGCGGCGGAAATTCTGCCGCTGCTGCTGAACGCCCTGTTCGCCCTGGGAACATTGGGCAAGGAGCCGCGACTGGTGAAAACCGCCTTCGTATGGCGGCTGGTGGAGGCGGCGGGCTTCGCGCCGCTGGCGGACGGCTGCGCCGTCTGCGGCCGCGAGATGCCGGAGGCGCCCATGCTGGACGTGATGCAGGGGGTGCTGCGGTGCGGCGGATGCCGCCTGAGCGGCGGCGGACTGAGCCTGCCGTTGACGGAGAGCGCCGTGCAGGCGCTGCGGTACATCCTGTACTGTCCGCCCAAGAAGCTGTACGGCTTCACGCTGGGCGCGCGGGACATGCGGATGCTGGACCGGGCGGGAGAGGCCTTCTGCGCGGTACAGCTGGAGCGGGGGTTCCGGACATTGGACTACTACAAGGCGTTTTTACCGGCGGAGGAAGAGTGAGGGGGCCAAGACCGTGCGGGCCGATGTACCCCAAGGGTACTTGTTCCGCTTCGCTCCACTGCGTGGGCATCGGCCCCTACGGATGGGGACAAAAAAGCCGGTGTGGCATCGCACGGGCGACCGCAAGGGTCGCCCCTACGACAACCCCTCCGTCACGCGTTGCCACCTCCCCTTACACAGGGGAGGCTTGAGGACCCCGCCGCATAAATATTACGTTTACCAACAAAAGAGGTATTGATCAAGGATACAACAATATGAGTGAATTATTTGAAAAATCCATACGGACGCTGGAGCTTCCGGCGGTATTGGAGATGCTGTCGGCCAGAGCCGTCAGCGAGGCGGCCCGGGAAAAGTGCCGCCGCATCATGCCCGCCACCGACCGGCAGGAGGTGCTGCGGCTGCTGGACGAGACCGACGCCGCCAAGGAGCGGCTGGGGCTGTACGGCTCCCCCAGCTTTTCCGGGGTGAAGGACGTGTCGGAGCCGCTGGCCCGGGCTGACCGGGGCGGCATGCTGAATACCCGGGAGCTATTGAACATCGCGGGGCTGCTGACGGCGGCCCGGCGGGTCTATGAATATGACGCCGAGCGCAAGGGCGAGGCCACGGCCATCGACCGGTTTTTCAGCGCCCTGCACACCAACAAATATCTGGAGGATCGCATCCACGGGGCCATTCTGGACGAGGAGACCATCGCCGACACCGCCAGCGCCGAGCTGACGGATATCCGGCGAAAAATGCGGATCGCCGCCAGCAAGGGACGGCAGATTTTGCAGAAGATCATCTCCTCCCCCTCCTACGCCAAGGTATTGCAGGAGGCCCTGATCACCCAGCGGGACGGGCGGTTCGTGGTGCCGGTGAAGGCGGAGTGCAAGGGCAGTCTGCCGGGTCTGGTACACGACATCTCCTCCTCCGGGGCCACGCTGTTCGTGGAGCCCATGGGCGTGGTGCAGGCCAACAACGAGCTGAAGGAGCTGGAGGCCC
>CAVHKA010000228.1:0-2801 GCA_963636325.1 Agathobacter sp. | reverse complement strand
CATCTGGTAGCGGCTGATGCGGGTGCCAGCGGATGCCAGCAGCTCGTCAAGGTTGCTGTCCCGGGTGGTGATGTCCTTTTCATCGCACCAGAGCATCGCTTTGGCTGCCTCTCTGCCAAGATCGGGGGCATCCCGAAGAAGCTGCCTGAGCTGCGTCTGATTCACGCCGGTATCGACGCCTGCCATGATCGCGTAGCGGCGGATCAGTACGCACGCCGTCTGATAGTCCACCTTGTCATCGTATTCGGTATTGGGATCATTTTGCCGGAGCAGCCTTGTCTGATAGGCCCAGCACACGGCATTATAATAGGGATGGGCCGCGTTGAATTCCTCGTTCTCGTAGTCAGCCGGAAGGGCGGTGTTGTCCGTTTCCGGACGACCCGCGATGCGGTAGAGCACATCGATGAACTCGCCCAGCCTTGCCGTGGCCTTGCCGCCGAAGGTGTCCGGCGCTTCCGGCTCCACATAGCCCTTGCGGTACATATAGAGGACGCTGGCCTGATTGAAAATGCTCTTGATGTCCGTGAATACCACCGTGTCCGCAAGGCTTCCGCCGCTGGACTCCCTGGCAAAGACGTGGGCGTAGTAATCGCTGTTGAGGATGTTGCCGGAGAGCTGGAACCTGCTGTCCACATAGAGCCGGTAGGTTTTCACCAGCCCGTCGGAGACAGTGATGCTTTCATCGGCGGGGATCACGGTTTCCGTACCGGCGTCATAGCGGAAGGTCTTCGTCAGAAAGGACTTATCCGACAGCACCGCTACATGGAGGCCGCTGGAGAGTACATCGGTGCCCGCCAGCAGGCGGGAATCGTAGTCCACGCCGAAGAGATTCAGCAGTGTCGGCAAGATGTCCGCCGTGGAGCAGTATTCATCCACCACGATGTTCTCTGAAAGGCCGGGAACATAGCAGATGAAGCTGTTGCGGTACTTCTCAAAGGTGGTGTCCAGCGTCTGCCCTGCCAGCTCGTTGTACTCGTCTTCGGTCAGGCCGTAGGGATAGTGGTCGTTGGTCAGGACGATGCAGGTCTTGTCGGCAACGCCAGCTTCCTCCAGCCGCTGCATCAGGTACTCCAGTGCGTATTCCAGCTCCAGATTGCAGGCAATGTACGCCTTCACCGGCTCAGAATAGGGCAGATCTTTCACCGCGTCGCGGTTTTTGGCGCTCATGGCGTTGTCCCAGTTGTACTGGTAGTGACCGCTGAAGGTCATGTAATAGGCGTGGAAGGGTTCTCCGCTGTTGATGTAGTCGTCTATGGAGGCCTCCATCATCTCCAGATCGGAGGAGGGCCAGTCGATCTTCATGGCCAGACCGGAATCCGCCGCCTTGAACGTGTAGCCCATGTTGGCGTGGGTGATGTTCCGGTTGTAGAAATCCCCGATGTAGTCGTGATAGCCCCAGGCTTGATAGCCCATGCCCTTGAGCGCATTGCCCAGGCAGAACGGCAGATAGTTGGTGCCCGCCACATTGAAGCTGGAATCCGTCTTCGTGCGGGACATATCCGGATAAAGCCCCATGCACATGGTGTATTCGCCGTTGGTGGTGACGGACTGGAACGTGCCGTAGTAATTTTCAAAGAGAATACCCGTATGGCTCAGCTTGTAGAGCGTCGGCGTCAGCTCCTCGCTGATAAACCACGGGCAGAAGCTCTCGGCGCAGATGGTGATGAGGTTATAGTCCTTAAGAAGTCCTGTGTAGTTGTTTTTGCGGGTGGGTGTTGCATTTGATAGATACTCGTCTGTGGCCTTGAGAATATCGCTGTCGGTACTGTCTGCAAGAGCCGTAAAATCGATGCTTTCGATCACGTTATAGGAGTTGCTGCTGTATGTCCGCGGAACATCGCTTATATTCAAGGACGACGGCGTGATCATAATGCTGCCGCTGCCGCTGAAGAGCATGTATCGAAGCTCCTGCGCCGTGGTGGCCAGCATACCGATTTTTTTATAACTGCTGTCGGTGGAGGTGTTCACATTGGTGAAGGTACGATAGACGGAAAAGGCGTTGTCCCGTCCAACATACATGAGTCCCGTGACCGTCAGCAGCAGTGCGAGGAGCACGGCAAAGGAGGCCATAGTCTGTTTCCAGCGCAGCCGCAGCTTCAGAGCCTGCCCCCTTCGCAGGGCAAGGCAGAGGATCACGGCAATCAGCGGCAGCAGGAGGAGCAGGATCTTCAGCAGATTTTGGCGGATCCCATAGAGAAGCTGCGAGTTGAAATTGACGACCACATTTCCGCCCATGCCGATCTGGCTGACGGGCATGAAATCTCCGAAGATGCAGTGATAGACCAACTGCACCTCGGCCAGCAGCACCTGTGCCGCGACCAGGAAAACCCCTGTGATCTGGCGCAGAACCTTTGGCAGGCTTGAGACTACCAGCGTGCAGAGTGCGCCCCCCAGCAGGCCAAACAGGACAGGATATCCCGCGTACCGGTCCATCGAGCCGAATACGCACAGATGCAGGCACAGCTCCACATAAACGCCGGTCAGGCAGAACAGCAGGAGATTTTTGCGCCACGTATTCCAAAGGCCATGGCTCATGGGCACTGCCGCTTCAGCAGCAGTCCCAGAGCCTTGATTTGTATTTGTCATGGATACATCGGATGTTTTTTCTTTGAGCATATTGGTTCTCCCGTTGGGGCTTTTTTAAAAAGCTTCGTAGAATTTCAGCTGAATATGACAGATAGAGAGCTTATCTTAAAACAAATATTGAAAAAAGGCAACGGTTCCTGTAAAAAATTAGGAAAGGTTTACAGGTCACGCGGAGAATTCTATGCACCAAAGTCTGTCAACCGCAGCTTTGCAGC
>CAVHKA010000227.1:820-2808 GCA_963636325.1 Agathobacter sp. | reverse complement strand
GGATATGAGACCGTGGGGGAACGCAGAACATAAAAAACTGAATATCGCGCTGCTGCTTCTGCTGGTCGTGGCCTTGCTGGCCCTGGCAGGGGTGCTGTTCATGTGCGCAAAACCGGATGCTGTGTCGCCGGACAACCACATCGAGAGCGGGGAAAAGCTCTCGATGACCGTGTCCCGCACGGCACTTTTTAGTGCCCTGAACGGGGAGGAGAGCGGCGCGGCCCTGCTGGACGCCGAGGTGTCTCTGCCCGGTGCGCAGGAGGATATGGGCCTAGACGGGATGCTGCCCGGTGACAGTGTGGAGGAGGCGTACACCGTCTCCGTGAAGTACAGCGAGCCGGTGAAGCTCCATTTCGGGGCGGCGCTGCGGACCAACGGCAGTGCCGACAGCCAGCTCCTGGCCGAGGGTCTGCTCATCACCGTGTACCGTGACGGCGAGCTGCTGTATGACGGTACGGTGGCGGGGCTGGCAGAGTCCCAGCAGGCGCAGGAGGGACTGGAGATCCTCGAGCCCTCGCCCACGAAGCTCACCTATACAATAAAGGTAACGCTGCCCACCTCGGCGGGGAACGAGTATCAGGACAAGACTGTGACCGTGGACCTGAAGTGGTGGCTGACCTCCGACAGCGGTGGCGGAAGCCATCCCGGCGGCGGGGAAGTGATCGTTGTCCCCAAGACCGGCGACGATTTTCCGATGGAGCTGATGATCGGCGCG
The DNA here is from genome assembly GCA_963636325.1 of Agathobacter sp. Lineage (GTDB taxonomy): Bacteria > Bacillota > Clostridia > Oscillospirales > Oscillospiraceae > Vescimonas. Next base: position 2,093 of record CAVHKA010000227.1, on the reverse strand, counting down.
GCGGTGTTGGCGCTGGTGCTGCTGGTGGTGCTCCTGGGCAGAAGGAGGGCGCGTCATGACTGAACGTGTGACCGGCCGCCGCTGGATGGGCAGTGCGGTGGTGACGGTGCTGCTGGTGCTGGGACTTGTGGTCACCACGCTGGCGATCGCCCTGTCGGTGGCGGAGCGCCCCGACAACATCTTCTCCACGGGGAAGATCAAGCTGAATTTGAATGACAGCAAGCCTGTCATTACCGAAAATGAATACCTCTTCGAGCCGGGTATGACGGTGGATAAGCCGTTTTTCCTGAAAAACGAAGGCGCGGATTGCTGGTACAGGCTGTATTTCGATAAAGTGAGCGGCAGTCTGTCCTCTGTGCTGGAGGTCACGGTATCGGACGGCGAAACGGTGCTGTTTACCGGTAAAATGAGCGACCTGACACAGAGCAGCGCGGACTGGCTGGGCATTCTGCCGGCGGTGGGTGCTGCGGGGAGCTGCCGTACCCTGACCATCACGTTCCATTTCCCGGAGGACGCGGGCAACGCGGCCCAGGGTGGTACGCTGCAGTTCGACCTGTGCGCCGACGGCACGCAGGTGCGGAACAATCCCGGCCAGAACTTTTGAAGGAGCGACCCATGAAACAAACCTTTAGCAAGATCCTGCGCGTGGTCACTACGGTGCTGATGGTGGTCTCCATCTGTATCATGCTGTTCACGGTGGTGTCCGTGCTGACCTTTAACCGCACGGACCGGCAGCTTTTCGGATACCGCGCGTTCATCGTGCTGTCCGACTCCATGTCCGCCACGGACTTCTCCGCCGGCGACCTGGTGCTGACCCGGGACGTTGACCCGTCCACGCTGCAGCCCGGCGACATCATCGCCTTTACCAGCACCAACACGGAGAGCTACGGGCAGGTGGTGACCCACAAGATCCGAAGCCTGACCACCACCGACAGCGGCGAACCCGGATTTATCACCTACGGTACGACCACGGACACCAACGATGAAGCCGTGGTGACATACATGGATGTGCTGGGCAAGTACAGCGGCTGTCTGGCCGGTGTAGGACGCTTCTTCAACTTCCTCAAGACCACCCCGGGCTACATCCTGTGCATCTTCGTACCGTTCGCGCTGCTGATCCTCTCCCAGTCCATGGAGACGGTGCGGCTGTTCCGCCGCTATAAGAGCGAGCAGATGGAGGAACTGCAGCAGGAGAAGGACCAGTTGGCGGAGGAACGCCGCCAGAGTGCCGCCATGCTGGCGGAGTTGCAGGCCCTGCGTGCGCAGCTGGGCG
>CAVHKA010000227.1:0-696 GCA_963636325.1 Agathobacter sp. | reverse complement strand
TGTGATGTGTTTCCTGCCTGTCGCCCCGTGAATACCAAAAGAAAGGGAGTACCGATATGATTTTTCTGAGATCCAAGCGACTGGAGAAAAAAAACAGTGACGCCCGCGAGCCGAGCTTATACCGCTCTATCTGCACCAGCATCATCAGCACCCTGCTGAGCCTTGTTATGCTGGTGGGTACTACCTTTGCATGGTTCACCGACAGTATTACCAGTAATGTGTTTACGATCACGGCAAGTAATGTTAAAGTGAGTGCGTCTTACTGTACTAATGAGAGTGACTTGACAAGCGGCAATTGGAAGCCTTTAACAGAGGCAAGCGAGATGTTTGGCGGAGAATTATTTAGCAGTGGAACTGAACAGGCGGCCTATTTGAAGCTGGATAATGAGGGGAGCAATGCAGTAAAGTACAAAATCAATCTTTATGTGATGGGTGAAACAGGCGGTGTTTTGTTGGTTGACAATAGTCCTGTTGGTGTTGCTACCCAATCTTATGAGACTTATGAGGCTTCTGTTGAGGAAGATAAGAGTTTGAGCGATATGATGCGCTTTGAGTATGCGGTTGCTGAGGATGTGAACACCTTCCTGGTGGCGGCACAGTCGGCAGAGGGGACATCTGAGAGCAATGGCGTGCAGGTAGGTAAGTCCGCAGCAGATCCTTTCCAGATTGTGGTGTCGGCCCACAATACAACGTATG
>CAVHKA010000226.1:0-2817 GCA_963636325.1 Agathobacter sp. | reverse complement strand
GGAATACCTCCCTCAGCGATATTAAGGAATGTCCGTAAGGATTCATAGAATCCTATGATCCTTACGGACATTCTTTTATGAATTTCTTAAACGATCAAAATACGATCAGAAGGTGATGCTGCCGTTAGCCAGACCATTGATGGCGGCATCATAAGCAGCCTGCTGCTCCTCAGTCAGAGTGGTGTTGATGACAGCCTTGACGCCGCCGTCAGCCACACCGATGACGTGAGCCTGACCATCGCAGATGTCACCCAGAGCCTCGGCATAGCCCAGAGCATCCCAAGCGAACACGGCGGAAGCGGCGGTGACATCAGGAGCACTGTAGTCAACAGCGTAGTCAGCCACAGTACCGACGACCACGACGCCCTCAGAGTCCTGAGCAGCGGCAGCCACACCGGCGCCGGCAGCATCCAGGCAGGGGATCAGAACGTCACAGCCGGAGGAGATAGCGGACAGAGCGCACTCGCGGGCCTTAACGGTATCAGCCCAGTCGCCGGTCAGGACCTCAACGACCTCGATGTCGGGGTTGATCTGCTGCAGACCGGCAACGATGCCTCTGTACATAGCACGGTGAGTCTCATAGTACTCGCCCAGGATGAAAGCGACCTTGTTGCTCTTGGTATACATGGCAGCCAGAACGCCAGCCACGAAACCAGCGTGACCGTAGTCGATGGTAGCAGCGGTCATGTTGGGCAGACCATAGGTATCCGTACCGACGGAGAAAACGAACTTGGTGTCGGGGAACTCCTTGGCAACGGTGGCCACGGCATCGCCGAACTGGCCGCCCTGGCCGATGACGATCTCATAGCCGGCCTGAGCAAACTGACGCAGAACCTCGACCTGCTCATCCTGAGAAACGTTCTCCTTGTAGGCAGTCTTAATGCCCTTTTCCTGAGCGGCCTTCATCATACCCTCGTAGGTGAACTGATTGAAAGCCTTGTCGGTCACCAGACCGGGCAGAACCATGGCCACGCTGCCGGCCATCTCGTCGGTGCTGTTGTCGTCCTTCTTGGAGTCATCGTCCTTCTTGCCGCAGGCCACCAGGCTCAGAGCCATGACCAACGCAAGAAGCAGTGCCAGAAACTTTTTCATGTGTGTTTTCCTCCTTTGAATTTGTGCGAGGTATACGGTCTTGTTCATATAGCCATATCCGGTTGCACTATGACAACATTATACCGACTAATTTCGACAATTACAAGATACAGAGTCACGAAATATCTAAAAAAAATTTTGCGATTTACACAAAAATTGTGTTTGGTCATTATTATTTGTACTGTCAGCAATCAGCACATGTGATATAACGGCCTTCGCGGCAGCGAAAATGCGGGCCGCCGGTGTTATCCGTCAGTACAGCCGCAGAAAGTTTTCCAGTAACTGGATGCCATCCCGATGATACCCGTCAGTCAATTCCGGATGAAACTGCGTGCCGAACAGGGGGCGGGACGCGTGAGCGATCATCTGGCCGCGGCACAGGTCCGAGCTGAGCAGCAGGGAAAAGCCCTCCGGCACGTGGTCGATTTCGCACCGGTGCAGCTCCAGACAGTGCAGCGGCTCTGCGACGCCCTCCAGCAGGGGATGGGCTGTCTGTCGGTACAGCGGCTTGAAGCCGAATTCCCCCTCCCTGGGAAGCCTCCGGATGCCCACGCCGAAGGCGGCGCAGATCAGCTGCAGGCCGAGACAGATGCCGAAGGTGGGAACGTCCGCCGTACGAAGCCAGGAGATGACTCCCTCGTACTCGCGCAGCACCGTGTCATAGGGCAGCGCCCTGTCTGTGAAAATGCCGGACAGAAGGACTGCGTCCGGGGCAAGCCGGCCGACCTCACCGATCTGCTTGTGGTAGAGGACGACCACCTCGTATGCCCCCAGACTCCTCACGACACTCTGCAGGTTGGGAATGTTGCACAGCCCCTGGGGCAATCCATAGCGCACCGCATCGGCGATCAGCCCGGGACTTTCGGCGCTCTCCTCGTTGGACAGGATCAGAACTCTTTTCATGAGCGGTACTCCTTACAATATAATAAACAGTAGGCGTCTGCCTGTTATGATACAGAAAACGGCGTCGTTTTGCAAGCATAAGAAAAGAGACGCCAAAGACGTCTCCTTTCTTATACGCTTTATGCCTTCTTATCCAGGATATAGACCGTCACGTTCCGCCGTCCCCAGCGCGCGCAGTCGGCGTAGGTGGGAAACCACAGATCGACGATGTTGCCCTTGATCGCGCCGCCGCAGTCCAGCGCCGTGCCCATACCGTACACGCGACTGCCGGTGGGCGTCTGGATGAACATATTGGTGTAATAGGGGATGACCTTCGGATCGACGGCGATCGTCCCCAGCCCCACGCTGGCGCCCACCGCCGTGGTCCAGGCCGCGCCGCCGTCGCCGCCGCTGTAATAGGCGGTGGAATTGCACAGCATGGCCTTGGAGTACGTCATGGTGTCACCGGACTTAAAGAGCAGATAGCCGCCCTCGCCGTTTTCGTTGGGATGATCCTCCGCGATGGTGTCGTCCCGCGCCACCTCATAGACCCGCGTGCCGTACAGCACGATCTCCGCGTGGGACGTATCGTGGCTCGCGCCCACGTATCTGGTGGACACCACCTCGCCGCTGACCACCGTGTCCTCATACGTCTCGACGACCTGGCCCTTTACGCCCTTGCGCAGCACCTGCTCCGTCCCCTTGTCCATCAGGGGATCGGCGATGCGCCGCACCTGGTAATCCGTCTCCACCACCACATAGTGCTGGTACGTCAGCGTGTGGCTGATGTGCAGCGCCAGCTGGTCGCCGGTGGTGTTCAGCTCCACCATCTCGTCCTCACCC
>CAVHKA010000225.1:0-2837 GCA_963636325.1 Agathobacter sp. | reverse complement strand
GCGATGCGGGTGGGCTTCCACTGGCCGAAGATCATAACGGCCAGCGCCAGGAAGCCGAAGCCCGCCACGCCGTACTCAAAGCGCCATTCGGACACACCGGCGGTGATGAACACGATGCCGCCCAGGCCGCCCAGCATGCCGGAGATCAGCACACCGGCCCAGCGCATCTTGTAAACGTTGATACCCACGGAGTCCGCCGCCTGAGGATGCTCGCCGCAGGCCATCAGCCGCAGGCCGAAGCGGGTCTTATACAGCACCACATAGGATGCCGCCAGCAGCAGGAACGCCACCAGCATGAACCAGCTGAACTCGAAGGAGCCGATGTTCACCAGGAACGCCTTTTTGGCGCCGGCGTACTGGATGGTGGAGGACACGTCGTCGGGGTTGGCGGCGGTGTTGATGGCCTTGACGATAACGGTAGCGCCCGCCGTGCCCAGCAGGTTCAATGCCGTACCCACGATGGTCTGGTCAGCCTTGAAGTTGATGCAGGCCACGGCCAGCAGACTGGAATAGATGACGCCGATCACCGCGGCGGACAGCAGCACCACCAGGATCATCACCAGCGCGGAGGAATCGGTGGGCATATAGCGCATGGCCAGCGCGCCGCCCAGAGCGCCCATGATCATGATGCCCTCCAGGCCCAGGTTGATGACGCCGGAATGTTCGGAGAAGCAGCCGCCCAGGGCCACTAGGATCAGCACGGAGGCGAAGGTCAATGTATATTGCAGCAGCAGTACCATTACTGATCGCCTCCTTCCTGCTTGGCAGAGGCTTTCTCTGCCGCCTTGGCCTTTTGGATGGCCTTTTCTTCACGTTTGGCGATGGCGGAGTTCATGGCGTACTTCATGAACAGCACGAAGCCGCACAGATAGATGATGATGGCGGAGATCAGATCGGAGATCTGTGCGCAGTACATGGTCTTATCCACATACGCGCCGCCCGCGGTGATATGCTGGATGAAGAAGGAGGCCAAGATCGTGCCGTAGGGGTTCAGGCCGCCCAGGAAAGCGGCGGCGATGCCGTTGAAGCCCATGCCGGGGACGGAGGAGGTGGAGCACTGCCACTGTTCATAGCCCGTCAGGTACAGCATGGCGGCGCCCAGACCGGCCAGCGCGCCGGAGATCACCAGCGTCAGGATAATGTTGCGCTTTTCCGCCATGCCGCAGTACTTGGCGGCGTTTTTGTTGTTGCCGGTGGCACGCAGCTCATAGCCGAAGCGGGTCTTGTTCAGCACCACATCCACCAGGATGGCAATGACGATGGACAAGGGCAGGGCCAGACCCACGTACTTGTTGTCGCTGAACAGCGCGCCCAGGCCCAGAGAGGGCAGCAGCGCGGAGGGGTTCTCATTGGCCAGCACGATGGTATAGGGGCTGGTCGCCTCTTTTACGTTGGTCAGCAGCATGTTGGTCAGATAGAGGACGATCCAGTTCAGCATGATGCCGGAGATGACCTCGTTGACGTTGCAGTAGGACTTCAGCAATCCGGAGACCGCGCCCAGCAGAGCGCCGCCCACCATGGCCAGCAGCATGCAGGGCAGCCAGCTCCAGTGCCACGCCAGCGCCGCGTACAGGCTCAGCGCCACACCGGCGCAGTACTGTCCGGCGGCGCCGATGTTGAATAGACCCACCTTGTAGGCAAACAGGATGGCCAGGGCGCACATCAGCAGCGGCGCGGTCTTGACCAGGGTGTTGCCCAGATACTTCATCTGAGTATCGGCCCGGTTATAGGTCAGGAAGTTCTTGATGACGGTGATGATGGCCTCGCCCGCGCCGGAAGGGTTGATGAACAGCAGCACCACATAGCCGATCAGCAGGCCCAGGATCACACAGGCCAGCGCCGCCAGCAGCGACTGCACACCGTTATTCTTGAGGATGTTTTTCTTCATGCCTTCACCTCATCTCTCTTGGCGCCTGCCATGTAGAGGCCCAGCTCCTCCTGGGTGGTCTTCTTCGGGTCGAGCTCGCCCACGAGCTCACCCTCGTACATGACAAGGATGCGGTCGGGCACATCCATGACCTCGTCCAGCTCCAGAGAGACCAGCAGCACGGCCTTGCCCTCGTCACGCTGGGCCACCAGCTGCTTGTGGATATACTCGATAGCGCCCACGTCCAGACCGCGGGTGGGCTGGACCGCCACCAGCAGCTCGGGATCCTTGTCGATCTCGCGGGCCACGATGGCCTTCTGCTGGTTGCCGCCGGACATGCTGCGGGCAATGGTGATGGGACCCTGTCCGCTGCGGACGTCGTACTGGTCGATGAGCTTCTCCGCGTATTTGCGGATGTTGTCCCGGCGCAGGAATCCCGCCTTGCTGGTAAACTCCGGCTCGAAATACCGCTGGAGCACCAGATTGTCCTCCAGTGTGTAGTCCAGCACCAGACCGTGCTTATGGCGGTCCTCGGGGATGTGGGACATGCCCATGGTGCTGCGGTGGCGGATGCTGGCGTGGGTGATGTCCTTGCCGCACAGGCTGATCTTGCCGCTTACCAGCGGCTCAAGGCCGGTGAGGCCGTAGACAAGCTCCGTCTGGCCATTGCCGTCGATACCGGCGATGCAGACGATCTCGCCCCGGCGCACCTTCAGGGACACGTCCTTGACGGCGTTGTTCTTATGTACCTTGCTGGCCACGGTCATGTGCTCCACGTCCAGCACCACATCGCCGGGCTGGCAGGGCTTTTTGTCCACATGGAAGCTGACGTTACGGCCCACCATCATGGAGGACAGCTCTTCGATGGTGGTATTCTTGGTCTCCACGGTGCCGATGTACTTGCCCTTGCGCAGGACGGTGCAGCGGTCGGCCACGGCCATGATCTCGTTGAGCTTGTGGGAGATGAACA
>CAVHKA010000224.1:0-2878 GCA_963636325.1 Agathobacter sp. | reverse complement strand
CTTTTTGGAGCAGGGTACGGGAATCGAACCCGCCTCCTCGGCTTGGGAAGCCGATGTACTACCGATGTACGAACCCTGCAAGTGGAGTTATCATACCACACTTTGCCGCCCATTGCAAGGCGAAAATCGCCGCGCCGCCCACTTTTCACCCTGACGCATAGGCCAAGCCCGGCAGGACATAGGATGGCACCAAAGAAACAAGGAGGGCTTGCGGTATGAAACGAGCGGCGGGATTTCTGGCGGCATTGGTGTTGGTGTGGGGCATGGCAGTACCCTGCTGGGGCGTGGAGCTGACGCTGACCTCCCACGCGGCGCTGCTGATGGAAAAGACCACGGGGGAGATCCTCTATGCCCAGAACGAGCACGAGGCGCGGCCGCCGGCCAGCGTCACCAAGATCATGACGGTACTGCTGACCATGGAGGCCATCGACAGCGGCCGCATCGCCCTGGACGACATGGTGACCGTCAGCGCCTACGCCGCCGGTATGGGCGGCAGCCAGGTCTTTCTGGCGGAGGGCGAGCAGATGTCGGTGGACGATCTTCTCAAGGCGGTGTGCGTGTCCTCCGGCAACGACGCGGCGGTGGCGCTGGCGGAGCATGTGGCGGGCGTGACGGAGCTGTTCGTGGAGCAGATGAACAACCGCGCCCGTGAGCTGGGCATGAAGGACACCCACTTCGTCAACTGCACTGGCCTGACGGCGGAGGGCCACGTCACCTCCGCCTACGATATCGCCCTCATGAGCCGGGAGCTTCTGCTGCACCATCCGGAGGTGCGGAACTACACCACCATCTGGATGGACACTCTGCGCAGCGGCACCTTCGGGCTCAGCAACACCAACAAGCTGATCCGGTTCTATGACGGGGCCACGGGGCTGAAAACCGGCTTCACCCAGGAGGCGGGCTACTGCATCAGCGCCACGGCGGAGCGGGACGGCATGGAGCTGATCGCCGTCATCATGAAGGGGAACACCTCCGACAGCCGCAACGCTGACGCGAAAACACTGCTGAACTACGGCTTCTCCACCTACACACTGGTGGATATCCAGCCGGAGGAGCCGCTGCCCGTTCTGCCGATGGTACTGGGAACGGCGGATACCGTATCCGCCGTGCTGCCGGAGGAGGGCCGCACGCTGCTGCTGGAGAAATCCCAGACCGGCGGCCTGACCCAGACGGTGGAGCTGCCGGAGACGGTGGCGGCGCCGGTGTGTGCCGGTGACCGGCTGGGCACCCTGACCGTCAGCCGGGAGGGGACCGTGGCGCTGGCCATCCCCATCGTGGCGGGCGAGACGGTGGATCGCCTTACCTGGAGCGAAACGGTGACCCGGATGCTGCGCACCGCGATTTTCTGCGGATAAACGCAAAGTTCCCCTTGTAATTTCCTTACAGGAGTTGTAATATAGGACTTTAAGAATAGGCTATTTGCACATAGGAGGTATGTACGATGATCAAGGTCGACCTTACCAATATCCAGAGCTTTCTGCGGCTGCCCTACGAGGCGGCACTGTCCCCCCGCCTGAAGATCGCCCACAGCCATTTGCAGCTGGGCGACGGTGCCGGCGGTGATTTCACCGGCTGGGTGCATCTGCCCCGGGACTATGACCGGGCGGAGTATGACCGCATCAAGGCGGCGGCCAAGAAGATCCAGAGCGATTCCCAGGCGCTGGTGGTCATCGGCATCGGCGGCTCCTATCTGGGCGCACGGGGCGTGATCGAGTGTCTGTGCTCCCCCAACTATAACCTGAAAAAGAAGGACACCCCCAACATCTACTTCATGGGCAACGGGCTCAGCAGCGAGGCGCTGACCGAGGTAATGGAGCTGGTAAAGGATGTGGACTTCTCCGTCAATGTGATCTCCAAGTCCGGCACCACCACCGAGCCTGCCGTGGCTTTCCGCTTCTTCCGCGACCTGCTGGAGCAGCGCTACGGCAAGGAGGCAGCCGCCCGCCGCATCTACGCCACCACCGATGCCCACAAGGGCGCGCTGAAGTCTCTGGCGGACGCCAACGGCTACAAGACCTTTGTGGTGCCTGACGACATCGGTGGCCGTTACAGCGTGCTGACCGCCGTAGGCCTGCTGCCCATTGCCGCCGCCGGCATCGACATCGACGCGCTGATGGCCGGCGCGGAGGAAATGATGGAGACCTGCGCCGCCGGCGACATGGAGCGCAATCCCGCGTGGCACTATGCCGGTGCCCGGTATGAGCTGTACCGCATGGGCCGCAAGATCGAGATCCTGGCCGCCTACGAGCCCTCCTTCCGGTTTATGGCCGAGTGGTGGAAGCAGCTGTACGGCGAGAGTGAGGGCAAGGAGGGCAAGGGCCTGTTCCCCGCCAGCGTGGAATTCACCGCCGACCTGCACTCCATGGGCCAGTATATCCAGCAGGGTGAGCGCCACCTGTTCGAGACGGTGGTGCGCTTCGGCCCCTCCGCCCGGCAGCAGGAGGTCCCCTTTGACGAGGGCAACGGCGACGGCCTGAACTTCCTTGCCGGAAAGAGCATGGACTTCATCGCCCGTCAGGCCATGGACGGCACGCTGCTGGCCCATGTGGAGGGCGGCGTACCCAACATCATCGTCCAGACCGGCAGCAAGGACGCCCATACCCTGGGCGAGCTGATCTACTTCTTCGAGTATTCCTGCGGCCTGAGCGGCTATCTGCTGGACGTGAATCCCTTTGACCAGCCCGGCGTGGAGGCCTATAAGAAGAACATGTTTGCCCTGCTGGGCAAGCCCGGCTACGCGGAACTGCGCCAGACACTGGAGAAAAAGCTGAAACGTTAACCGTTTTGTCATTGCTTTTTCGGGGCGGTTATGCTATGCTATCATTAGGAGCATAACCATCTCCTATCTTGGATAAAGGAGTGATTTCTTATGGTTAGA
>CAVHKA010000223.1:0-2914 GCA_963636325.1 Agathobacter sp. | reverse complement strand
GACGGTAGATGTTCTCGATGACGACGATGGAGTTATCCACCAGCATACCGATGCCCAGCGACAGGCCGGCCAGCGTCATAACGTTCAGGTCCATGCCGGTGAAGTACATCAGCACCACAGCGAACAGGACCGACAGCGGGATGCTGAATCCGACCACGAGGGTGGGCTTGATATCCCGCAGGAAGAGAGCCAGCACGATGATGGCCAGTGCCGCACCGATGATCATGCTGCTGAGGATGCTCTTGACGATGATGGTGATATAGTTGCCTTGGTTGGACAGGACGACCACATGGAGACCGTCGTACTGGGCTTCCAGCTCCTTGAACGCGGACAGGCAGTTGTCCGAAACGGTGCTGGCGCTGGAGCTGGAGCCTTTGTAAATTTTCAGCACGGCTGCGCGCTCGCCGTTCAGGCGGGTGAAGCTGGCCTCGGCGTTATCGATGACCTCCACATCGGCCACGTCCGACAGGCGGACATCGCCGAAGCCGTCCACATGGAGCAGCAGGGCGCCGGAGATATCGTTGATGCTGTCGTACTCCTCGCCGACCTTCAGCAGCCACGATTTGCCGCTGGAATCCTTGACATAACCGGCGGGCATCGAGAAGTTCTGGGCGTAGATGAGCTGCGCCAGCGTGTCGATGTCCAGCATCTTGGAGACGTCGGAGCTGGCCATGGCCTTCTCCTTGGCGTCCTCATAGGTCTGCTTTGCGGTTTCGAGCTGCTTTTCGTACTCGTTCAGCATCTCGCGGGCCTCGGTGAACTGCATATAGGCTTCCAGCTGCTGCTGGGAGTAGGTGCCCAAGGCGTCCGAGAAGGTGCTCATCAGGCCGGGGACATTGTCCATGGCCTTGATGACGTCGTTCAGGGTGTTGTAAACGGTGTTCAGGCTCTGCTGCACCTGTAGATCATCGACCAGATCGGTGGCGGTGCTGCCCTCGGTGCCGGTCTCAGTGTTCAGGCGCTCCTGCAATTGCTGCAAGGCGGTGGTCAGCTTATCGGTGATCTCCCGCAGTTCGGTCACGATCTCGATCAGGGAGTCGATGTCCTTCATGCCCGTCTCGTTGAACTTATCCATGACGCGCTGCAAGCCGTCCCGGACGTCGATCAGGGCCTGTTGGATCTCCGGCTCCTGCACCACGGCGATGAGCTGGTTGACGCTGTCCAGCAGGGCCTGTGCCTGTTTGCGGACGGTCTCCACCGCATTGCCGACCTCGCCGCTGTACTGCTGCATCACGGTGCTGGAAACGGTCTTGTTGAAGTTCTTGAACTGGCGGTTGTACTCCGCACGGCCGGCCTCGATCTGGGCTTCGGCGGCGTCGAGCTGAGACCGCGCATCGGCCAGCTGAGCGTCGATGACCTCCAGCAGCCGTTCGTTGATGGCGTCCACCTTCTCCTGACTGAGCTGGACCTGCACCATCTTCTCGATCAGGCCGTTGGCGGACACGCTGGACACGCCGCCCTTGCGCTCCACATAAGGCACGAGGGTATCGCTGACGAAATCCGACAGGTCGTACGCATCGCTGCCCTCGCGGCTGACAGCCACGGTCATAAAGGCGTTCATGTTCAGGCTGTATTCAATGATCGAAGGGGACAGACAGCTGCTGGGCAGACTGGAGGTGGTCTGGTCCACCTTGTTGGACACCTTGACCAAGGCGCTGTTCATATCCGTACCCTCGGCGAAGTGCATCAGCAGAAGGCTGTAGTTCTCCGCAGAGGTGGCCGTGATGGATTCCACACCCGCCACGGTGCCCAGCGCGTTTTCCATAACGTCGGAGACTTCGCTCTCCACGCGCTCCGGGCTCGCACCGGGATAGACCGTGACCACCATCAGGTACGGCGTGTTCACGTCCGGCAAGAGGTTGGTCTGCATGTTGCTGATGGACACGAAGCCCAGCATCAGCACCATGATGACGGCCACCAGAACCGTGAACGGTTTTTTGACACTGAATTTTTCCATTTTATCCTACCGTTTCCTTACTTTTTGCCGTGCGCTCCACGGCAAGCGCCCTCAAAAGGGCGAGTCTTCCATGATTCCTATTATACACGAGGTCAGAGGGGTTGCAAGAGTGCCGGGTGAATCTTTTGCAAAATTTAGTCAGTTTTCACCGGAGATACGGTTCAGGGCCGAAGATTGTTGCAATTCCGTGGAAATATTTTCGGGATTATGTTATACTATTTGATAGAATGGATTTATAGGCTCAAATTTTTGAGTGTTTATCGGAATAGTACGAGGAAAACTATGAAAAAAGTGATCTCTGTCCGTTTCAAGGAAAGCGGAAAAAGCTATTACTTCGACCCCGATGGGGCCGAGATCAAAACCGGCGATTACGTCATCGTCGAGACCGCCCGCGGCATCGAGTGCGGCGAGGTGGTGCAGGGCGTCAAGGAAGTGGCGGATGCCGCCGTGCCCAAGGCCCTCAAACCCATCACCCGGATGGCCGACAGCGTGGATGTGCGCCGGATGCGCCAGAACCGCGAGGACGAAAAGCGGGCTTACCACACCTGTCAGGAGTGCATCGCCCGGCATGGGCTGGAAATGAAGCTGGTGGAGGCCGAATATACCCTCGACCGCTCCAAGATCATGTTCTACTTCACCGCCGACGGCCGCGTGGACTTCCGGGAGCTGGTCAAGGATCTGGCCGGCATCTTCCACACCCGCATCGAGCTGCGCCAGATCGGCGTGCGCGACGAGAGCAAGATGATCGGCGGCCTCGGCATCTGCGGCCAGCCCTTCTGCTGCTCCCGCTTTTTGAAGGACTTCCAGCCCGTTTCCATCAAGATGGCCAAGGAGCAGGGTCTTTCCCTGAACCCCACCAAGATCAGCGGCGCGTGCGGCCGCCTGATGTGCTGCCTCGCCTATGAGGAGAGCGCCTACGAGTACCTGAACAGCATCATGCCCATGGTGGGCAGCACC
>CAVHKA010000222.1:0-2916 GCA_963636325.1 Agathobacter sp. | reverse complement strand
CATTGTTCCGAACTTTGTTGACATTGTTCTTTTATTCGGGTATAATGTACTTGTGATTTTATGCGTGGAGGTATCCCCTATGGCTGAAATGATCTCGGTAAGAGAGGCAGCAGTGCGCTGGAATATAACGGAGCGGAGAGTTGCGACGCTCTGCAAGAATGGGAGAATCGCCGGTGCGAAAAAGCAGGGCAATCGTTGGCTGATCCCCGCTGATACGCAGAAGCCGGCGGATCAGCGGCTCAAGACGGGCGCTTTCCGCAAGACGGAGCGCGCGCCGAAGCTGCCCCTGCCCATCGGCGTGTCCAACTACTGCCTTGCCTCGTCGGAATACTACTACATCGACAAGACGATGATGATCAAGGATTTCATCGACGAGCGTCCGATGGTGACGCTGTTCACCCGCCCCCGGCGCTTCGGCAAGACGCTGAATATGGATATGCTGCGCACTTATTTTGAAAAGAGCGACAAGGATACCTCCGTCTACTTCCGGGATAAGAAGATCTGGGCCTGCGGCCAGAAGTACCGGGATTATCAGGGCAAGTACCCTGTGATCTTCCTGACCTTCAAGGATGTGAAGTTCGACACTTGGGAGGAGACCTTTGCGGCCATACGGGATATTTTCGCAAAGGAGACCCGGCGGCACAAAGAACTGCTGGCCAGCGATAAGTGTGACGAGTACAGCAAAAAGACCTATGAAAAGCTGGCAGACGGCAAGGTCAGCGAGGTAGAGCTGGCTTCTGCACTGCTGGACCTGTCCGCTATGCTGCACAAGCACTATGCCGTTGCGCCCATTATCATCATCGACGAGTACGACACCCCCATCCAGCAGGGCTATCAGAAGGACTATTACGACAAGGTCATCCGGTTTATGCGGAACCTGTTTTCCGGCGGGTTCAAGGATAATCAGCACCTGTCCTTCGGCTTCCTCACCGGCATTCTGCGGGTGGCCAAGGAGAGTATCTTCAGCGGGATGAACAACCTGTCCATCAACTCCGTGCTGGACAACAAATACAGCGCCTACTTCGGCTTCACCGCCGACGAGGTGATGGAGATGGCGGAATACTACGGCGCTGCCGATAAGTATGACGAGATTTGCCAGTGGTACGACGGCTACCGCTTCGGCAAGACGGAGATTTTCAACCCGTGGTCGGTGGTCAACTACTTCAGCAACGAGTGTGAGCCGAGGCCCTTCTGGGTCTCCACCGGCAGCAACGATATTATCGGGGAAGTGCTTGCCCAGGCGGACGAGGAGATTTATAACCGTCTGACCTCCCTGGTCAACGGCGAGACCTTCACCACCTTCATCGACACCGGCGTGATCTACCCGCAGATCAAAAGCAATCCCTCCACCATTTACAGCTTCCTGCTGGTGACCGGCTATCTGAAGGCACTGAAAACCACGCCCTCCTTCAGCGGCGATTTTATGTGCGAGGTCTCCCTGCCCAACCGGGAGATTTCTCTGGTGTATAACAAGGAGATTTTGCAGCGGCTGGAGAATCTGATCCCGCCGTCCACGGCGATTTCCGTTCAGGAGGCCATCTTCTCCGGCGATAACGCACGGCTGAAAGCGCAGATACAGACGCTGCTGACCCAGTCGGTCAGCTCCTTCGATACTGCCGGGGAGAATTTCTACCACGGCTTTATGCTGGGACTGTGCGCCCTGCTGGGCGGCGCTTTCGTGACCTCCAACCGGGAATCCGGCGACGGGCGCTATGACATTCAGCTGAAGCCCACGCAAAAGGGTCTTCCGGGCATCCTGATTGAGCTGAAAGCGGAGAAAAATTGCAGCGACGAAAAGCTGAAAAAGCTGTCCGAGACAGCCTTGCAGCAGATCAACGACAAGAAATACGAAACCGAGCTGACGACCGCCGGGGTCAGGACGATTTATAAATACGGCGTGGCCTTCAGCGGTAAAAAGGTTGAAGTGGCAGTTGGGTGAGGAGGGAAAGCAATGGTTAACGAAAAAAGCAGCGCCGTGGGCGTAAATATACAGGAAAAGGCCACGATGATCTGGAATGTGGCGGATGTGCTTCGCGGGCCGTTCAAGCCCCACGAATATGGCCTTGTGATCCTGCCGATGACGGTGGTCAAGCGGTTTCACGACTGCCTGCTGCCCACCCACGATGCGGTGATCGAGCAATATGAAAAGGTTAAGAAGCTGGCGGTTATCGACGGCTTTCTGACCCGTGCCTCCGGCTATCAGTTCTATAACACCAGCCGCTTCACCTTTGAGAGCCTGCTGGCCGACCCGGACAACATTGAAGCAAATTTCCGGGACTATCTGGCCGGTTTCTCCGGCAATGTGCAGGATGTGCTGGCCAAGTTCGATTTTGACAACATCATCCGCCGTATGGTGGAGTGCAACAGCCTGTATCTGGTCATCAAGGAGTTCAACTCCCCCAAGGGCTACCTCGGCCCGGATAAGATCAGCGCCGTGGACTGCGGCTATATCTTTGAGGATCTCGTCAAGCGTTTCTCCGAGTCCTTTGGCGAGGAGGCCGGAGCGCACTTCACCAGCCGGGACATCATCTATCTGATGACCGACCTGCTGCTGTGCGATGCCAAGCTGGATGACGGCAATGTGACCGTGTACGACATGACGATGGGCACCTCGCAGATGCTTTCCTGTATGGAGGAGCGCATCCACGAGCTGAACAGCGATGTGGAGGTGACCTGCTTCGGGCAGGAGTTTAACCCCTCCACCTTCGCCATTGCAAAGGCGGATATGATGATCCGGGGCGGCGACCCCAATAATATGCGGTTCGGTGATACGCTCTCCGACGATCAGTTTCCGGGCTTCACCTTCCGGTACTGCATTTCCAATCCGCCCTTCGGCATCGACTGGAAGCGGGAACAGAAGGCGGTGGAGGCCGAAGCCGCCAAGGGCGAGCTGGGGCGCTTTGCGCCCGGTCTGCC
>CAVHKA010000221.1:0-2924 GCA_963636325.1 Agathobacter sp. | reverse complement strand
CGCTGGGCCTCGCCGCCGGACAGGGTGGTGGAGGACTGGCCCAGCTTCACATAGCCGAGGCCCACGTCCTGCAAGGTTTGCAGCCGGTCAGCGATCTTGGGCAGGGCGGAAAAGAAGGGCAGCGCCTCGTCCACCGTCATATCCAGCACGTCGGAGATGGACTTGCCCTTATAGCGCACCTCCAACGTCTCCCGGTTATAGCGCTTGCCGTGACACACCTCGCAGGGGACGTACACGTCCGCCAGGAAGTGCATCTCGATCTTCAGGACACCGTCGCCGCAGCAGGCCTCGCACCGGCCGCCCTTGGTGTTGAAGGAGAACCGGCCGGGGCCGTAGCCCCTTGCCTTTGCTTCGGGCAGGGAGGCGAACAGGTCGCGGATGTCGTTGAACAGGTTGGTATAGGTAGCGGGGTTGGAGCGGGGCGTCCGGCCGATGGGGCTCTGGTCGATGTTGATGACCTTGTCCAGATGCTCCTCGCCCTCGATGGCGTCATGTCTGCCGGGATGAGCCTTCATGCGGTTCAGGTCGGCGCCCAGCCGCTTGAAGATGATCTCATTGACCAGCGAGCTTTTGCCGCTGCCGGATACGCCGGTGACGCAGGTCAGGGTGCCCAGCGGCACCGACACGTCGATGTTTTTCAGGTTGTTCTCCCGCGCGCCCCGTACCGTCAGCCATTTTCCGTTTCCAGCGCGGCGGCACGCCGGCACCTCGATGCGCTTTCTGCCGCTGAGGTACTGGCCCGTCAGGCTGTTGGGGTCGGCCATCACCTGCTCCGGCGTTCCGGCGGACACCACCTGTCCGCCCAGGGCGCCCGCACCGGGGCCGATGTCGATGAGCCAGTCGGCGGCGCGCATGGTGTCCTCGTCATGCTCCACCACGATCAGGGTGTTGCCCAGATCCCGGAGCCGCCGCAGGGTATCCAGCAGCTTGTCGTTGTCCCGCTGGTGCAGGCCGATAGAGGGCTCGTCCAGAATATACAGCACGCCCATAAGGCTGCTGCCGATCTGGGTGGCCAGACGGATACGCTGGCTCTCGCCGCCGGACAGGGTACCGGAGGAACGGCTGAGGGTCAGATAGCTGAGGCCCACCGACTGCAAAAACCGCAGCCGGGAACCGATCTCCTTCAGGATCTGCGCGGCGATCATCTGCTGATTGCCGGTGAGGGTCAGGCCGTCGAAGAACGCGATTTCGTCATCCACCGGCATGGTGGTGGCGTCGTGGATGGACAGGCCGCCCACGGTGACGGCCAGCGCCTCCGGCCGCAGCCGTCTGCCCTGACAGGCGGGGCAGGGGCAGGCCGCCATGAAGGATTCGATCTCCTTCTTGCTGGCGTCGGACTGGGTCTCCACATACCGCCGCTCCAGATTGTTGGCGATGCCTTCAAAGGCCTGATGCAGCGTACCCTTGCCCCGGGGCTGGTCGTATTCCAGCGTCAGCTTCTCGCCCTTGGTGCCGTAGAGGATGATGTCCTTCACCTCGTTGGACAGCTGGGCGTAAGGGGTGCGGAGAGAGAAGTTGTAGCGCTTGCTGAGGGCGTCGAAGTACATGCGGGAGATGCCGTCGGAGCGGATGGAGTTCCACCCGGTGGCCACCACCGCGCCGTCTAAGATAGACTTGCTCTCGTCGGGGATCACCAGTGTGGGGTCTACCTTCAGCTGCATGCCAAGGCCCATACAGGTGGGGCAGGCGCCGAAGGGACTGTTGAAGGAGAACAGGCGGGGCGCTAGTTCTTCAATGGACACGCCGCAGTCCTCGCAGGCGTAATTCTGGGAGAAGGACAGGTCCTGTCCCTCCTTCAGCAGATTCACCGTCACAAGGCCGGCGGTCAGGTTGGAGGCGGTCTCCACGCTGTCGGTGAGGCGGGTGGCGATATCGGCGCGGACGATCAGACGGTCCACCACGATGTCGATCTGATGCTTGAAGGTCTTGGAGAGCTTGATCTCCTCGTCCAGCTCGTGCATCTCGCCGTCGATGCGGGCGCGGACGTAGCCGCCGCGGCGGGCATCCTCCAGCACCTTGGTATGCTCACCCTTGCGGCCCCGCACCACCGGGGCCATCACCTGGATACGGGTGCCCTCCGGCAGGGCCATGATCTGGTCGATGATCTGGTCGATGGTCTGCTGGCGGATCTCCTTGCCGCATTTAGGACAGTGGGGCACGCCCACCCGCGCCCACAGAAGGCGCATATAGTCATAGATCTCTGTCACCGTACCAACGGTGGAGCGGGGGTTCTTGCTGGTGGTCTTCTGGTCGATGGAGATGGCGGGGGACAGGCCGTCGATATAGTCCACGTCGGGCTTGTCCATCTGGCCCAGAAACATCCGGGCATAGCTGGACAGACTCTCCACATAGCGGCGCTGGCCCTCGGCGTAAATGGTGTCAAAGGCCAGGGAGCTTTTGCCGCTGCCGGACAGGCCCGTCAGCACCACCAGCTTGTCGCGGGGGATGGTCACGTCGATGTTTTTCAGGTTGTTTTCCCGCGCGCCTTTGATGAAAATTTCCTTTTGCATGGTATTCCTCGATTCTGCGTGATTTGGTGCAGATAAGTCTAGTAAAACAAATTTTTAATGTCAATAGGTGTTTTAAATGTTTCGTTCTTCGGGGCGGCGGGGTGTGGTCACCCCGCCCTACGCAGCGACTGCCGATAGGATTTCGTAGGGCGGCCTGCCCTCAGGCCGCCGCGTATCGCACCGTGGTTCTTGTGGTCGGTTGTAGGGGCCGGCGTCGGGGCGTTAAGAAAACATGCCAGTGGCATGTTTTTAGCCCCGATCTCGGCGGCTATGCCGCCGTAGCCGCCACCTCCCTCGCAGAGGGAGGCTTTTATACGATCACATCCGCCGTTTTCGCCCGGAGAAGTTTCAACAGGTCCTCAGGCTTTACCTGCACCTGATGGCCGATCTTTCCGGCGGAGACGGCGATCAGGT
>CAVHKA010000220.1:0-2979 GCA_963636325.1 Agathobacter sp. | reverse complement strand
CGACCGGAAGGCCGCCATCGACCACGATAAGTACGTGGGCTGCGGCCGGTGCATCGCCATCTGCCCCAAGAACGCGGTGCAGATCAATTGGGACGAGTCCACCAGCAACCTGAACCGCAAGATCGCCGAGTACACCAAGGCGGTGGTGGATGGCCGTCCCTGCTTCCACATTTCGCTGGTCATCGACGTGTCCCCCAACTGCGACTGCCACAGCGAGAACGACATGGCCATCGTGCCCAACGTGGGTATGTTTGCCTCCTTCGATCCCGTGGCGCTGGACATGGCCTGCATCGACGCGGTGAACGCCCAGACGCCCCTGCACGGCAGCGCGGCGGACTGTCCGGAGGATCATGAGCACGCCCACGACCACTTCCAGCGCATCCATCCCGACACGGATTGGCGCAGCTGCCTAGCGCACGGCGAAAAGCTGGGCCTCGGCACAAGAGAATATGAATTGATCAAGATCTGAATTCGCAAATGAAAAGGCCGGTGCATCGCACCGACCTTTTCATTTGGCATGAAATCCTCGATTTCATGCCAGATTAGTCCTCGTGTGGCTTCGTCTCCTGATAGAACATGTTCCAGTCCACCTGATAGGCGTGAAGGGTCTCCTGCGTGTGGCACACCATCCGCAGAGTCATGCCCTCATGGGTGCGGTCGAAGGTCACCAGCTCCCGCAGGGCGATGTGAGCCGCCTGGGGCAGCGGGTAGCCGTAGACCCCGGTGGAGATGGAGGGAAAATCCACGCTGCGGCAGCCATGCTCCCACGCCAGCGCCAGACAGGCGCGGTAGCAGGAGCCGAGGAGCGCCGCCTCGTTATGCCCGCCGCCACGCCAGATGGGGCCGGGGGTATGGATCACATATCGGCAGGACAGGCGATAGGCGGAGGTGAGCTTGGCCTGTCCCGTCTCACAGCCGCCCAGCGTCCGGCACTCCGCCAGAAGCTCCGGCCCGGCGGCGCGATGGATGGCGCCGTCCACCCCGCTGCCGCCTAAAAGGGAGCAGTTGGCGGCGTTGACGATGGCGTCAGCGTGGGAGAGAGTGATGTCTCCTAAAACGACAGAAACGGACATAAAACGCACCTCAACTTAACAAAAATGTAACATAAGTGTGAACAAAAGTTGAATTTTGGACACATTCGACGGAGTGCCTATTTACAGAAAACGGGAACCATGCTACAATTAAAGACAGAAAGATGATCTCAGGAAGGAGCAACAGCATGGTCAGAAAATATGTGCCTGTTTACGAGGGGAACCTGCGGAAGCATACGCTGTCGGTGCCCCGCTGCATCAGCGAGTGCAGCGGCATCCGGGTGTTTGGCCGCCGTATCAAGTCGCTGGTGTTCTCCACGGATGTGGCCATCATCAAGAACATCAACGCCGACGCGGTGATCGCCGTCTATCCCTTTACGCCCCAGCCCAGCATCACCCAGGCCATCATCGGCATCTCCGAGGTGCCGGTGTTCTGCGGCGTGGGCGGCGGCCTGACCAACGGCGTCCGCAGCGCCAGCATGGCGGCCTATGTGGAGCACCAGGGCGCTTACGGCGTGGTATGCAACAGCAAGATCGGAGTGGAGACCATCCGCGCCATCAAGGAGGCGGTGGAGATCCCGGTGGTGTATACGGTGATCTCGGAGAAGATGGATATTGAGCCGTATCTGGCGGCGGGCGTGGACTTTGTCAACGTGTCCGGCGCGGCCAGAACGCCGGAGATCGTGGCGGCCCTGCGGAAAAAATATCCGGAGCTGCCCATTATCGCCACCGGCGGTCCGACGGACGAGAGCATCACTGCTACCATTCAAGCGGGCGCCAACGCCATCACCTACACGCCGCCCAGCAGCGCGGAGCTGTTTGCCAAGACCATGGCGGACAACCGCAGTGAGCTGGAATGAGCATATATCCCGTACATACATAACATACCGCAGGGCTGACCGTGTGTCAACCCTGCGGTTTTTGATGATCTGTAGGGGCGACCCTTGCGGTCGCCCCTACGATTGATACGGGGTGATGTGACGCGGGGCGGCCGCAAGGGCCGCCCCTACAAATGTTTACCTCGTGGTCACATCTCCAGATACGCCTTGCACTTCTTATTGGCATCCTCTGCCACGCGGGCCTCGTCCACCGTGGCCAGATGGCCCTCCCGAACGGTGACGCGGCCCTGCACCACCGTATAGTCCACCGGGCCCCGGACGCCTACCGTACCCAGCACGGACTTGGCGTCGAAGCAGGAGCCTACCAACTCCAACCGGCGGCTGTCGATCAGGAACAGGTCGGCGCATTTACCCACTGCCAACTGGCCGATGTCGTCCCGCCCCAGCAGACGGGCGCTGCCCCGTGTGGCCATCTTCAGGATATCGTAGCCGCTGGGCGCGGCCTTGCTGGAGTTGAGCCGGTGCAGCAGGAAGGCCACCCGCACCTCTTCCATAAGGCTGGAGCCGTCGTTGCTGGCGCTGCCGTCTACCGCAAGACCCACCGGCACGCCCAGCGCCAGCATCTCCGGGATGCGGGCGATGCCGCTGGACAGCTTCATGTTGCTGATGGGGCAGTGGGCCACGCCGGTGCCGGTATCTGCCAGCAGGCGCAGCTCCTGGTCGTTGAAGTGGATGCCGTGGGCGAACCACACATCGTCGCCGATCCAGCCCAGGCGCTCCATATAGGCCAGCGGGCGGACGCCCTCCCGCGCCAGCATGAAGTTCTCCTCGTCCTTTGTCTCGCACAGGTGGGTGTGGAGCCGGACGTGGTACTGCCGGGCCAGAATGGCGCTCTGCCGCAGCAGCTCCGCCGACACGGAGAAGGGGGAGCAGGGTGCCAGCGCCACACGGTGCATGGAGCCGTAGGAGGGATCGTGGTACTTTTCGATACAGCGGATGGAGTCGGCCATGATCTCATCCACCGTCTGCACCACACTGTCCGGCGGCAGGCCGCCGTCCTTGACGCTGAGATCCATGCTGCCCCGGCTGAGATACATGCGGATGCCCAG
>CAVHKA010000219.1:0-2981 GCA_963636325.1 Agathobacter sp. | reverse complement strand
TTTCTCCTGCCAGTTGGAGAGGTTTATCACAAGGCCGTTGGCGCTGTCACCCGGCTGCCAGTCGGCGTGTACGACGCCCTCCAACTCGTTTTCCGGTGCGCCCTCCTTCCACTCCAGAAGATACGACACATAAGCGCCGGACATCCTCTTACAGGGGAAATTCAGCTCAAGATCGGAAAACTGCCCATTCCGATCCAGGACCGCACCCTCGTTGGCCTTCACGGAGTAGAGAAGATACAATCTCCGCTCGTCAGAGATCACCTTCTCGATCTTGATCTGCAGTTCCTCCGTAGGCGTGGCCTGCTGTTGTTGCTCCGGCTGCTGCTGTTGGGAGACCACCGGCACCTCGTCCTCATCGCCGATGACGGTCTGGCTGGGGGAAAAGATATCGCGCCACGACAGCGGGAGCCTGCTGATGGCAAAGGCTGTCACGGACAGGCCCAGTATGACCAGCACCGCCACACACGCGGCAGACAGCTTGGGAAGGTGGGTGGTTTTCTTCCGGCCTGCTTTTGCGCTGCCATAGTCAAGGGCTTCTTCCAGATATGCCGTGTCCATGTCTCCGATGGCTGAGATCAGCTTATCGGTTTTGTGATCCATCATATGGTTACCTCCTTACGATCCAGGTATTGATGTAGTTTCCCGCGTATTCTGCTGAGCCGGACAGACACGTTGTTCTCGGTGATATGAAATGCGTCCGCGATCTCGGATAAGGATTCCGAAAACCAGTAGCGTTTCACAAACATGACTCTGTCGTCCTTAGACAAAGCGGAAAGAAATGCGTCGATCTGCGTGGACAGTTCACTTGCGGCAAGTTGTTCCTCCAGAGAGTTGTCCGGGATACAATCCGCCAATTCGGATAGGGACACCTCGAATTGGCTGCCCCGCTTCAGCGCGGTGTTGGCCCGGAGCTTCTTCAAGGCGTGGTTGCGGACGATGCGGCAGAGATAGGCGCGCAGCGGGTCAGGAGATTGGGGCGGGATGCTGTTCCATGCGCCGAGATACGCGTCGTTCACGCATTCCTCCGCATCCTGATGATCGTTCAGAATATTGCGGGCGATCCGGAAGCACAGCGCTCCATACTTCCGGGACAGTTCGGTGATGGCCTGTTCTGAGCGCTCGAAAAACAGGCATATGATCTGCTTATCCTCCATATGGCGGCGTCCCTCCTTTCCCCTTCTATCTATATAACTACCTTTTCGGGAGCAAATATGACAGGATCTTCAAAAATATTTTCAAATTTTATCATGAAAAAGGAGCGGCATGCAACGCATGCCGCTCCTTTTTCGTGATCGTTAATGGATCAAATACCTTCCGGCCTCCTGTTCCAGTTCCTGCCATACCGGGTATTTGGCGTCGTGTTCATCAAAGAACTGCTTCAGATCCCGGTTCAGGGCGCTCATTTCGTCCACCGCGTTCATGGCGTGATCGGAGGCGCAGATCTTGCCCAGGCTTGTGGCGCACATGAGCTTGAAGAAGCGCAGGCAGGTCTTGCGATATGCCGCGCCCTCAAAATCCGCGTCCGATTTCGGGAGAATTTCGTGACCGGCGTTCCGGATGGCGCGGTAGCCCTCGATATTGGCGTCGAGCATCCGGCTCAGATAGGCGGTGTTGCCCTTGAGCTTTTTCAAGTCGCCGTCGGTCTTGTAGCAGGCGAAGGCCGCCGGCAGCACGAACGCCGCGTGGCAGAGAAGATAATCTTCCATGTTGGGCTCATAGGCCACCTTGTACTTTGTGCCGTCAAAGATCTGGCCGATCAGAGGTTCGTTGGAGGGGGCGTTTACCAGCTGTCCGATGGTGATCTTTTTCAGGTCGATGGACGCCACATGGTCACGCTCCCGATGCCCTGCCGAGGACACGAAGGCAAACAGCACATTTTTCTCCGGCAGCGCGGCGGCGATGGCGCTTGCCCGCACGTTGTTGCCCACAAAGACAATGTTTTTCGTCTGGTTGGCCCGCAGCGTCTCCAGGATGGTGTCCAGCTGCGTATAGCGCATGACCACGAAGATCACGTCGTAGGTGTCATCGGGCTTCAATTCGGTCACCACCGGGATGCGGCTGACCGACATGCGGGGCGAGAACTTATCCTTGATCCGCAGGCCGTTCTTCTGAATTCCCTCCGCCCAGTTTCCACGGGCCAGCAAGGTGACGTCCTTTCCGGCGCGGAACAGATTCCTCGCGAGATTGCAGCCCAGAACGCCCGCACCGAATACTAAAATTTTCATGGGAAAGACTCCTGTTTTGAAAGACGTTTTTTGGCTTGATGGTTAGAATATGCTAACCGATGCGCTTTTGAAAAGCCGCGTGAGCGGCAGGTGTTTCATAAATGTTATCGTATTGTAGCACGCCGAGATCTGTTTTTCAAGCCGGAGCCTGCTGTTATCGCTTAGAAAAGAGGACATCACGGGCGCGTCTGACGAAGTCAGGCGCGCCCGTGTACTGAGCATTATTCTTTATGTACCGTTTCCAGCAGGATGTTCTCCAAAGCGCCGATGTCGATGGGCTTGGAGACATGGGCGGTCATGCCCGCGTCAAGGCAGTCCTGCACATTCTCCACGAAGGCGTTTGCCGTCATGGCGATGATGGGGATCGTTCGTCCCAGCGGATTTTTGCCGCGCCGTATGGCCCGGGCGGCGTCCAGTCCGTTCATAACGGGCATCTCTACATCCATCAGAATGGCGTGGTAATCGCCGCTTCGCACATGGGCAAAGGCCTCCACCAGCTGCGCGCCGTCGGGATAGATATCGCACGAGGCGCCGTAGATCTCCATCAGAGCGGTCAGGATCTCCGCGTTCAGGCTGTTGTCCTCGGCGCACAGGAATCTCATGCCGCTGAGGATGGAGACGCTTCCGGTCTCCCGAACGGTGCTGGTATCACGCAGCTGACGGACGGCGTCGGCCAGCTGGGACAGAAAAAACGGTCTTGCCAGCATGCCGTCCGCGCCGATGGAGGGCAGAAGACCGTGGGACTGCTCCGCGCGG
>CAVHKA010000218.1:0-2989 GCA_963636325.1 Agathobacter sp. | reverse complement strand
AGAGCATCTGCTCCGCCAGAGAGGTCTTGCCGGAGCCGCCGTGGCCCAGCAGGGCAATATTGCGAATGTCGTTTGCAGTCATAATGGTTATGTTCTCCCTTCAATTTGATCCAGCGCACGGGCGCTGCCGCGCGCAATACGCTCAACATGACGATTATAGCTCAGTTTTTCAAGTCTGACAACCTTTATTTTTGATATTTGTATGAAAAATCCCGCGGTGTGCGGGATTTTTCGTCAACTTCCACAAGGGGCTTTTCCTTTTTCTGGTCAGGTCGACAAGAGGCGAAAAGGAGCGGACTGACCGTCCGCTCCTTTTGGGGTATTCTGTTCTGTCCGCGCCGCCTGTCAGTACCGCTTGGCCAGGCCGCTGAGCAGCAGCGTGGGCAGCAGCCACAACACCAGGAAGCCCAGCATGTACAGGGGCGAGAGCGTCCCGTAGCTGCCCACGGAGGTGAGGTAATACGTCAGCAGCAGGCCCACCACCGCGCCCAGATAGCACAGCCATGTGCCGGTGCGGACCACGCCGCGCAGGCGGCGGGAGCCGATGACGGTCTCCGCCAGGGGCATCAGGCCCTCACGGTAGATGACGGCGTTGGGCGCGCTGCCCTGCTGCTCCATCACGTCGGACAGGGCCAGCCGGGCGGAGACATTGGGATAGACCGGCTTGCAGTCGAAGCCGAATTTCCGCTTGAGCAGTCCCGGCGTCACGTTGCCGCTGCGGACGGCCAGCACGGGCCGCAGTCCGGCCCGGCGCAGGGCCCGCAGCGCCCAGTCCACATTGCGGGAGGGCTGGTACTTGATGACGAAGATGGCGCCCAGCACACCGTCAACGGCCAGAAAGACGCCGGTCCGGAGCTTCAGGTCGTGGGGCAGGGGCACCTTCTGCTTCCGCATGAAATAGGCGCTGCCCATGGCCACCGTCTCACCCCGGATGGTGCCGGTGACGCCGCCCTCCTCGCAGAAGCGCAGGTCGTCCACACGGGCGGAGAAGCCGCCCTCCGCCGCCAGCTGCTGGCGGAACAGGGGCGCGAGCTGGCTGTGAGCCGCCTGGGCCACGCCGGCGGCGTAGGAGAGCATTTTGATCCGCTCCTCGCCGTAGACCTTATAGCCGTTGAAGGCCACGGTGCCGGTGGGGAACAGATCGTTCTCCGTCACCAGCAGCTGGCGGCTGCGGCTCAGTGCCGGGGCCCCGGCGTAACCGGCCAGGGCGCTGCCGCCCCGGGTCAGCCGGTGCTGGAGCCGCTGCAAAGGCAGGGCCGCCGTCAGCGGCAGGGACAGGGGCAGCGCCACCGTCAGATGGGCCGACCAGACCCACAAAAACCGCTCCATGCCCTGGCCCGTCAGGCATACCACAGCGGCAAGCACCGTGGCGGCGCTCATCAGCAGCGGCGTCAGATACCACTGCCAGCGGCAGGCGGGATCGGGCTTATCGGTCATATGATAGAACCCGGCAAGCCTTCCCCTCTGCTTGCACAGGCCCACATCTATACAGGAGGCCGCGTAGGGCGGCTCGCCGCCCACGTTCACCAGCTGGAAGGCCTCACGCCGCGTTTCCGCCCGCAGCAGCAGCGCCCACAGCTCCATCCAGATCAGCAGGGCCGTGGTGGCGGCAAAGGGGACGTGTCCGTCCTGGGTGACGGCGGCGGATACGATACCGTCAAAGGCCACGGCAAGCGTCAGCAGCAGCGCGCCCAAGGCGCTGGTAACATGGCCCTTTTTCAGCTCCTGAGAGGCGTATTTCCACACGTCCATCGCAAAGATGGCCGCCAGCAGCAGGATGCCGCAGGGCACAAGGGCACGCAGCATGGCGCTTTCCGTCCACGCCGCGGGCATATAGCCCAGACCGTCCAGGATCGCCAGCGCCAGCAGCGCGGCCACCGGGAAGGTCAGAACGGTCAGCGTCCGGTGCAGATGCTTCGCCCGGCGCTTTTCCGCCCGGAACGCCTCGTCGCTGTCAGGCTCAGGTTCCGGTTTCGGTTCCGGCCGCCGTCTTTGCTGCGGTTCCTCCCACAGCTGCTCGGTGTCCTGGGGCAGGCCGCGGCGGACATGGCGGCGCTCCAGCAGCCCCTGAAGCCGCTCCTTCAGCGTGGGCGGCGTCTCAAGGATGCCGTCGTCATGCTCCGCCAGCACCGCGTCCACCGTGTCGTGCATGACGTTTTTCAGGGATACCCGATCCGGCGGCAGCTCCTCCTCCGGTTTCGGCGGGGCGGGCGGAGGAGGCGGTGGGGCAGGCTCCGGTTCCGTGGAGATCACCGGGAATTCCGCCGTATCCTGCTTTTTCTTTTGTCTCTTCTTTTTCTGCTTCTTCCCCGTCTTCGGCAGCCGGGTGGTGATCTCCTCCGGCTCAGGCTCAGGAATGGGCTCCGATTCAGGGTTCGGTTCCGGTTCGGGCAGCGGCATCGGAGCAGGCTCCGGCGATTCCGCCATCTGGGCAGGCTGACGCCCACCCTTGCCGTATTCGGCCAGGATGGACTCGAGGGTGAAGCTCTCGTCCTCAGGGACGGAGGACGTATGCAGTTGTTCCTCGTCTTGCCTACGCATGGATGTCCTTTTCCTCAGCTCCGCTGACGCACCGCCTCATACAGCAGAATGGCCGCCGCGGCGGAGGCGTTCAGGGATGAGATATGCCCCTTCATGGGGATGCTTACCAGAAAGTCACAGTTTTCCGACACCAGACGGGTCATGCCGTCGCCCTCGGAGCCGATAACGATGGCCGCCGGGCCCTTCAGGTCGGCGTCATAGAGGGTGGTGTTGCCGTCGGTGGCGGTACCGAACACCCACACCCCCTGCTTTTTCAGATCCTTCAGCAGGGACGGGATGTTGGCCACACGGGCCACCGGCATATAGCTGACGGCTCCGGCGGAGGTCTTGGCCACGATGGCGGTCAGTCCCGCGCTGCGGCGCTTGGGGATAATGACGCCGTGAGCGCCGGCGCACTCGGCGGTGCGGAGGATGGCGCCCAGATTGTGGGGGTCGGAGATCTCGTCGC
>CAVHKA010000217.1:0-2992 GCA_963636325.1 Agathobacter sp. | reverse complement strand
TACCCTCTGCCGGAAGGCGTTCCGCCGCCAGCGCGTCCAGATAGGCGTTCTCGCTGCGGAGGATCTCCGCCGTGCGGCCGATGGAGCGCTCCAGCGCCGGATTGATGGTGGCCAGCTGGGGCCACAGCTCCCGCCGCAGGCGGTTGCGGGCGTAGTGGGTATCCTCGTTGGTGCTGTCCTCCACATGGGACAGCTGGTGCGCCTGTAAATAGTCCTCGATCTCGGCCCGGCTGGTTTGCAGCAAGGGCCGCACGATCCGTCCCCGCACCGGCGGGATGCCGCCGAGGCCCTCCGGCCCTGTGCCCCGAAGCAGATTCAGCAGCACGGTCTCCGCTTGATCCTGGGCGTGGTGGGCAGTGGCGATCCGCTGCGCGCCGATGGCGTCCGCCGTGCGGAAGAAAAAGTCGTACCGCAGCAGCCGCCCCGTTTCCTCCACGCCCAGACCCCAGCGCTCCGCCATCTCATAGACGGGCGCGGCCTCGGTATAGAAGGAAACGTCCAGTTCACGGCACAGACCGCGGACGAAATCCTCGTCCCGCTGGGCCTCGGGCCGCATCCGGTGGTTCAGGTGCGCCGCCGCCACGGAAAAGCCGTGCTTCGGCGCGATGGACGCCAGATAGTGCAGCAGGCACACGGAGTCCCGCCCGCCGGACACGGCGCACAGCAGCATGCCGCCCTCCGGCGGCAGCATGTGCCACCGTTCCATCCAGGGAAGCAGATCCATGTCTCACTCCTCGTTGTCGCCGTAGCGGTTTTCCAGCGTGCCGAAGGCGGTATACTCCGGCATCCACCGCAGCTCCACCTTGCCGGTCTCGCCGTGGCGGTTCTTGGCCACGATGCACTCGGCGATGTTGTGCTTTTCCGAGTCCTCATTATAATAGTCGTCACGATACAGGAACATGACGATATCGGCGTCCTGCTCAATGGCGCCGGATTCACGCAGGTCGGACAGCATGGGCCGCTTGTTGTCGCGTTTTTCGTTGGCACGGCTCAGCTGGGAGAGGCACAGCACCGGTACCTGCAGCTCCTTGGCCATGATCTTCAGCATACGGCTGATGTCGGACACCGCCTGCTGGCGGTTCTCGCCGGAATAGCTCTTGCCGCCGGCGCTGGTCATCAATTGCAGATAGTCAATGACCACCAGTCCCAGATTGTCCAGACGGCGGCACTTGGCGTTCATGTCCGCCGCCGTCAGCAGGGGATTGTCGTCGATGCGGATGTCCATGCGGCTGAGGTTGGAGGCCGCCTCGGCGATCCGCTGCCAGTCGCTCTCCCGCAGGTTGCCGGTGGTCAGGCGGGTGTTCTCCACCAGACCCTCGGCGGCGATGAGACGGGTCACCAGCTGCTCCCGGGACATTTCCAGCGAGAAGATGGCCACGGTCTTGCCGGAGGTCTTGGCCGCCGACAGCGCCACGTTCAGCGCCATACTGGTCTTGCCCATGCCGGGACGGGCCGCCAGCAGCAGAAGGTCGGACTTGTTCAGGCCGTTGATCTTGCTGTCCACGGCGGAAAGTCCGGTGGACAGGCCCGGCAGATTGGATTCGCTGTTGGACAGCTCCTCCAGCCGGTTCATCACGTCCGACAGCACCTGGCTGACGGGCACCATGCTCTGGGCGCTGCGGCCCCGGCGGATGGCGTACACCTTCTGCTCCGCCGATTCCAGCATGTCTCCGGCGGAGGCGCCGCCCTCCTGCACCATGGCGGTGATGTTGGCGGCGGCGGTGGCCACCTGCCGCATCAGCGCCTTGTCCCGCACGATCTTCACATACTCGCCCACGTTGGCGGCGGTGGGGGTGACCTCCATCAGCTGCATCAGATAGGGGCGGGTGGCCTCGGTATACAGGCCGTTTTTCTCCAGCTCGCTGGCGACGGTCAGGCCGTCCACCGGCTGGGAGTAGACGAACATGTGGGAGATGGTCTCGAAGATCTCCCGGTTCTGCCGCAGGTAGAAGTCGTCGGGCTGCAATTGATCCATCACGTCCTTGACGCATCTGCCGTCGATCAGCATGGAGCCCAGCACAGCCTGCTCCGCCTCGGCGGAATGGGGCATGCCCCGCATCAATAATTCGTCCATTGTCACACCTGCCTTTTACACTACTGGCATGAAATCTGACGATTTCATTGCCAATGGAGATTGCGGCCGACTGCGCGCGTCCTTCGGACACACTGGCGGCCGAGAAGAATTTTTCTGACGCACATGTCGTCAGAAAAATGATTTGATTTTTCGCGGCGTCCGCGCCGCGAACTCTGCGAGGCTTTCCCTGCGGCGGGGTGTGGTCACCCCGTCCTACGCATGCGCCTTATTGGGCTTATTTTTCCTCGATCACCAGCACGTTGACAATGCCGCTGATCTCATAGCCCAGCTTGGCCTTTACCTGATAGCTGCCGAAGGACTTGATGGGCTCGTCGATGACCAGCTTCTTGCTGTCCACGTCCATGTCGTACTGGGCCTTCAGGGCGTCGGCAATGGCGGCGCTGGTAACGGCGCCGAACAGCTTGCCCTCATTGCCGCCCTTGGCGGCGATCTTCACCTGGCAGCCCTGCAGCTTCTCAGCGATGGCCTCGGCAGCCGCCTTGGCCTCGGCGTCGGCCTTGGCCTTGGCCTTATCCCGCAGCTTCATGGTGTTCACCGCGTCGGCCGTGGCGGGCACCGCCACACCGCGGGGGATCAGGTAATTGCGGGCGTAGCCCTCGGCGGCCTCGATCATCTGGCCCTTCTTGCCCTTGCCGCGTACATCCTGCGTTAAAATGACTTTCATCTGTATATCCTCCTATGTCAGATTGGTTGGTTTGTTGTGGAATGGGGATAGACGGTTCGTAGGGGCGACCCTTGCGGTCGCCCGCGTACCTAAAGCCAAAACACCCCTATCGGGCGACCGCAAGGGTCGCCCCTACAAAATCACATGAGAAATGGCTCAATCCTCGAAATACTTATCAATGGCCGCCAGCAGCTTTTCCTTGGCCTCGGCCACGGTGATGCCCTTGGCCTGAC
>CAVHKA010000216.1:0-2999 GCA_963636325.1 Agathobacter sp. | reverse complement strand
TCACACTATCCTTCCCTCCGATACTTGTAACCGGGCAGGTTTTTTGACAGTCTGAGACCTCCCGTCCGATGGACGGGAGGTCTGCCTGTGGGATATTACATATTGCGCGTCAGCGCTGACCCTTGTCGTAGGGGATACCCTCGGCCTTGGGTGCGCGGGACTTCTTGGAGGTGAAGGCCAGCACCACCAGCGAGATGATGTAGGGCATCATGTTGTACACGGGGCTGGGAATGTTCAGGTTCTTCAGGAACTCGAAGCCCGCGTACACGTTGGACAGGGCGCGGAACAGGCCGAACAGCAGCGCTGCCAGCGCGATGCGCGTGGGCTTCCACTGGCCGAAGATCATGACCGCCAGAGACAGGAAGCCGAAGCCGGCCACGCCGTACTCAAACCGCCACTCGGACACGCCGGCGGTGATGAACACAATGCCGCCCAGACCGCCCAGCATGCCGGAGATCAGCACGCCCGCCCAGCGCATCTTGTACACGTTGATACCCACGGAGTCCGCCGCCTGGGGATGCTCGCCGCAGGCCATGAGGCGCAGACCAAAGCGGGTCTTGTACAGCGCCACATAGGCCGCGATCAGCAGCAGCAGCGTCACCAGCATGAACCAGCTGAACTCGAAGGAACCGATGTTCACCAGGAACGCCTTCTTCGCGCCGGCGTACTGGATGGTGGAGGACACGTCGTCGGGGTTGGCCGCGGTGTTGATGGCCTTGACGATAACGGTGGCGCCCGCGGTGCCCAGCATGTTCAGCGCCGTACCGACGATGGTCTGATCCGCCTTGAAGTTGATGCAGGCCACAGCCAGCAGCGACGAGTACACCGTACCGGCCAGCGCCGCCGCCAGCAGCACCACGATCAGCATGGAGAAGGCGGAGGAGCCGGTGGGCATGTAGCGCATGGCCAGCGCACCGCCCAGAGCGCCCATGATCATCACGCCCTCAAGACCCAGGTTGATGACGCCGGAGTGCTCGGAGAAGCAGCCGCCCAGCGCCACAAGGATCAGCACGGAGGCGAAGGTCAATGTATATTGCAGCAGCAGTACCATTACTGATCGCCTCCTTTCCCGTTGTCGGAGACTTCAGGCGTTTGCGCCCGCTCCTTTTCCTTCAGTGCCGCCTTTTCCTCGCGCTTGGCGATGGCGGTATTCATGGCGTACTTCATGAACAGCACGAAGCCGCACAGGTAGATGATGATGGAGGAGATCAGATCGGAGATCTGCGCGCAGTACATGCTCTTATCCACATACGCGCCGCCGGCGGTGATATGCTGGATGAAGAAGGAGGCCAAAATCGCACCGAAGGGGTTCAGGCCGCCCAGGAAGGCCGCCGCGATGCCGTTGAAGCCCATGCCCGGCACGGAGGAGGTGGAGCACTGCCACTGCTCGTAGCCGGTGAGGTACAGCATAGCCGCGCCCAGACCGGCCAGCATGCCGGAGATGGCCAGCGTCATGATGATGTTGCGCTTTTCGGCCATGCCGCAGTACTTGGCGGCGTTCTTGTTGTTGCCGGTGGCCCGCAGCTCATAGCCGATGCGGGTCTTTTCCAGCACCACCCACACCAGAATGGCGATAACAATGGACAGGGGCAGCGCCAGACCCACGTACTGGTTGCCGTTGAACAGGCTGCCCAGACCCAGAGAGGGCAGGATGGCCGAGGCATTCTTGTGGGACAGCACGAAGGTGTAGGGACTGGTGTCCTCCTTCACCTGCGTGAGGAGCATATTGGTCAGGTAGAGGACGATCCAGTTGAGCATGATGCCGGAGATGACCTCGTTGACGTTGCAGTAGGACTTCAGCAGACCGGATATCGCGCCCAGCAGCGCGCCGCCCAGCATGGCCAGCAGCATGCAGGGCAGCCAGCTCCAGCCCCACGCCAGCGCGGCGTACAGGCTCAGCGCCACGCCGATGCAGTACTGACCGGCCGCGCCGATGTTGAACAGGCCGACCTTGTACGCAAACAGGATGGACAGGGAGCACATCAGCAGGGGCGCGGTCTTGACAAGGGTGTTGCCCAGGTACTTGACCTGCGTTTCCGGCTTGCTGTATGTAAGGAAGTTCTTCATAACGTCGGTGATGGCTTCACCGGCGCCGTCGGGGTTGATGAACAGCAGCACGATATAGCCGATGAGCAGACCCAGGATCACGCACACAAGGGACGCCAGCAGCGACTGCACCCCGTTATTTTTCAGGATGTTCTTTTTCATGCCGTCACCTCGTCTCTCTTGGCGCCCGCCATATACAGACCCAGCTCCTCCTGCGTGGTCTTTTTGGGGTCAAGCTCGCCCACGATCTCGCCCTCGTACATGACGAGGATGCGGTCGGGCACGTCCATGACCTCATCCAGCTCCAGCGATACCAGCAGCACGGCGCGGCCCTTGTCGCGCTCGGCCACCAGCTGCTTGTGGATATACTCGATGGCGCCCACGTCCAGCCCACGGGTGGGCTGGACGGCCACCAGCAGCTCGGGGTCCTTGTCGATCTCACGGGCCACGATGGCCTTCTGCTGGTTGCCGCCGGACATACTGCGGGCGATGGTCACAGGGCCCTGGCCGCTGCGGACATCGTACTGGCCGATGAGCTTCTCCGCGTACTTGCGGATATTGTCCCGGCGCAGGAAGCCCGCCTTGTCGGTGAACTCCGGCTCGAAATAGCGCTCCAGCACCAGATTGTCCTCCAGGGAGTAATCCAGCACCAGACCGTGCTTGTGGCGATCCTCAGGGATGTGGGACATGCCCATGATGTTCCGCTTGCGGATGGGCATTTTGGTGATGTCCTGCCCGTTGAGGGTGATCTTGCCGGACACCACCGGCTCAAGACCGGTCAGGCCGTAGACAAACTCCGTCTGGCCGTTGCCGTCGATACCGGCGAGGCAGACGATCTCGCCCCGGCGCACCTGCAGGCTCACGTCCTTGACGGCGTTGTTCTTGTGCATCTTGCTGGCCACGGTCATGTGGGACACGTCCAGCACCACCTCGCCGGGCTGGGCGGGCTTCTT
>CAVHKA010000215.1:0-3006 GCA_963636325.1 Agathobacter sp. | reverse complement strand
CTTCGTAGACGCCGCGGGCGGTGGCCTCGTTACCGGACATCAGATGTTTCATAGTTTTCTTCCACCTTTCTTCTTTTTTGCTTACTCTTTCATTACTCTATTGTCACTTACTATTGGAAAACGGTTTAATAGATGCTGGCCTCCTGCTCGCCGTGGAGCACACGCAGCGCACCCTCGGCCAGAGAACGCATCTCCTCCTCGCCGGGCAGACGGATAGTCCGGGCGATCTTGCCCACATAGGCGGTGATATCGTCGCAGAAGAACTGCTCATAGGCCATGCCGCCGGTGAACACGATGGCGTCCACATCGAAATGCAGCACGGCGGCCATGGCGCCGATATCCTTGCTGAGCTGATAGACCAGCGCCTGATAGGCCTCCACATACTTGGGATCGCCCTCCACCACCTTGGCGCAGATCACGCGGAAATCGGTGGTGCCCAGATAGGACAGCATACCGGCGCGGCGGCCGAAGGTCTTTTTCACCTCGTCCTTGGTCTTGCCGCTAAAGCAGTAGCTGATGAGCTGGTTGACAGGCAGGCCACCTGCACGGTCCATGCCCATGGCGCCCTCGTCCTTCACGTTGCACACGTCCACGACGCGGCCCTTCTGGTGCGCGCCCACGCTGACGCCGCCGCCCAGATGGCACACGATCAGGTTCACGTCCTCGTACTTCTTACCCAGTTCCTTGGCGGCCTTGCGGCCGATGGACTTGTGGTTCAGGGCATGGAACTGGCACAGACGGCGGAACTCGGCAAAGCCGGTATAGTGAGCGATCTCGGTCATTTCATCCACGCACACGGGGTCTACGAAGAAAGCGGGGATACCCACCATGTCGCCCAGCTTCTTGGCCAGATACGCGCCCAGATTGGAGGGATGCTCGCCATAGGGCGCGGTCTCCACATCGTGCATCACCCTGTCGTTGACGGCATAGGTGCCGCTGGGGATGGGACGGTACAAGCCGCCGCGGCCGCACACCGCGTCAAAATCCTCCATCTTGTAGCCAGCCGCAGTGATGGCGTTCAGGATGGCGTTCTTGCGGTAGTCCGCCTGATCGATGACCCGCTCGAACTGGTCCAGCTCCTCGGCGGAGTGGTCGATACCCAGCTTATAGAGCTGCTGGTCCTCCTCGAACACGGCGATCTTGGTGCTGGTGGCGCCGGGGTTGATGACAAGGATCTTCATATGGGGGTTCCCTCTCTTTCTTTTTATTTCATCGAATACTTCGTCAAAAATTTCACCGAATCACTTAATGAACTATTCACAGTATGGCACTTCCCTTTCCATTTGTCAACGGCGTGGCCCCTCTTTTCCGACGTCTTTTCAAATATCGGCGTTGTGAACAAAAAAAGAAAGCGTTCGGTCGTGAAATCGACCAAACGCTTTTCTTGTATCATGCGCGGTTTTCCAAGCCCCGCAGCAGAATCTCCGCCATGGCGATGCCCCGGGCGGAAATATCAAACTTCCCCTCATAAATGCGCCATTCCAGCAGCATGCCGCGGTGCAGCGTCACCAGATACTCCACCACCGTGTCATTATCATACTGCCCGTCAATGAAGCCGTCCCGGCGGCACAGCTCCGCCAGCTCGGAAAGCACCCGGTAATAGATACGGTGCTCGTTGCGCTGGAGCGCTCCCTGCTCCGGGTACTTCATGGCGTGGATGAACGCCTTATACAGCACCGGGTCGCTGCTGCTGATCCGCAGGGACTGGCCCACGAAGTCCAGCAACTTTTTCCGGGAAGTCCTGGCGGTATCCGCCAGATATTCCGCCTCCAGCGTCAGATACGCCGCGTCCACATGGCTGGTGACCTGGATGGCCAGCTCGTCCTTGCTTTTAAAGTAGTGGTAAATATTGCCTACGGAGCAGCCCGCTTTCTGGGCAATCTCCTCCACAGAGACATTTTCAAAGCCCTCCCGGTCAAACAGGTCCAGCGCCATATTCTGGATGCGGCTGCGCATCTCCAGCGCCTGCTGTTTACGGGGGGTCAGCTTTTCCGCCATAATCAGTGAACCCCTCAATGAATTATTCTATATGGTATCATATCCCGAAACAGGGCATGTGTCAAGTATTTGTCTGTTTACATTGCGAAAGTCGTGGAATACAGGCAATGCTGCACCAATTCGTAGGGGCGGACGACTCTGTCCGCCCTGACAAAATCTCACACAGCTGCACCTTATTCTTTACAGAAAAACGGCCGTCTTTCGACGGCCGTTTTTCTTATTTGTGGCTGCAATGGCCGCCGCAGTGTGAGCAGTTGCCAGTGCAGGCTCCGGAGCAGAGGCTCTTGCCCTGCTTTTTATTTTTAATGAGGGAATGGACAATGGAAGTGACAATGGCGATCAGAACAAGACAAATCAAAATATCAGCCATGGCAAGTGCGCTCCTTTCTCAGAATCAGTAAGTATATATGAGGTAAATTACAGCTTCACGTTCAGCTTGGTGGCGTCCTTGTAGGGGCGGAACAGCATGTACAGCAGGCCAGCCAGAACGATGACAGCCACAATGGTGCCGATGATGCTGCCGGCGCCGATGAACCAGCCGCCGAACTGATTGACCATCAGGGCGATCAGGTAAGCAAAGCCGCACTGATAACCGATGGCGAACCAGGTCCACTTGGCGTTGTTCATCTCACGCTTGATGGCGCCGATGGCCGCGAAGCAGGGAGCGCACAGCAGGTTGAACACCAGGAAGGAATAACCGCTGATACCGGTGAAGGCAGCCCCGATGGCGTCATAGACAGTACCCTCGCCGCCGCCGTACAGAACGCCCAGCGTACCGACGATGTTCTCCTTTGCCACCAGACCGGTGATGGAGGCCACGGTAGCCTGCCAGTTGCCCCAGCCCAGAGGCGCGAAGATCCAGGCGATGGCACTGCCGATCTTGGCCAGGATGGAGGCGTCGATCTGATCCTCAGACAGCATCTGGAACTGACCGTCGACCCAGCCGAAGTAGGTGGTGAACCACACGAAGATGGTGGACAGCAGGATGATGGTGCCGGCCTTCTTGAT
>CAVHKA010000214.1:0-3026 GCA_963636325.1 Agathobacter sp. | reverse complement strand
CCCTTATAGCCCAGGATCATACCCACCACGATGGGGGTGACCACGGCGATCACGGTAGGCAGCACCATTTCCTTCAGGCTGGCACGGGTGCACAGGTCCACGCAGCGTGCGTAGTCGGGATCGGCCTTGCCTTCCATCAGACCGGTGATCTCCTTGAACTGGCGGCGAACCTCCATGACCACGCTCTGGGCGGCACGGCCCACGGAGTTCATGGTCAGCGCGGCGAATACGAAGGGCAGGCAGGCGCCGATGAACAGACCCACCAGAACCAGCGGGTTCATCAGGGAGAAATCGTTGAAGGTGACGTCAGCCGCGCCCACTTCCTTGACCTTCTCGATATAGGAGGCCATCAGGGCCAGGGCGGTCAGGGCGGCGGAGCCAATGGCGAAGCCCTTGCCGGTGGCGGCGGTGGTGTTGCCCAGGGAGTCCAGCGCGTCGGTGCGCTGACGGACCTCGGGATCCAGGCCGGCCATCTCAGCGATACCGCCGGCGTTATCGGCCACGGGGCCGTAAGCGTCGGTGGCCAGAGTGATGCCCAGGGTGCTCAGCATGCCGACAGCAGCCAGCGCGATACCATACAGGCCCATACCGGCACTCTGCGCGCCGCCGGACAGGAAGAAGGCCAGCAGGATGCAGACGGCCACGATGATGATAGGCAGCGCGGTGGACAGCATGCCCAGGCCCAGACCGCCGATGATAATGGTGGCGGAGCCGGTCTGGCTCTTGCTGCTTAGCTCCTGCGTGGGCTTATAGGTGTCAGAGGTATAGTACTCGGTGGCCTTGCCGATCAGCACACCGGCCACCAGGCCGGACAGGATGGCCACATACAGGCCCCAGTGCTCCAGACCCAGCAGGGCCCACACCAGGAAGAAGGAGATGATGGCGATCAGAACAGCGGACAGGTTGGTGCCGCGGGACAGCGCCTTCAGCAGAGTACGCTGGTCGGCGTTCTCCTCGGTCTTGACGAAGAAGGATCCGAAGATGGAGCACAGGATGCCCACGGCAGCCATGACCATGGGGATAGCCATGGCCTTGAAGGCCTCGTCAGCGAAAGCGGCCACGCCCAGGGCGGAGGCGGAGATGATGGAGCCTACATAGGACTCGTACAGGTCGGCGCCCATACCGGCCACGTCGCCCACGTTGTCGCCCACGTTGTCGGCGATAACGGCGGGGTTGCGGGGGTCGTCCTCCGGGATGCCCGCTTCCACCTTACCCACCAGATCGGCGCCCACGTCGGCCGCCTTGGTGAAGATGCCGCCGCCCACGCGGGCAAACAGCGCCATGGAGCTGGCGCCCATGCCGAAGGTCAGCATGGCGCTGGTGATGTCAGCGGCCTCCAGCTTGAACACGAAGCGCAGCAGCATGAACCACACGGAGATATCGAACAGGCCCAGGCCCACCACGGTGAAGCCCATGACGGAGCCGGCGGAAAACGCCACCCGCAGGCCCTTGTTCAGGCCGTCCTGGCAGGCGTTGGCGGTGCGGCAGTTGGCCTTGGTGGCAATGCGCATGCCCACGAAGCCGCTGAGGCCGGAGAAGAAGCCGCCGGTCAGGAACGCGAAGGGCACGAACCAGGTCAGCAGGCCGCAGGCGGCCATGATGCACAGCACCACGATCATGCAGGCAAAGAAGATTCCCACCACGGTGTACTGCCGCTTCAGGTACGCGTTGGCGCCCTCGCGGATGGAGCGGGAGATCTTGCTCATCAGAGGGGTACCCTCGTCAAAGCTCAGCACGCGCTTGCCCGTGATAAACGCGAACAGCAGCGCGATGATCGAGCCAACAAGCGTGGCTAAGACCAGATATTTTTCCATAATGTGTTTTCCTCTTTCTTCCCCTTTTCCACAGGGGGATCTTTCTTTTTTGTTCCGTACTATAGTATAATAAAAAGTCACTTTTTCCGTCAAGTTTTCAAACTTTTTTTCAATCTTGCAAATTTTTTATGTGATTTTTCCGTCATTTTCGACAAAAACATTTTTTCGTTTATTAACTTCAGAAATCGTCTATATTGCCAATATTCGCAATTATCCTTCAACTTTTTGCCAGAATAATGCAATTTTCAAGACATTAGTATTTCTTAATTCTCACATAAGAATATTTTTTCGTCACGTTTGAAGCAAAATTAGCAACAAATGCTTTTCATTTTTTCAGTTTTTCATCCGAATTTCGCTTTTTTATTCTTAATTCTACTCTGAGTCTACCACTTTTTGCCTTTGTGTTTTTGCACAATATACATTTTATGACTTTCCCGGGATGCTATCTGCCTCGGCAGATGACAAAAGCAAAATGCCCACCGCCGGAAGGCGGTGAGCATTTTGTTCAGAAAGGAGATCATTTGATCGCTGCTTTTTCACGCTTGGCAGCCAGGTACTGCACAGCCACCACAGCGGCCACCAGCGCCAGACCCACCACATCGGTGAGGGTGCCGGGGATCATCATGCCCAGGCCACCGACCGCCAGCAGGAGACGGAAGCCCCAAGACAGCTTCTTGTACAGGTGTCCGTTGAGAGCCGCCGCGATACCGAAGATACCCAGCAGGGCGCTGACGCAGATCTGCGCCACCTCCCACCAGCCGGAGATGTTCTCAAACAGCAGAGCGGGACTGTACGCGAAGATGTACGGCACGATGAATGCCGCGATGGCCAACTTCGTGGCGTTCAGGCCGGTCTTCATGGGGTCGGACTTGGCGATGGCGGAACCGGCATAGGCCGCCAGCGCCACAGGAGGCGTGATGTCCGCCACGATACCGAAGTAGAACACGAAGAAGTGGGCAGCCACCACAGGGAAGCCCAGCTGGATCAGGATGGGCGCGCAGGTGGAAGCCATGATGCAGTAGTTGGCGGTGGTCGGCACGCCCATGCCCAGCACGATGCAGCACAGCATGGTCAGCACCAGGCCGATGATGGTGGCGTTGCCCGCCAGCTGAACGATGGCGTTGATGAGGATAGACGCCAGACCGGTAACGGTGATGCAGCCGGCGATGATGCCCGCCATGCTGCAGGCCACGGCCACGGTGATAGCGCCGC
>CAVHKA010000213.1:0-3028 GCA_963636325.1 Agathobacter sp. | reverse complement strand
AAAAGTAAATCGGGAAAATCCGCAGATTTTCCCGATTTACAAATTATAAATAATTCTTCCGCTGAATATGGCCAGAGCGCAGCGGAGGCCATTCCAAAACGTCTCAGCTCAGCTCCACAGGGGCTTCGGGCTGGTTCTCCACGCGGGCGCTGGTGCGTCCCTCGGGACGGATCTCCCCGGCAGCAGTCAGCGAGAGCTTGGTCAGGGTGGGGCCTACCAGCTCGTACACCAGCACCGAGAACAGCACTACGTTGCGTACCATGTGGCCGTCCGACAGCTCGGCAGCGGTGGCAGCCATGCCCAGCGCTACGCCTGCCTGCGGCAGCAGGGTGATGCCCAGATACTTCTGGATGGCGGGGCTGCAGCTGGTGGCGCGGCAGCTCAGGTAAGAGCCGCTGATCTTACCGGCAGAGCGCGCCACGATGTACACCACGCCGATGAGCAGCACCATGGGGTTGGTGAGGATGGTCAGGTCCAGCTCTGCGCCGGACAGCACGAAGAACAGGATGTTGATGGGGGACACCCAGCGGTCCAGACGGTCCATCAGCTCGTCCGAGGTGGGGCAGACGTTGCAGAACACGGTGCCGGTCATCATGCACACCAGCAGCAGCGAGAAGCCGCAGCGGGTGCCATTGATCTCGAACTCGGTCATGGACAGACCCACGGTCAGCAGCACAAAGGCCACCGACAGGCTCATGCGCTTGGAGCGGGAGTGGAAGTAGACCTCCAGCAGGTTCAGCAGGTAACCGGCGGCAGCGCCCAGCGCCAGCGAGAGCGCGATCTCCAGCAGCGGCTCCAGTACCACGCTCACGGGGTCGATGCGGCCCTGCTCCAAGGCGTTGGCCACGCCGTAGGAGGCCGAGAACAGCACCAGACCCACGGCATCGTCAATGGCGACCACCATCAGCAGAAGCTTGGTCAAAGGGCCATCGGCCTTGTACTGCTTGACCACCATCAGGGTGGCAGCGGGTGCGGTGGCGGCGGCGATGGAGCCCAGCGTGATAGCAGAGGCCAGCGAGATGACGTCCGGGCGGGCAAAGTGCAGGGCAACGAGGGCGATATCCACCAGCGCGGTGGTGATCACCGCCTGTGCGATGCCCACGGTCACGGCGCGGCGACCCATGTGCTTCAGGGCACTGAGACGGAACTCGTTGCCGATGACGAAGGCAATGAAGCCCAGCGCCACCTGCGTGATAATACCGTAGCCTTCCACAGCGGCAAGGCTGGCAAAGCCGAAGCCGAAACGGCTCAGCCCCAGCCGACCCAGAAAGAAGGGCCCCAGCAGCAGGCCGGTGAGCAGGTAAGCGGTGACGGCGGGAAGACGCACGGCCTTGGCAGCGCGTGACATGAGCAGACCGGCGATCAGGGCAAGGGACAGACAGATCAACATTTGTTCCATAATGTGGTTTGTATTGGGTGCGCAGCCAAGGGCCGCAGCACTCGGTTCCTCCTTGTCAAAAAAGTATCGAATCCCTGTGTGAAATCCAGTGCGGGGGTCAAAATGGGAAAACGTATCCAGTATATCGGAACTGCCGGAGAAAAGCAACCGTCCTGTGCGTTTCGTACAGATTTTGAAACGAAATGACAGAAACGGAACGGTAAAGGACGGGATACAGGCTATTCGGCTGCCGTTTCCCTATACGACCCCAGCCGTGAAAAAGGGATAGCGGAACGCCCGCAGGCGTTCCGCTATCCCGAAATTTAAAATATGCTCTTAGTTGAACTTGAAGATCTTGCGCAGCTGGCGGTAGGCGGACACCACTACCTTATCGCTGCCGGGGAAGTGCAGGTCGGTCAGGCCACCAAGGTTCACGCGCACGGCGCGGTAGACGCCGGGGGTAACGTGATCCTTGAGGTACTGCCACAGCTCTGCCTTTTTGGCGTGCGCCTCGGCGCTGCCGTCCAGCAGCAGGAAGATGTCGCTGATGGCCATCATCACCGACAGGTAGTGCACCATGTAGGCGCGCAGACGCTTCTGGTCCTTCAGTGCGTCCAGATCCTGACAGTCGATCATGTGCTTGGTGACCAGCAGCTGCTGGTCCACACGGCCGATCATCACGCTCTCGTTCACGCTCTGGTCGGCGCGGCCGATGAAGTAGCGGTACAGATCCAGATCCATATAGTACATGCTCTTGACGTAGGGCAGGGGCTGGTACACAAAGATGTTGTCCACATAGAAGGTGTGCTTGGGCAGCACCATGCCGCACTGACGCAGCACCTCGGTGCGGTACATGACCGAGTGCATCAGCAGGTTCTGATCCGGGCGGAAGTGCCGGACGTGCACCCAGTCAAACAGGCGCTCCTGCGGGAACACGTTGGTGTAGCGCACGGTATGGCTGGTGCCGTCCTCCACATGCTCGTACACATAGTTGCAGATCATCAGATCCGGCGCGGTGCCGCGGGCCACCAGCGTGGTCAGGCGCTCCAGCACCTTTTTCAGGGCGTCGGTGTCCAGCCAGTCATCACTGTCCACTACCTTGTAGTACAGGCCGGTGGCGTTGCGGATGCCCTGATTGACGCCCTCGCCGTGGCCGCCGTTCTCCTGATGGATGGCCTTGACGATGGTGGGGTACTTTGCGGCGTACTCGTCGCAGATGGCGGGGGTATCATCCTTGACGGAACCGTCGTCCACCAGAATGATCTCGGCCT
This sequence comes from Agathobacter sp., assembly GCA_963636325.1. Lineage (GTDB taxonomy): Bacteria > Bacillota > Clostridia > Oscillospirales > Oscillospiraceae > Vescimonas. The sequence continues at coordinate 379 of CAVHKA010000213.1, read as the reverse complement.
GCTCGCCTGCGCTCAGCAGCGTTTCGATGCAGTGACGCATATAGGCTGCCGAATTGTAGCAGGGCACGGCAAAGGTGATAAGTTTCTGCTGCATATTATAAATGCTCCTTTTTACGTTGCATGGTCCATGCCGGGCAGTCTGCGGGGTGGCATGGAGATATGTGTTCTCATTATAGCATTTTCGCGCCTGAAAAGCTATCCTTCCCGGGCAGAAAGCGTGGTTATTGCACATTTTTACGCAAAGTGACGCTTTTTTCTGCCAAAAGTATCGGTTTTGTGGTATACTGATAAGGTTTTGAGCGTTCTGCGCGTCAGCGCACCTATATATATAACGGAGGAAACCATGGAAAACCCGCACAGTATCCTGAAAAAAGTTTTC
>CAVHKA010000212.1:0-3041 GCA_963636325.1 Agathobacter sp. | reverse complement strand
AGCGTACCGCTCGATAATTTGGATATCGGGGTACTCCGCAAGGAAAGCGTCGGCGATTTTCGTCTGATTGCCGATGGAATTGCTCTCGGTGTCGTCGCCGTCCTCCACGGATAAGCGGCCATACTGTCCGGCCAGATAGTGAGCAGAAGCCTCAAACACAGGTTGGGCAGACAGATATTTGCTTTTTCGTGCCATGATTACCCCACCTCCTTCACCGCTACTGCGATCATCTGCTGATAAGATGCCAGCTCATCGGCGTAGTTAAACTGTATCGTAATTTGCTTGCCCTCGGATACCGTGATCCTGCGGATCAATCCGGCCACCATTTCACGGGTAAGCTTGTCGATTTTCCTGAATTTGGTATATTCGGCGACCCAGTTCCGGGTGTCTGCCGCACCTTCCTCCAAGGCCTGCCGCCGTTCGTGCAGGCTGGCGAGGGACATTTGCAACGCGTCGATCCGCTGCGTATAGCGCTGCCGCATCATGTCATATTCCGTGCGGGAGATCAGGTCGTCGTGGAAAGCCTCCAATAAACGCATACGGTATTCCTTCTGCTCGGTGATCTGCTTTTCCTTTTCCTCAATGGTCATATCCAACTGCCGGTGCTTGGCGGCTTGGATGCTCTTTTGACCGATCTCGTGGATCAACTGGTCAATATCGACCACCATCTCAATTTGCTTCTGGATGGCCCGCAGCACCACTTCCTCTAAAGCGGTCTGCGAAATGGAGTGGCTGCTGCACAGCTTGGAGCGCTTGTGGGTGGAGCAGACGTAGTAGTAAAACGTGCGGTTACCGCGCTTTACGCTGCGCCTGCACATGGCGCGGCCACAATCGGCGCAGAACAGCATTCCGGCCAAGGGCTGTACCACTTCCTCGGCAGGGGAAGTGCGGGTATCCAGTGACAGCAGGTGCTGTACCGAAGTGAAAAGCTCTTCGCTGATAATGGGTGCGTGGTTCTTCTCCACAACGCACCAATCCTCTTTGCTGCGCAGCTTCATCTGTTTGATCTTATAGTTGGGTGTTCCGCGCTTGCCCTGCACCAGCGTCCCGATATAGATGGGATTTTCCAGAATGGCCCGCACCGCGACGGGCGACCATGCGTTATTATCACCGACTGCCTGAAAGCCGGACTGATATTTCAGCCCCTGTTGCTGCTTATATGCCGCCGGCGGCAGAACGCCCTCCGAGGAGAGATAGTTGGCGATGGCCTGCTGGCTGTAGCCCTCCATTTTCAGTTGAAAGATGGTGCGGACCACCATAGCGGCATATTCGTCGATGATAAGCTTGTGCTTGTCGGCAGGGTCTTTCAGATAGCCGTAACAGGCAAAGGCGCCGAGAAATTCTCCCGCCTTGCGCTGGACACGAAACTGCGCCCGCAGCTTCTGGGAAAGGCTGCGGCAGTACGCCTCGTTCATGATGTTCTTGATGGGGATGGAAATATCATCGCACAGCGGCGTGTGTTCACTGTCCAGATCGTCATTGACCGAGATGAACCGGATGCCCATATCCGGGAAAATGGTTTCCAGATACTTGCCGGTCTCGATATATTCACGGCCAAGGCGAGACAGGTCTTTTACAATGACGCAGTTCGCCTTCTTTTCGCGGATAGCGTCCATGACGCCGCGAAAGCCCGGTCGGTCATAGTTGGTGCCGGTGTAACCGTCGTCTACCTGCTCCCCCACCAGTGTGATCTCCGGGTGCCGCTGTACGAACTCATGGATCAGCTTCCGCTGGTTGTCGATACTCTCACTCTCATAACGCTTACCCAGCTTTGACAGGCGGAGATAGGAAATGCCATACCAATGCTGTCCGGAGAGTTCTTCGGTTTGCGGGCAAAAAAATGCAGCCATAAAACGTACCTCCTAAAAATTCAGGAAAGCGGTTTCTGGCTGTCATTGCCGGGCGGCAACATTATTTTCACTGACGGGTCTATTATGCTTTCCTGCTCTACTTTTGTCAACAGGGAAACTTTGGAGGATCAGGACAGGCTGCACGCATAGGCCCGCAGGCGGTCTTGCAGGCTCACATCTGTGTTGGAGTACGCAAGCTTTACCACAATGCCGCTGTCCGTATAGCAATATGGGTCGCCTATCTGCTCCACATACTGCTTGATGCGTTCGGCACAGGAGGCGGAGGTGTCGATACTCACACAGGTGATATCCCTTGGCACTGTATGGGTGGTGTGGCTGGTACTCGGACGGTTTGCTTCCATGAAGTTTCCTCTTTTCCAATAGCGTTGTCGGTAGTATTGCCAGATCTCGGTGTTTTATGAAAATGCTGATAAAAGAGCAACGCCTCCCGGCGTGATGCCGGGAAGCGTTGTCTATGATTCTGTATTCTAAAGAATACCAGCTTCAAAATGCCCTTTCAAGGTAAGACTTGGTGAACAATAGGTGAAGCCTTTCAGAAAAAGAAGGGAACACCAAGGCTTTACCGCTGCAGATCGGCAGTCAGCGCATACATTTCCGCCAGTTCTTCGACCGCCTGATTGCGGATCTTATACAGCGTTCTTGTTGTGATCTGAGTCTTAGCGCTGATCTGCTGCCATGTATGGCCCTCGAAATAGGCGAGTCGAATGACCTCGGCCTGCCGCGGTTCCAGAAGGGCCACATAGTGCTCCAGACGGTTGATCTCCTGCTCCAGCGGTACAAGGCGGCTGACCAGATCGTGTGTCAAAGAGGCATTTGCCTCATCCGCCGTACTCTGGAAGTTCATGGCGATGTAAAGCGTCTTGTTGGATATGCTCATCAACTGCACCTGTATGTCCGCCGTGTGCGAGGTTGGTGCGCCGGACGCGCAGCTCCGTGCCTATCGGCAGATCATCGACCTTGCGGATGTGGTGCTGGCGGTCTATGACAGGGACACGCTGCCCACAGGCAGCGCGGAGGACAGTGCCTTGGCTTACGCCATGGACACAGCCCATAAGTCTGTGCTGGTGTTAGACTCTATCAAGCTGACTACATTTCAGATCGACGAACATTTGCGCCCCCAATAAAGCAAAAAGAACCCGCTCTGCGATTGCAGGGCGGGTTCCTATTACA
>CAVHKA010000211.1:0-3090 GCA_963636325.1 Agathobacter sp. | reverse complement strand
TATGGACGGAAAAGCGCGGGTCGGAGTGAATCCTATTTTGTCAAAAAAGGGCTTCGTCCTTTTTTGACAAGTTAAATAGCCGCTTTCCGTTCTCCATGGTCAGCCGGGCCATTTCCTCCGTGGTCATGCCCTTGATCTGGGCCAGCTTCTCGGCAATATAGCGCACATTGTGGGAATCGTTGCGCTTGCCCCGCATGGGGACGGGCGACATATAGGGAGAGTCCGTCTCGATCAGAATACGATCCGGCGGCACCATCTCCGCCACCTCCACGGTCTTGCGGGCGTTCTTGTAGGTCACGGGGCCGTCGAAGCCCAGATACCAGCCCAGCGCCAGCAGCTCACGGGCCATCTCCACGCTGCCGGAATAGCAGTGGAACACGCCCCGCAGGGCGGGGTACTCCTTCACGATGGCCAGCGAGTCGCCGTGGGCGTCACGGTCGTGGATGATCACCGGCAGATCCAATTCCAGCGCCAGTTCCAGCTGGGCGCGGAACATCTGCCGCTGGAACTCCCGGGGCGGATTCTCCGCCCAGTAGTAGTCAAGGCCGATCTCGCCGATGGCCACCACCTTGGGCTGCCGCGCCAGCTGCCGCAGGGCGTCCATGTGCTCCGGCACGAAGTCGCCGCAGTTTTCCGGATGGATGCCCACGGCGGCGTACACATGGGGATGCCGGGCCGCCAGATCGACGGCCGCCTGAGAGGATGCCAGCGTGCAGCCGGGGTCGATCACCAGACCGTCGAAGGCGGACAGCACTTCATCCCGGTCGGCGTCGAAGGCTTCGTCGTCATAGTGGGCGTGGGTATCGAACAGCGTCATACCAGCTGTACCTTTCCCATCTCGGTATCGTCGATGTACTGGGCCTTCAGCTCACGCAGGCGGGTCATATGGGGCTGCTGCATGTGGACGCGCTGGTGCTCCTCGGTCTCCCACTGCTCGATCAGCAGCACCACATTTTCCTCTTGGGCGGAAAAGTAGTAGTCATAGCGCAGGCAGCCCGCCTCGGCGCGGATGGTGGTCAGGATGCCCTCGGACACAATGTCGCGGACGTAGTTCTCCCGGCAGCCGGGCTTGGCGGTGTACTTCACATATAGGGTCAACATTTAAAATCACGCTCCTTTGCGCCTATTGTAGCGCAAAGGAGCGTGATTGTCCATATAAGTTTAGGGGTTGACGAAGTTAGCAGAGTTTCGCACCTGCGGGAACGCTGTCGTCAATGATCATCAGGTGCAGCTTTTCCTCGCCCTTTTCCTTGTGGACGGCGGAGATCAGCATGCCGCAGGAGGGGATGCCCATCATCTTGCGGGGCGGCAGGTTCAGGATGGCGATGACGGTCTTGCCGATCAGATCCTCCGGCTCGTAGTACTGGTGGATGCCGGAGAGGATGACGCGGTCGGTGCCGCTGCCGTCGTCCAGCGTGAACTTCAGCAGCTTGTCGGACTTCTTCACCGCCTCGCAGTTCTTGATCTTCACGGCGCGGAAATCGGACTTCAGGAAGGTGTCGAAGTCCACCTCCTGCTCCACATAGGGCTCCAGCTCGATGGCGGGCAGGGCGGCCTTCTTCTGGGCCTCCTGCATGGCGTTCAGCTCCGCCAGCGCCTTCTCAGTGTCTACGCGGGGGAACAGGTTCTCGCCCTTGGCCACCTGCGCCTCGGCGGGCAGAGTGCCCCAGACGTTGGCCTTCTCCCAGGTGTGATCCCCGGCGGAGGCGCCGATCTTCACGAAGATCTTGTCGCAGGTCTCCGGCATGACGGGGGTCAGCAGGGTGGTGCAGACACGGATGGTCTCCAGCAGGTTATAGAGGACGGCGGCCAGACGGGCCCGCTTGGTCTCGTCCTTGCCCAGCACCCAGGGCGCGGTCTCGTCGATATACTTGTTGGCCCGGTCGATGACCTTGAACACCTCGTCGATGCCGTTCTGGAGCTGCAGCTTGTCCATCTCGGCCTCATAGCGGTCCCGGAGGGCGCAGACGGTCTTTTTCAGCTCGCAGTCCTCGGGGGCGTCCTCCCGGTCGGCGGGCAGCTTGCCGCCGAAGTACTTCTCCACCATGCCGGTGGTGCGGCTGACCAGATTGCCCAGCTTGTTGGCAAGGTCGGTGTTGATGGTGGAGATCAGCAGCTCGTTGGAGAAGTTGCCGTCGGAGCCGAAGGGGAAGGTGCGCAGCAGGAAGAAGCGCAGGGCGTCCACGCCGAACATCTCCGACAGGGCGTAGGGGTCCACAACGTTGCCCTTGGACTTGGACATCTTGCCGCCGTCGATCACCAGCCAGCCGTGGCCGTACACATGCTTGGGCAGGGGCAGGCCCATGCTCATCAGCATGGCGGGCCAGATGATGGAGTGGAAGCGGACGATCTCCTTGCCCACGATGTGGTAGTCGGCGGGCCAGTACTTGTCGAAATCGTGGTACTTGTCGTTATACAGGCCCATGGCGGTGCAGTAGTTGAACAGGGCGTCCACCCAGACGTACACCACATGGCCGGGGTCAAAGTCCACGGGAATACCCCAGCTGAAGCTGGTACGGCTGACGCACAGGTCCTCCAGGCCCGGCTTGATGAAGTTATTCACCATTTCATTGACGCGGGTGCGGGGCTGCAGGAAGTCGGTGTCCTCCAGCAGGTGCCGCACCTTGTCGGCGTACTTGCTCAGGCGGAAGAAGTAAGCCTCCTCCTCGGCGTCGTGAACCTCGCGGCCGCAGTCGGGGCACTTGCCGTCCACCAGCTGGCTCTCGGTCCAGAAGCTCTCGCAGGGGGTGCAGTACTTGCCCTTATAGGCGCCCTTGTAGATGTCGCCGTTTTCGTACATCTTCTTGAAGATCTTCTGCACGGCCTCGCAGTGGTAGTCATCGGTGGTGCGGATGAAGCGGTCGTTGGAGATATTCATCAGCTTCCACAGATCACGGACGCCCCGGGGGCCGTCCACAATGCGGTCCACGAAGGCCTGGGGGGGCATACCGGCTTCCTCGGCCTTAGTCTCGATCTTCTGGCCGTGCTCGTCGGTGCCGGTCAGGAACATGACGTCGTAGCCCTGCAAACGCTTATAGCGGGCGATGGCGTCGGTGGCCACGGTGCAGTAGCTGTGGCCGATGTGCAGCT
>CAVHKA010000210.1:0-3159 GCA_963636325.1 Agathobacter sp. | reverse complement strand
CGGCAAGGCCAGCGGCTCGGTATCCAAGAAAACCACCTATGTGGTGGCCGGTGAGAACGCCGGAAGCAAGCTGCGCAAGGCGCAGGAGCTGAACATCCCCGTGCTGACGGAGGACGAATTCCTCTCGATGCTGCGATAATATCGACAAAGGAGGGCCTTTCTATGGCAGACAACACCGATCTGAAGCTGAGACATCAGGTAATTTACAGCATTTTCGTCCGCGGACACACGAAGGAGGGCACCTTCCGCGCCCTGGAGGGCGATCTTGACCGCCTGCGGGCGCTGGGCGCGGATATCCTGTGGCTGATGCCCATTCATCCCATCGGGGAGGAGGGCCGCAAGGGCACCATGGGCAGCCCCTACGCCATCCGTGACTACCGGGCGGTGAACCCGGACATGGGCACCGTGGATGACCTGCGCCATCTGGTGGATGCCATCCACGAGCGGGGCATGAAGTGCATCATCGACGTGGTGTATAACCACACCTCGCCGGATTCCGTGCTGGCCGCCGAACACCCGGAGTTCTTCCTGCGGGACGCGGTGGGCAAGCCCACCCGCAAGGTGGCCGACTGGTGGGACATCGTGGATCTGGACTACACCAACCGCGACCTGTGGCGCTATCAGATCGACACGTTGAAGCAGTGGGCCGCCATTGTGGACGGCTTCCGCTGCGACGTGGCCAGCGCCGTGCCGGTGGAGTTCTGGCAGCAGGCCCATGACGAGGTGGAGAACGTCCGCCCCGGCTGCATCTGGCTGGCGGAGAGCGTCCACGGCGCTCATGTGCTGGCCATGCGGAAAATGGGCGCCTACTGCGCCACGGACACCGAGCTGCACCAGGTCTTCGACATGAGCTACGACTACGACGTGTGGCCCTGGTATGAGGGCGTACTGACCGGCAAGGTGAGCCTGCGGGAATACGCCGATATCCTGAACTATCAGGAGCTGACCTACCCCAGCAGCTATGTGAAGGCCCGGTATCTGGAAAACCACGATACGCCCCGGGGCGCTTCCTGGATGCACAGCGACACGCAGCTGGACAACTGGCTGGCCTTCCTCTATTTCCAGCGTGGTGCCACGATGCTGTATAGCGGCATGGAGTACGCGCCCTGTGAGCGGGTGGACTTCTTCGAGAACCAGAGCAACTACGGCGACATGCGCCGTGACATGCAGCTCCGGCTGCGGAAGCTGAAGGAGATCAAGGAGACCCTGCCCATCACCGGCGGCTATTGGCTGGAAGAGGCAAACGGCTTGATGCTGGGTCATTACGAAGGCCCGGAGGGCAGGGCGCTGGGCGTGTTCGACCTGCTGGAGCGCGGCGCGGGCCGCGTGAAGGTGGAGCTGCCCGACGGAACGTATCGGAACCGCCTGGGCGGCAGCGTGACCGTAACGGACGGACATCTTGCTTTTGACGGTGCGCCTGTGGTGATCTGATTTGACTTTTTTCACAAAAAAATTTACCCCTCATCGGGGAAAACGCAGAAATCCCGCCGACTGAATTGACTTTCCCCCGAAACGTGTTACCATATAATATTGTATATCCGTGCGTTTTTGCCGTGTTTTTGCGGTGAAATGTGCCCGGAATAAAGAGGAGGAAAAGAGAAATGAGTAAGCTCATGAAGATCTGTGACGGTAACGAAGCGGCGGCATATGTGGCATATGCCTTCTCGGAAGTTGCCGCCATCTATCCCATCACGCCGTCCAGCCCCATGGCCGAGCACGCGGATGAGTGGTCTGCCAAGGGCAAGAAGAACATTTTCGGCCAGACCGTCCGTCTGGTGGAGATGCAGTCCGAGGCGGGCGCCTGCGGCGCATGTCACGGCGCGTTGGAGGCCGGCGCGCTGGCCACCAGCTTCACCGCTTCCCAGGGCCTGATGCTGATGATCCCCACCATGCACCGTATCTCCGGCGAGCGTCTGCCCGGCGTGCTGCATGTGGCGTCCCGTACCGTCGGTACCCATGCGTTCTCCATCTTCGGTGATCACTCCGACGTGATGAACTGCCGCCAGACAGGCTTTGCCCTGCTGTCGAGCGGCAGCGTCCAGCAGGCCGCCGATCTGGCCGCCGTGGCCCACCTGAGCGCCATCAAGGCCCGCATCCCCTTCCTGCACTTCTTTGACGGCTTCCGCACCAGTCACGAGATCCAGAAGATCGACGTGCTGGACTACGACGAGTACGCCAAGCTGGTGGACTATGACGCGCTGGCCAAGTTCCGCGCCAACGCCCTGAATCCCGAGGATCCCCGTATGCGCTCCCTGGTGGATAACCCCGACATCTACTTCCAGCTGCGCGAGTCCAACAACACCGACTATGCTGATCTGCCCGACGTGGTGGAGGACTACATGGCCCAGATCAGCAAGCTGACCGGCCGTGAGTACCACCTGTTCAACTACTACGGCGCACCCGACGCCGAGCGCGTCATCGTGGCCATGGGCTCCGTGTCCGGCTGCGCCCAGGAGGTCGTCAACTACCTGAACGCCAAGGGCGAAAAGGTGGGCTTCCTGCAGGTGCACCTGTTCCGTCCCTTCTCCGCCAAGCATCTGCTGGCGGCCATGCCCAAGACGGTGAAGAAGATCGCCGTTCTGGACCGCGTGAAGGAAGCCGGTTCCATCGGTGAGCCTTTGTACGAGGATATCTGCGCCGCTTACATCAACGACGCCAATCGTCCGCTGATCTACGCCGGCCGCTACGGTCTGTCCTCCAAGGACACCACCCCCGCCCAGATCAAGGCCGTGTTCGACAACCTGACGCTGTCCGAGCCCAAGAACCACTTCACCATCGGCATCGAGGACGATGTGACCCATCTGTCCCTGCCTGTGGGCGCGCCTCTGCTGACCGAGCCGGAAGGCACCATCGCCTGCAAGTTCTGGGGCCTGGGCTCCGACGGTACCGTGGGTGCCAACAAGAACTCCATCAAGATCATCGGTGAGACCACCGACATGTACTGCCAGGCGTACTTCGAGTATGATACCAAGAAGTCCTTCGGTATCACCAAGAGCCATCTGCGTTTCGGCAAGCACCCCATCAGTTCTACTTATTACGTCTCCAACGCGGACTTCATCGCCTGCCACAACCAGACGTATCTGACCAAGTACGACATCATCTCCGAGCTGAAGCCCCACGGCAGCTTCCTGCTGAACTGCGAGTGGACGGAGAACGAGC
>CAVHKA010000209.1:0-3174 GCA_963636325.1 Agathobacter sp. | reverse complement strand
GTCAGCATCTCCTTGCACTTGGGGCCCTGCACCGCGATGGCGGCCACCTTATCGGTGATGTTCTCGATCTGGCAGTCGAAGCCCTTCAGCGCTTCATACAGGTGGGCCAGATCCTTATCGGTGTTGGCGGCGTTCACCACCAGCAGATAACTATCCTCCTCAAAGAGGTACAGATAGGCGTCGTCCACCGCGCCGCCGTCGTTGTCGGGGATGATGCAGTACTGGGCCATGTTCAGATCCAGGGCGCTGACGTTGCTGGACAGCACATGCTGCAAAAACGCCTTGCGTTCCGGCCCGGTGATCTTCAACCGGCCCATGTGGGACACGTCGAACAGGCTGCACACCTGACGGGTATACAGATGCTCGGCAATGATGCCGCTGGGGTACTGGATGGGCATCTCCCATCCGCCGAAGTCCACCAGCTCCGCCCCGGCGGCCACATGGATGTCATACAGTTGGGTACGCTTCAGTTCGCTCATTTGCTTTTCCTCCTTAAATGTTCCGGTTTTAAGCAGCAAAAAAGGACACAAAGCAGCCTGTTCAGCCAGCTTTGTGCCCCCGTTGAGTTACCTGAGAGATTCCCCTTCCGCCGCAGCGGGAAGAGTTGCACCTTCGGTGGTCGGGTGTCTCCGCCCGGCCTTTTCGGAGTATCGTCCGGAACCGGTCCTTCTGCCTGAGAGCTTCTGCGTTCCCCTTCGGCGCCGCGCAAGGCGGTCTCTCCCGATCCCATCGTCCGATGTATCCCTTTTCAGTTGTCTTACCTTGATTTTTCGGTAGCTTCAATGTAGCACAGGGTGTGTTTCGTGTCAATCACCCTTTTGCGCGGGAGGAAAATTTTCGGCCTTTCCGCCAAAAGCCTCCCGCTTTGCTTGGGCGATATGCCCAAGCTTACTCCGCCAGCAGGGCTTCCGCCTCCGCCAGCGACGGCATGGCCGGGATGGTGCCCCGGCGGGTGACGCATACCGCCGCCGTGGCGTTGCCCCACCGGGCGCAGTCCGCCGCATCGTCGACGGTCAGCTCCTCTGGCGCTTTGCCCAGCGACAGCATCCGGTGCAGGAAGCCGCCCCAGAAGGCGTCCCCGGCGCCGGTGGTGTCCACCGCGCTCACGGCAAAGCCCGGCACGGCCCGCATACCCGATGCCGTGGCGACAAAAGCGCCCGCCGCGCCCAGCGTCACCGCCGCGCACTTCACGCCACGGGACAGCAGCACCGCTGCCGCCGCGGCAGGGTCGGACTCGTCGGTCAGCAGGGACGTTTCCTCGTCCGACAGCTTCATCACGTCGGCGTAGGGCACCATGCTGCGCATGTGCCGCGCGGCGGTCTCCGCGTCCGGCCACAGGGCGGCGCGGTAGTTGGGATCGTAGGAGATCACCGCTCCGGCGGTCTTGGCCCGCTCCACCGCGGCAAATGTGGCGCTGCGGGCCGGTTCATCCGTCAGGGACAGGGAGCCCACATGCAGCACCCGGCAGTTGTCCAGCACGGCGGCGTTCAGCTCCTCCGGCCGCAGGCAGGTGTCCGCGCCGGGCTTCCGGGCGAAGGAGAAGCTCCGTTCGCCGTTCTCGTTCAGCGCCACGAAGGCCAGGGTGGTGAACACGTCCTCCGCCATTACCAGCCCCGACACGTCGATGCCCGCCTCCTCCAGCGTCTGCCGCAGGAATAGGCCGTGCATGTCATTGCCCACCTTGCCCAGAAACGCGGTCGCCCGTCCAAACCGGGCCGCCGCCGCCAGCACATTGGCGGGCGCGCCGCCGGGATTGCGCTCGAAAAGCCGCATGCCGCTATCGGACACGCCGCTGTCGGTGAAGTCGATCAGCAGCTCGCCCAGGGCCGCGATATCGTACCGGGCGCTCATTCCGCCGCCTCCGGATACTCGTTGCACAGCAGGCGGTAGGGCGGCTCGTCCTCCTCGATGGCCGGGAAGCGGCCCACCGGCGGGTTGAACCGGTTGTCAGTGTTGTCGTCGTTGCACTGGCTGACCTCACCGATCAGCACATTGCCGCTGCCCGGCTCCACCTCGAAATCGTGGTAGAGATAAGGCTGGATGGAGATGCTCATGCCCGGCTCCAGCCGCAGCTGCGTTCCGGCGGGCACGGTGCGGGTGACGCCGTCCATGTGGACGGTCACGTCGCTGTCCCGGTCGATCTCCTCGTCGGGCAGGGAGTTATACACCCGGATCAGCAGCGTGCCGCCGCCCCGGTTGATGATGTCCTCCATCTTGTGCCAGTGGAAGTGGTTGGGGGAATACTGCCCCTCCTTGAGGAACAGCAGCTTTTCCGCGTAGGTCTTGGGATATCTGTCCGCCATGGCCAGATTGCCGTTGCGCAGGGTGATGAGAGAGAAGCCCACCTTCTCAAAATCCCCCAGACCGTAGTCGGTGATGTCCCAGCCCAGCATATTGTGGCGGATCTCGTCATACTCGTGGCCCTTATTGGCCCATTCCTCCGGCGTAAAATGGCAGAAGGGCGGCAGAGAGAACCGGTATTCCCTCACCATGGCCTCCAGCTCCCGCAGGGCGCGATTGATCTCCGAACGTTTCATCTGTGTCTCCTCCCTGTATTTTATTATATAGTATCGTTTCGTGAAACTTATACCGACACCCTCCGGACGCCGCTGTTGGCCTTCATGAAGGCCAGTGCCTCATCGTGGGTGATGGGCGGCTCCAGCCTGACGGTGATCTCCATGCGGAGGTATCCCTCGTCCCGGCTGAGGCTGCTGTCCACCACCTGTCCGTGGTGGGCTTGCAGCAGGGCGTCGAACTGCGCCTGTAATTCCTCGGTGTCCTCCATCTCCACCAAAATCTCCTGGGTGGTCAGGGCGTCGGCCCCCACCGGGAAGCGGTGCAGAATGATCTGGATGGTCACCAGAATGGCCGCCTCGATCAGGCCAAGCCAGTACATGCCCGCGCCCACCGCCATGCCGATGGCGGCGGTGCCCCACATGCCCGCCGCCGTGGTCAGGCCGCGGATGGAGTTGCCGTTTTTGAAGATCACGCCCGCGCCCAGGAAGGAAATGCCGCTGACCACCTGGGCGGCGATGCGGGCCGGGTCCGCGCCCCGCAGTCCGTCGGCGCCGATGGCCGTATCCACAAAGGCATATTTGGACAGTATCATGAACAGGGCCGAGGTGCAGGCGATGATGCAGTGAGTGCGGACGCCCGCCTCCTTCTGCCGCTTGC
>CAVHKA010000208.1:0-3210 GCA_963636325.1 Agathobacter sp. | reverse complement strand
CTACCTGTGAAGATATTGCTGTGATCGAATACACCGGTGGCACTACCGGTGAGCCCAAAGGCGTCCTGCTTTCAAACCTCGCTGGAAACGTGTCCGCACAAAACTATCAGCTTGCAGACTCCATCATGGATTTTGCAGAGGGACAAAAGTTCCTGGATAAGCGAAGCCTTGCAGCGATAGAGAAACAAAAACATTACGACATCTCATGAAATTGAGGACAAAGATGCGTTTTACAACAATACCGCTGCGTAGTATAATGTGATCAGCGAGAGAGAAATCCATACAAATCGTGAAAGACACTTACCCCCTGTGACGTACCCGGCCACCTCCACCTTGTGGCCGGGTCGTACTCTCTTTTTTGTTCCGAGACAGGCAGCCTGAAGCTTTGCTTCAGGCTGCCTGTCTTTTTATATTAGTATCAACATCAACCGCCGCTCTTTTCCGTCAGGATCATATGCTCCAGCTTTCTGGCGGCCACGCTCAAGGGTTGGCCCTTCCGCTTGATCAGCACCACCTGACGCTCCGGTATCTGCTCCTTCAGGTCGATGCGGCAGACGCGGCGCTCCGGCTCCAGAAACTCATTGGGAACGAAGCCAACGCCCAGATCGGCCTCCACCATCGGCAGGATCTGATCGGCGGTAAAGGCTTCGATGGCCGGGTGAAAGGGGAGACCGTGGCCGGTGAAGAAGTCGGAATAAAACGCGAAGGACTTGGTATCCGGCCCCAGCGAGATGACGGGGTAGTCCAGCAGCTCAGAAAGTGCCGCGGATCGGCCGGTCAGCGCCGGGAAGGCGGAGGAGCAGACAGCAACCTCCTGAATGGGGCGGATCGCCGTTTCCGCCAGCGAGGCGGAACGCACGGTGGGGGTGGTCACCACGGCGATGTCCGCCGCGCCGTCCTTCAGGGCGGCGATGGCCTGGGGCGTGGAGTGGTTGCTGATCCGGATATGGACGCCCGGATAAAGCAGGCGGTATTGCTTCAGAACGGGCAGCAGCAGACAGCGCAGCGCCACCTCGCTGGCCGCGATATAGACGGTGCCGGTCTGCAAGTTCCGGGCCTCGGTAAGCTCCGCCTCGCCCGCCTCGATATGCTCGAAGGCAATGCGGACGTGGGCATACAGCCGCTCGCCCTCCGGCGTCAGCTTCATGCCCCGGTTCGTCCGGGAGAACAGCGGGCAGCCCAGCTCGCTTTCCAGGTTGCGGATGGTGCGCGTCAGGTTCGGCTGGTTGTTCAGCAGGAGCTTTGCCGCCTGTGACACGTTGCCGTACTTCGCCACATAGTAGAATACCCGGTAATAGTCATAGCTGATATACATATGTCCCTCGCTTTGATATGTCAATAAGATATGATAACCATATTCAACATACATTTTACATATAGAAGTATTGCCAGTATAATGCACCCGTTACAGGAAGTCAAGAGCGGCGGCACGCCGCCTGAACAGACCGAAAGGGGTGTCATCATGGAGTACACAGCAATGGATGGAGCGGCGCTGGCACGGGAGAAGGAGCAATGCCTGCACCGGCTCAAGGAATACGAAAAGCGGGGCATGACGCTGGACCTGTCACGGGGCAAGCCTGCCGCCGAGCAGCTGGCGCTGTCGCTGAAGCTGCTGGACGAGCTGGATCACCGCAGCATTCTGGACAGCGAGAGCGGGCAGGACTGCCGCAACTACGGCGGCGTTGACGGCATTCCGGAGGCCAAGCGGTTGCTGGCCCACATGATGGGCACTCACACCTCCCACACCATCGTGGGCGGCAACAGCAGCCTGACGCTGATGTATCAGATCATCAGCCACGGCATGACCGAGGGCATCTGCGGCGGTACGCCGTGGCAGCAGGTGTCGGGACGCAAGTTTCTGTGTCCTGTGCCGGGCTATGACCGGCACTTTGCCATCACGGAGCACTTCGGCTTCCAGCTGATCCCAGTGCCGATGGATGAGAACGGCCCAGATATGGAACTGGTGGAGCGTCTGGTGCAGGACGAGACGGTAAAGGGTATCTGGTGCGTGCCGAAATATCAGAATCCCACAGGGCTCGTGTTCAGCGATGAAGTGGTCAGGCGCTTTGCCCGTCTGCGTCCCGCAGCCGCCGACTTCCGTATTTTCTGGGATAACGCTTACTGCGTCCATTGTTTTGATGGCGATTGCGCACAGATACCCGACATCATCACGGAATGCGAAAAGGCTGGGCACCCTGATCTGGTCTATGAGTTCTGCTCCACCAGTAAGGTCACGTTTCCAGGCTCAGGCATCGCGGCGGTGGCGGCCAGCGCCGCGAATCTCATAGACATCAAGTCGTTTTTGCAGCTGTCCACCATCGGGCCGGACAAGCTGAACCAACTGCGGCACGCGCGGTTCTTCAAAAATGACGCGGGGCTGCTGGCCCACATGAAAAAGCACGCCGCCATCCTGAAGCCCAAGTTTGACGCGGTGCTGGAGGTGCTGGACACGGAGCTGGGCGGTACAGGCGTCGCCCGGTGGACAACGCCGAAGGGCGGCTATTTCCTCTCCTTCGACACGCTGCCGGGCTGCGCCGCCGAGGTAGTAAAGCTGTGTGCCGCCAACGGCGTCAGGTTCACACCGGCAGGCGCGACCTATCCCTATGGCCGCGACCCGGAGGATCGGAACATCCGGCTGGCGCCCTCCTTTGCCACGGTGGAGGAGATCCGGGCCGCCGTCACGATACTGGCGCTGTGTACCAAGCTCGTCAGCATCGAGAAGCTGGAAAAGGAGCTGGCTTGATCATGGAGCATGATGTCAGCTTTCACGGGCAGATGTCGGACAGCTTCCGGGCGGCCATCTTCATCATTCTGTCCGGCGGCTTTCAGGACGCGTATACCTATTGCTGCCGGGGCGGCGTGTTTGCCAACGCCCAGACGGGCAACATCGTGCTGCTGAGTACGGCGCTGTTCCAGCGGGAGTGGCCGACGGCTCTGAAATACCTGATCCCCATCCTGTCCTTTATGATCGGTATTGCGGCGGCGGAGGTCGTCCATATCCGGCTGAAACACTATGAAAAGATCCATTGGCGGCAGATCATCCTGCTGTGCGAGATCCTACTGCTGCTTGCGGTGGGCTTTATGCCCCAGCGTCTGGATGCACTGGCCAACGCACTGGTGTCCTTTGTCTGTGCCTTGCAGGTGCAGACCTTCCACAAGGTGCGGGGCCACGCCTATGCCAGCACCATGTGCATCGGCAATATGCGCTCC
>CAVHKA010000207.1:0-3271 GCA_963636325.1 Agathobacter sp. | reverse complement strand
AACACGGTGGCGATCAGGTAGTACAGGAAGATGACACCGTAGATGATCCAGGTGGAAACGGAAGTGGCCTTGCCGTCAAAGCCAAAGACCTGTGTAGCGGCGATGTCGCCGGGGGTGTAGATGAACACAGCGCCCACCAGCAGCAGCATCACGCACACAAACACGTTGTAGAACTTATAGATGCCCTTGGTGGAGTACTTGCGGATCATCTCGGGCATCTGGGTGCCGCCGTCACGCAGGCAGATCATGCCGGAGAAATAGTCGTGCATAGCACCGCCGATGATGTTGCCGATAGGAATGGTCAGGAACGCGATGGGCCCGAACAGGATGCCCTGGATCGGCCCGATGATGGGGCCGGTACCTGCGATGTTCAGCAGGTTGATCAGGCTGTTCTTCCAGCCGCGCATGGGAACGTAGTCCACGCTATCCTCTTTCGTGTAGGCGGGGGTCTTCCGGTCGTCAGGGCCAAAGACCTTTTCGCAGAACCGTCCGTACAGGGCGGCGCCGCCGATGAGGATCACGAGACCAATAATGAATGTAGTCATAATCTCATACTCCTTTTTTATTTGATTGCACTAGTATAACAGAAAATTCATATAATGCACGTCAAGAAAACGTTTCCAGTCATAAATTGTTCATAAATAAAACGCCGTTTTTCGACAAGAAACTCCCCTTGACGGGGGAGTTAATCATCTAAGGAAACAAACTTTTTTCCTTGTTAAAAAATCGACATATTCTCTCGACTGCATGAATATTACAAGGCATAATGGCACTCATGCGAACATCTAATGGTACTGCTATCTGTGACGGCGGCGCTTGATGGAGAAGCCGAACACCAGGCCGCAAAGGCCGCCTACGATGTGCGTCAGCTGAGAAACATTGTCCGCAGTGGTCAGGCCGTCCATCAGCTCACCGCCCAGATAGAAAATCACCACCAGGATCAAGGTGATAGGGATACCCTCCTTGCCCATCTCGGTAAAGGAGGACAGCACGATCATCATGAACACCACGCCGCTGGCGCCCAGCAGGACGGTGGTGGGGAAGAAGATGAACTGCACCAGTCCCGTCACCAGCGCCGTGATCGCAATACAGAGCGCGGTAGTCTTGTGGCCGTATTTCTCCTCGATCCCCGGCCCTACCAGCAGGAGCAGCAGCATATTTCCCATGTAATGCTCATATCCGGCGTGGCCCAGAACATGGCCGAAAAAGCGCACATAGGTCAGCGGATCGGACAGGGAGGAGCGGTATACGCTGAAAAACCGGTAGGTAGTGGCATCGTTGGTCAGCGTTCCCAGCACCAGTGCCAGCAGCGACAGCAGGGCAAAGCTTAAAATCACCGGTGCGTTGAACCGGATCACAAGGCGTCGTTTCAATGGAAATTCCTCTTTTCAAAACGTAATGAAGCCATTATAATAGTTTTAGTCTGATTTGTAAACGGGAGGTTTCCCCATGAAAAAGATGAAACGATGGGCAAAGATACTATTATGTATCGTGCTGGCGCTGGTGGTTCTGGTGGGCGCGTATGTGGCGTATGTGTTTATTGACTATCACCGCATCGGCGACATGGATCTGACACCGGAGGGCGATGCCGCCGTGACGGAGCTGGCAGCAGGGAAGCGCTATACCGTCCTCTCCTACAACATCGGCTTCGGCGCTTATGAGGATGACTACGGCTTTTTCATGGACGGCGGGACGGAGTCCTGGGCCTGGAGCAAGGAGCGGCTGACGGCCAATGTGGACGCCATCGCGGCCTTCCTGGCCCGGCAGCAGGCGGACTTCTATCTGCTTCAGGAGGTGGATATCGACTCCACCCGCAGCTACCATGTGGACGAACGCCAGCCCATTTACCAGGCCCTGACAGGCACGAGCCATGTGTTTGCCCAGAACTATGACTCGCCCTTCCTGATGTATCCTCTGACCCAGCCCCACGGCACGTCCCGTTCCGGACTGTTGACCTTCTCTCCGGTCGCCATTTCCTCCGCCAGACGGGTGGAGCTGCCCATTGAGAACAGCGTCATGAAGCTGGTAGATCTGGATCGGTGCTATTCTGTCAGTCGTACACCGGTGGACGGGGGTAAAGAGCTTGTCCTTTACGACCTGCATCTTTCCGCCTATACCTCCGACGGCACCATCGCCACCGAACAGCTGAAGTTGCTGCTGGCGGACATGCAGGCGGAATACGAGGCCGGAAACTGGTGCGTGGCAGGAGGCGACTTTAATAAGGATCTGCTGGGCGATTCGGCGGTGTGGTTCGGCGAGGCGGATCAGGATTACTCGTGGGCGCAGCCCATCCCGGACGGCCTTTTCGATGGCTATGATATCACACTGGTGGCCCCGCTGGATGAAAATGACCCCGTACCCAGCTGCCGCAATGCCGACAGCGCTTATCACGAGGGACAGTATGTGCTGACGGTGGACGGCTTCATGGTATCGAAGAATGTGACGGTGGAAAGCGCTGAGGTGATCGATACCGGCTTCCAGTGGTCGGATCACAATCCGGTGAAGATGGCATTTACGCTGCGATAAATGCAGATGAAGAAAAAATCCCCTCTGTGACCGAGAGTACCATGACTCTCGGTCACAGAAGGGATTTTGCTTATTTTTTCTTGTTGTTCTTATTCTTTTCCGCCAGCGGGCCTTTGCCGTTGATGGCACGGTACTGGTTCAGCTTATCCACCCGGGCCTGACGCTTTTTGGCCTTTTCCTTCTCCTTGGCTTTCTTGATGGCGGCCTCCTGATCCTGCTTTTTCTTCTTCCAATACTGTTCTTTCTCGTAGTTTTCTACGTCTTTTTTGTACTTTTCCGGGTGCCGCGCCCAGTCGATCCGCAGCACGGTCAGGGAAATGATCAGAACAGCGCCAACGGCGATCAGGCCGTAAAACAGGAACGAATAGAAACCATCCATAGTAAGAGCCTCCCACATAAATCAATGAATACAGTATACCGTAAATCGGCGGCAATGGCAAGAACTGTTTTTCACAATAGAAAATCGTGGAAAAAATGTTGTACTTTTAGTTGTTTTTGGTAAAGCGGGAGTGTATAATAAGCGGGTAAATTGAGATATGGATTTAGAAGGAAACAAAATAAAACTTCGGAGGAACAAAAACATGTTTACTACTTTCAAAGAAATGGAAGCCTATGTGCTGGGCCAGAACCTGAAGAAGCGCATTGCCCTGGCCAATGCCCATGACGAGCCCGCCCTGAGCGCCGTCGTCCATGCCAAGCGCAAGGGCGTGGTGGAAGGTACCCTGATCGGCAAGAAGGACATGAT
>CAVHKA010000206.1:0-3273 GCA_963636325.1 Agathobacter sp. | reverse complement strand
GGCATGGAGGGCCGCATGACCAACCAGCTGTCCGGCGGCCAGCAGCAGCGTGTGGCACTGGCCCGCGCGCTGGTCATCGAGCCCAGCGTCCTGCTGTTCGACGAGCCGCTGTCCAACCTGGATGCCAAGCTCCGCGTCTCCATGCGTACCGAGATCCGCCGCATCCAGCAGGAGGTGGGCATCACCGCCATCTACGTCACCCACGATCAGTCCGAGGCCATGGCCCTCTCCGACAACATCATCATCATGAAGAACGGTGTGGTGGAGCAGATGGGCACGCCCCAGGAGATCTACTATCACCCGGTCAACGAGTTCGTGGCGGACTTCATCGGTGAGGCCAACTTCCTGAAGGGCGTCATGACCGGCCATAACGGCACCCACGCCACGCTGAACATCGAGGGTCACGAGATGGCCGTGGCAGGCCGCGACGACCTGAAGGAGGGCGAGACCTATACGGTGGTGCTGCGTCCCGAGTCCGGCCATCTGGCCGACGAGGGCGGCCTGCCCTGCAAGGTGATCGTGTCCTGCTTCATGGGCAGCTATCAGAACTACCATGTGATGGTGGGCGATACGCTGGTGAAGCTGGCGGAGCACAACCCCAAGAACAAGCGCATCTATCAGGTGGGTGAGGAATGCCGTCTGGTGTTCGACCCGGAGGAGGTACACGTCTTGTAAGCTGGCGCAAAATCTGCGATTTTGCTGCCAAAAGGGCTTGCGGCCCGCTGCGCGCCTAGCGACAGTGCGGCGCAAATCCAGTGGATGCTACGGCGGCATAGCCGCCGAGATCGACACTAAAAATATGCCACTGGCATATTTTCTTAACGTGTCGACGGCAGAAAAATGATTGAAATTCTTCACGTCTGCGGACGTGAACTCTGCGAGGCTTTTTAATGCTAGGAGCGCCGCCATTCCGGCGGCGCTCCTTTCTTTCAGGAGGAACTTTTATGCTTTCTCAATGGTTGCAGCAGGCCCGGAGCGGCCGGAGCGTCTGGCTCAGCGACGTGCGCCGGGACTGCGAAGCGCTTCCGGAGCATGTGGCCGTCACCATGCAGCTGACGCTGACGGACGGCGCCCGGCGGGACTTCTCCCTGCCCATCCCCCGGTGGGAGGGCGCGGAGCAGCGGCAGTTCGTCACGCAGTACGTCACCGCCTGCGTGTTCAACACCCTGTCCGCCCTCAGCGGCCGGGAGCTGGCATTTTATCTGGACTTGCGGGAGACGGAGACCGTTGCCCTGCTGGACGAATTGAACGACATCTTTCAGGTACACAAAACGGTCCGCAGCGGCTATGGCAAGGTGATCAACATTGCCGACCGCCTGTGCCGTGCCTTCGGCGGCGGGACGTTCTCCTTCGCCGTCCGCGACCGGAGCGATCACGTTCCCGCCGCGCCGGAGCCGCAGCGCGGCGGCGATCTGCTGCCCCGGCTGCGGAGGTCGGTGGAGCGGTGCGGCCGCGGCGTATGCTGCGGCATCGACATCGGCGGCACCGACATCAAGGCGGCGGTGGCGGTGGACGGCCGTCTGGTGTGCGTGAAGGAATACGACTGGAACCCCGCCGCCAGTCCGGTGGCTGAGGGCATCACCGGCCCCATCGTGCTGCTGGTGCGGCTGATGGCCTGCTGCGCCGCCGGGATGACACCGGCGCTTCAGGCGGCGCTGGACAAGGATGCCAGCGATGAGGAAATGGCCCGCGCTGTGGCCCAAAGCGCCAGCGTGCCGCTGGACGTGCTGGGCGTCAGCTTTCCGGACGTGGTGATCCGCGACCGGATCGTGGGCGGCGAAAGCCCCAAGACCAAGGGCATGCGGGAGAATCCCGCCATCGACTATGAAACGGCCTTCGCCGGTCTGGGCGGCCTTGTGGAGCTGCTGCGGCCCCTTTGCCGGGACGGCGCGGCCATCCACATGACCAACGACGGCCACATCGCCGCCTTTACGGCGGCGGCGGAGCTGGCCCTCAGCGGCGGTGAGCCGGATTTCAGCGGCGGCGTCATTGCCCACGCGCTGGGCACCGATTTCGGTGTAGGCTATCTGGACAGCGACGGCAGCATCCCGGAGATGCCGGTGGAGCTGTACGACTTCCTGCTGGATCTGGGCAGCTTCCCTCAGCGGGCGCTGCCGCCGGAGGACCTGCGTTCCACCCGCAACGAAAACTCCGGCCTGCCGGGGGCGCGGCGGTATCTGGGACAGGCGGCGGCCTTCCGGCTGGCCTATGACGCCGATCCGGCGCTGCTGGAGGGCTTTACGGAGACGCGCGGCGAAGTGCTGGCCATCCGCCAGACCCCGGAGGACATGCGCAAGCCCTGCCTTGCCCATCTGATGGAGCAGGCGGCGGACGGAAACGCCGCGGCGCAGGGCGTGTTCCGTCAGATCGGCCGGAACGTGGGCCAGATCAGCCGTGAGATGCGGTGGCTGATGCGGCCCCGGACGGATACCCGGTATCTGTTCGGCCGGTTCGTGAAGCGCCCGGCCTGCTTTCGCCTTTTGCGGGAGGGCTGCCGGGAGATCGTACCCGACCTCCGGCTGGAGGCGGCGGACGAGGATCTCATGTGTACGCCCCTGATGCGCCAGCTGCCGGAGCACGGCGTGACGGTGGCCCAGTTCGGGCAGGCCGTGGGCGCCATGTACTACGCGGCCATATAAAGAAAAGCACTCCTTTCGGAGTGCTTTTCTTATGCTTGTGCTTATTTGTCGTACATCTCGATGAGCTTCAACAGGTGCTCGTAACGGGCCTTGGCCTCGTCCTCGTTGCGCTTGAAGAGGACTTCTGCGCGCTCGGGGAACTCGCGGGTCAGGCGGGAGTAGCGGGCCTCGTTCAGCAGGAAGTCCTGATAGCCGCCGGCAGGCGCCTTGGAGTCCAGCGTGAACTTCTTCTCGCCGTCGGGGTTGTAGCGGAACAGGTTCCAGTAGCCGCAGTCCACTGCCTTCTTCATTTCCTTCTGGCAGTTCATCATGCCGCCCTTGATGGAGTGCATCTCGCAGGGGCTGTAGCCGATGATCAGGGACGGGCCGTGATAAGCCTCGGCCTCGGTGATGGCCTTGATGGTCTGCGCGGGGTTGGCGCCCATGGCCACCTGCGCCACATAGACGTAGCCGTACTGCATGGCGATCTCGGCAAGGCTCTTCTTCTTCACTTCCTTACCGGCAGCGGCGAACTGTGCCACCTGGCCGATGTTGGAAGCCTTGGAGGCCTGGCCGCCGGTGTTGGAGTACACCTCGGTATCGAACACGAAGATGTTCACATCCTGCTTGGAGGCGATGACGTGATCCAGTCCGC
>CAVHKA010000205.1:0-3281 GCA_963636325.1 Agathobacter sp. | reverse complement strand
ACGAGCTGATGGAAAAGCGCTACGACTACCGCACCGGCGAGGCGAAATGGTCGGGCCTCGATCAAATCAAGCGCTTCTGCGAGCACTACGACCACCTGATCTGGCTCAATCCCGAGGAGCCCCCGCGCTGGGGCGGCTACTGGGGCGAGAGCTACGGCTATATCGCAAGGGCGGTGGACATGTACCCGCTGACCGTCGACGGTCTCGAGCGCGGCATGAAAAAGCTGCTCGTGAACCGGTAAAGGAATAAAAAAGAGGACGGGAGTTCCCCGCCTCCTAATAAGAAAACATAAGAAAGTCAGTAAAATCAATGTTTTCAAAGGCAGGGAACACGGTACGAAGTCAAAAAATCTCATACTGACAGGCACGAAGGGCGCTGATGTGAAAATCAGCGCCCTTTTCCTGTCCCCACGCCATAGGCAGCCGCCCTATGGCGTTTTTTCATATCCGTACCTGTACCCACCCGAAAAATGTATCAATTAGGGTGCGAAAACCTCTGTTTTTTCCTCTCAGAGCGCCGCTTAAAGGGCGGCGTGGGTGTTTTCCCATGGGAAGCGTCCGGGAGGCAGGACAGGGGCTTTTTTGCGTCAAAATCAACACTTTTCAAAAACAGAGAAAGGAGGCGCCGGATATGGCAGTTTTCCGCATCGAAAAGACCAGAGATTACACGGTCATGTCCAACTACCACCTGCGGGACAGGTCGCTGTCCCTGAAAGCGAAGGGGCTGCTGTCCCTCATGCTGTCGCTGCCGGAGGACTGGGACTACACCATGAAGGGGCTTGCCCGCATCTGCAAGGACGGCATCGACAGCATCAGCGGCGGGATCCGGGAGCTGGAGGCGCACGGCTATCTCGTCCGGGCGCGCGTCCGCAACGAGAACGGGCAGCTTGGCTCCATCGAGTACACCATTTTGGAGCAGCCGAAGGAACCGGCACAGACGCCCGCGCCTATCCGGGAAAAACCTATACGGGAAAATCCAATACAGGTGAAGCCAATGTTGGATGCCCCAATTCAGGAGAACCCCGCCCAATTAAATACTAAAGAACAAAATAAAGAATTATCAATTACGCAAGGATCAAGTCCTATCCCATCAAGTCCCCCTACCCCCAGAGAAAAAAGCAGGATCGGACGGGACAGGATGCGGGAGCGCGAGAGCTACCGGGAGATCATTTTGGAGAATATCGACTACGATATCCTCACCCAGGATGAAAAGCTGGACAGGGACCGTCTGGACGAGCTGGTGGAGCTCATGGTGGATACCGTCTGCTCCAACCGGGAGATGATCCGTGTCGCCGGGGACGACTACCCTGCGGAGGTCGTCCGGTCACGGTTCCTGAAGCTGAACGCCTCGCACATCGAGTATGTCCTTGACCGGATGCGGGAGAACACCACCTATGTCCGCAATATCAAGAAATATCTGCTGGCGGCGCTGTATAACGCGCCGGTCACGATGGACAGCTACTACACATCCCTTGTCAGCCATGACCTGTACGGCAGCGGAGATCGGAGGTGAACGCCTTGCAGGAAGAAATCACGCAGAAAACCCTTGCGCTTTGTGTGGAGGCCAGCAAAATGACCGCCCAGCTCTTGCAGCAGGCCATGAAGAAGGTGCTGGCGGATATGGAAAAGCACAAGAATGATCCCCAGCTCCGGCACGGAAAGCAGACCATCCGGCAACTTATGAAGCACAACACCGGCGTTTCCAACATCGAGATCACAGACCAGAATATCAAGGCGTTCTCCGCCACGGCGAAGAAGTACGGCATCGACTTTGCCCTGAAAAAAGATACCACCGGGGAGATCCCCCGCTACCTGGTGTTCTTCAAGGGCAGGGACGCCGACGCGGTGACGGCGGCCTTCCGCGAGTTCTCCGCAAAGAATCTGGCGAAGGAGAAAAAGCCCTCCATCCGCAGGCGGCTGACCAAGGCCAAGGAGCAGGCGAAGCGGCAGGAGCTGGAGCGGGGCGAGAAGGTCAAAAACAGGGACCGGGGGCTGGAACGATGACGGGAAAGCTGAAAAAGGCCCTGCTGCCGAACCTTCCGTATCTGCTGTTCGTTTGGCTCTTTGACAAGCTCTGCCAGGCGGTCCGGCTCTCACCGGGGGCGGACGCTTCGGAAAAGCTGCTTCGTATCGCCCAGGGCTTCACCGAGGCCTTTGCCTCCCTCTGGCTCAGCCTGCATCCTCTGGACCTGCTGCTGGGCGTGGCCGGGGCGGCGCTTGTCCGGCTGGCGGTGTACCTGAAAGCGAAAAACGCGAAGAAATATCGCCGTGGCGTTGAGTACGGCAGCGCGAGATGGGGCCGGCCGGAGGATATCGCGCCCTACATAGACCCCGTTCCCGATTGGAACATCCCTCTGACCCGGACGGAAAGCCTCACCATGACCAGCCGCCCGAAGGATCCGAAAACGGCGAGAAATAAAAATATCCTGGTCATCGGCGGCTCCGGCAGCGGCAAGACAAGGTTCTTTGTCAAGCCGTCCCTGCTCCAAATGCACAGCTCCTATGTGGTCACCGATCCCAAAGGGCAGCTCCTTCGGGAGACGGGAAAGCTCCTGGCGCACGGCGGGCCGAAGCGGGACGAGAACGGAAAGCCGGTGCGGGATAAGCACGGCAAGGTCGTCTATGAGCCATACCGCATCAAGGTCCTGAACACCATCAACTTTTCCAAGAGCATGAAATATAACCCGCTGGCCTATGTGCGCTCCGAGAAGGATATCCTCAAGCTGGTCAATGTCATCATCGCCAACACGAAGGGCGACGGCGAAAAATCCTCCGAGGATTTTTGGATCAAGGCCGAGCGCCTTTTATACTGCGCCCTGATCGGCTACATCTGGTATGAGGCGGAGCCGGAGGAGAAAAACTTCATCACCCTGCTGGAGCTCATCAACGCCTGCGAGGCCAGAGAGGACGACGAGACCTATAAAAGCCCCGTGGATATCCTCTTTGACGAGCTGGCGCAGGCGCAGCCGGAGCACTTCGCCGTCAAGCAATATGTCAAATTCAAAATGGCGGCCGGCAAAACTCTCAAAAGTATTTTGGTGAGCTGCGGCGCCCGCCTGTCCCCCTTCGATATCAAGGAGCTGCGGGACATTATGACGGAGGATGAATTAGAGCTTGACACGATGGGCGACCGGAAAACGGCGCTGTTCCTCATTATGAGCGATACCGATACCACCTTCAATTTCGTCATCGCCATGCTGCAAAGCCAGCTTTTCAACCTGCTCTGCGACAAGGCGGATGATCTCTATAACGGGCGGCTGCCTGTCCATGTGCGGTGCCTT
>CAVHKA010000204.1:0-3372 GCA_963636325.1 Agathobacter sp. | reverse complement strand
TCTCCAGCGCCTATGAGCTGATGCACGAAACGAGCTTCCCCGCCCTGCGTGTGGGTAACCGTATCGTTGTCCCGAAAGAAAAATTCTGCCAGTGGGTAGAGTCGCAGACAGGCGGTGCGAAATGACCCGCACCCTGCCGTGGCAGAAGCCCGACCCTGTCAAGAACTACTACCCCGTACCGAAAGTCATCTGCCAACTGGGTTTGTCTCCCGGCGAGATCGCCGTGTACTCGTTCCTGCTGTTCTGCGAAGACCGAAAGACCTACCAGTGCTATCCCAGCTACCGCACCATCGGCGATGCCGTGGGCATGAGCCGCAACACGGTGTGCAAATATGTGCGATCTCTGGAGGAGAAAGGACTCATCCGCACAGAGCGTACCTCCATCGTTCTCAAGAATGGCCGCAAGCGAAACGGCTCCCTGCTCTACACGCTGCTGCCGTGGAGACAGGCGGTGGAACAGTTCCACCAGCGCCAGTTGGCCGTGGCCGAAGCTGTTGCCGAGCGTCAGCAGGTACAGCAAAAACTGGCGGAGCAGGACAACTCGATGCACGGAGGTGAGGCCGTATGATCTCGCAACTGCTGTGTGCGCTGATCGACAGTGACCCGCTGTATGTGGCCAAGCGCACGGCGGACACCCGCCGCTACATCATGGCAGCGTGGCGCAAGGCTCACGATGATCTGCTGGACGAAAATGCCGTGGCAGTGTTTCTCTGCGACCCGTTATGTGGCAGCCTGACTCCGGAGCAACGTGTGTTTGCCAACCGGTGTCGGGATGAAATGAACAGCGTCTATGGGGAGACGTTGTTCCGCCTCGTACAGTGCTGGGTCATGGTACGTCGCGGCATGGTGAAGAGCCTGCGGGATGGCCTGAATCTGCTGGGGGTAGGCAGCCCCAATGAACCCCCGTGTTCGCCCCTGTGAGCCGCTGTGTGGCCTCGTAGAAGAGCAGTAGGGCAAACCCACGCCTAAGAGGATTTGGAGCGATTTTGGAGGCCTTTTCGGTGCGCCGAAAAAGGAGCAGGAGAAAGGCATTGGCGCTTTTCTGCGCCGATGCCGGTCACGGCAGCCCGCAGTGCGGACTGCCACGGGGGTTGCGGCATTTTGCGATTGGCGCTGATTATCGGACTTCGAATGTGCTTTGGCGCTATTCTTTGCAAAAATACCCGTCATCCCCGTGTTTACAAGGCTTTCGGCGGGCGCAGACACACGTAGGAAGGAGGTGTAGCTCAATGGACAAAAACGGGAAAAGTAAGCATTCCGTTTGGCTGTCAGACGACGTGTGGCAGGAGGTAGATGCATTCTACAAGCTGGACAATTGCCCCACCCGCAACGAGTTTGTGGAAAAGGCCCTGCGGCAGTATTGCGGTCGCTTGCACGCTGAGAGGACAGGTGCATATCTGCCTCGCGCACTGCAAGAGGTGCTGGAAGGTACGCTGGGTGTGTACGGTGACCGGCTGGGCAGGCTGCTGTTCAAGCTGGCGGTGGAGCACAACATGACCAACCACCTGCTGGGCGGCGACGTGGACATGACACGCGACGAGTACAACAAAATGCGCGGCAGCAGCGTCCGTGAGGTGGCATCTACCCACGGCAATATCTCCTTCAAAGACGTGCTGTTGTTCTATCAGGGAGAGTGACCGGCGCAAAATCTGCGTCACAGTAGACAAAGAAAAGCGAAATCTTTTCCTAGCTATTCCGCCCGGCTTGTGGTATGTATGTTGGTTACAAATCGGAGGTGATCCCAATGGCAAAACGAAGACCTGCCGGTGACGGCATGGTGCGCAGGCGGGAGGACGGACGCTGGGAAGGGCGTATCGTTATCGGCCATAAAGAAAACGGCGAGCCGCTGTTCCGGCATGTGTATGCTAAGACACAAAAGGCTCTGCTGGACAAGCTCCACCAGAACATCGAGTGCTACCGCGATGTGGAGCTGACCGAGGACAGCCGCATGACGCTGAGCGAGTGGCTGGACCGCTGGCTCGCAGAGTACAAGGCGGGCACGGTGCGGCCCGGTACGCTCAAAAGCTATCGCTGCTACATCGAATACTACATTAAGCCGCAGCTGGGCGACAAGCAGATCTCCCTCATCTCTCAGCAGGACATCCAGCGAATGTACCGTCGCCTGAAAACAGAGGGTCGCATCCACGAGCATCCCGAAATGAACCATCAGCTCTCCGACTCCATGGTTCGCCACATCCACTCCACGCTCCACGCCGCACTGAAAGATGCGGTGCAGGCGCATGTCATTCCCAGAAACCCCACCGATGGGACAACCGCTCCCAAGCCCAACTATAAACCAAAGCGTATTCTCACCCGTGCAGAGCTGGACGCCTTCCTCGCAGTGGTGGAACAGGACGAGGTGTGGCGAGACTTCTTCCAAACAGAACTGATGACCGGTCTGCGCCGCGGTGAGATCTGCGGTCTGCAATGGAGTGACTTCGACGGGGACGCTGGGACACTGAAGGTGTGCCGCACCCTCCACAGCCAGCGGAAGGGCGAGTATACCGTCGGTGAGACAAAGACCAATCAGGGCATGCGCACCATTATCTTGCCGCACAGCGTGACTGAAATCCTGCGACGGCGCAAAGCGGACGCCATCAGTCAATGGATATTCCCTGACCCCGTGAAGCCGGAAGATCCCGTCGATCCCAACGCGGCCTATCGCCACATGAAAACGCTCCTCCAGCGGGCGGGGCTGCCCAGCATCCGCTTCCACGATCTGCGCCACACCTTTGCAACCCACGCCCTCACCAGCGGCGTGGATGCCAAAACGCTGTCCGGCATCCTGGGCCACACCAATGCGTCCTTCACGCTGGACACTTACACCCATGTCACATCGGATATGCAGAAGACAGCCTCTGGCATCGTGGGCGGATTCATGGAAGAGCTAATGGGAGCCGTGCAATCATATGATCGCGAAGATTGACGCAGAATGGCGCTTTCAGTGCAAGGCGGAGGAAGGAGGCGGGCTTGCCGCCCGGCGACCGACGACAACGCAACAACGGAGGTGTCAGGCAAGTCAAGAACGTGAAAATATGGTTGTACGGTTCCCAAGGGAAAGGAGTTGAAACCGTGGCAAGAAAACGAAAAGCCGGAGACGGAACAGTAAGGCAGCGCAAAGATGGCCGCTGGGAGGGGAGAGTCGTCATCGGCTATGATGACAACGGCTATCCCAAGACGAAAAATGTCCTCGCAAAAACCAAGAAGGAGTGCGTCGAGAAGCTCCAAAAGCTCAAGGAGGAATGTGGCGGGCTGAAGCCGGAGAAGGTACGGCCCGAAATGCCATTCGGGGACTGGCTGACGTACTGGTATGAAAATCACTCCAAGCCTAAGATACGCCCCACCACGCAGGAGACCTACGAGAGCCGCATC
>CAVHKA010000203.1:769-3399 GCA_963636325.1 Agathobacter sp. | reverse complement strand
GCGATCACCAGTAAAACGCCCAGCGATATGCTGATGCTCTCCGTTCTCTGATAGCTTCCCAGCTTCTTTGACAGCTCCGCGTCGGTCATTTTCTCTGCGCTTTGCGCGTCAAGATTCTTGCTTGTTATTTCCATAGCCGTCCCCCCTTAGTAGCAAAGGCTGAAATACAGGCTGCTGTAAGGGTCGACCGTGTCGACGTCCATAATGGCAGCTTCGGGGGAAATACTGTCCAGCTGCATACGCTTGGCGGTATCCTTGTAGTTGTCCGGCTGCGCTTCGGCGGCAAAGACAAGGCCGTCGTAATCTTCGGGGATATAGACCGCGTAGCTCTTGGTAAAAACCTGCGCCCAATCGCTGACGTTGTACTGCCAGTCGGTCGAGTAGGCGAATTCGATAAGGTAGCTGTTCCCCTGCCAGCTGACCGTATGAAGATAATAGTTGTCGCCTCGCTGGCTGTTGCCGTAGGCGGTTGAGGTGGTCAGCCACATACCTGTGTAGAAATCGTACAGTTCGCTGTTGGTGTTGGTGATATACTGCCCGTCAAAATACGGAATGGCGCTGTCGGGAATGTAACAGATGGCGTCAAAGTGCAGCTCACGGATGCCATCGTGGGTATAGTCGCCATGCTTTGTGATTTCCCAATAGCAGTCACCGGTGCTATAACCGTCGCCAAGCCCCGCGTAGCTGCAAACACCGTTGCAAACACCGTTTTCCAGCAGGAAGGTGCCTTGCTCTACGGCAGCGTTGATTTCGAGGCCGTTTCTTGTAAAGTATGGTTGCCGAGGCTGGATACCCTCCGCCGGAAAAAGCATACCGCCGTTCACGCTGTTGATGAGATCGCCGCTGACGCTGCGATCCAGCTGCAGGGTATCGCCGCTGCCGTCAAAGTGCAGCGTCACGCCGTTTTTGTCCGCCCACAGTGTGCCGTATTCAATGATATCTTCCTGATCATTTACAAATTCCCATGTCGCATCCTCATAGATACGCAGCCAAAGATTTTCGTCCGGGTACTCCCAAAGCCCTGCATAATCGCTCAGATCGTCCTCGTCTGCCGGAACTGCGGACAGATCCTCCCGATAGACATAGCGCTCCTCCGGATCCCAGATCCAGATCAGATCGGTCACATCCCCGTTTTCGTGAAGAAAGCTCACCCATACATCGCTCTCGCTGTCGCCGTCCAGATCGTCAAAGGAGATGCTGTGAAATGCCTGCTCCGCATCGGGAATGTCCATAGGGAAAGCGACGCTGTCGAACAGCACCTGCTCCGGGATGTCCCGGTAGAAGGCTGCGCTGCTCTCGCTCACCGTGACCAGAACATCTACACTGTCGCCGTCATGGGTGATGGTTCCGCTGTCGACCACCATGCCGGTCGTGCGCCAGTCGTCCCCCGCCACATCATCGGAATTGCCGCAGGCGGCAAGGCACAGGCAAAGCACCGGCGCCAGCGCGAAAAAAGCAGTGTTCTTCCTTCGGTTTTTCATGATACGCATCTCCTTTCTGTCACTCCATCAGGTAATAAACGCCTTCATCGCCCCATACCAGTGCATCCTCGTCAAGCTCAAAGACACAGTAGGACACGCCGTCGTACATCGTGGAATCTGCATAATAGGTGCTTACCTCGTCCGTAGCGTAAGAGAAGGTCCCGCAATCCATCTCTGCAGGCTCTGCACCGGGGGCGCGCCGGTAATAGCTCCAGCTGCCGTTTTCGTCGATGACGATAAAGGTTTCGGCCGACAGGTCGCCGTCATAGTACCAAATACCCTCGAATTCCGAAACATTCCGCTGACACAGGTCGGAATCCCAGTTCCAGTAGGAATCTGCGCCGCTGTTCGGGCTTGTATTTTCGTCAGGTATCTCCGCATCGTCCTCGGTGCGTTGGCTGCCATCCTCATACCAAAGGTACTCCATCCCCTCACCGGGATTGAAGTAGCCGTAGGCGGCCGTGTAGAGCTGACCGTCCTGCATGGCAATGCGGCAGCCGGAATCATCCCGGCTGCTGTAGGCATAGATGGCCTCCCACTCCGGCTCATAGCGGAGATAACCGTTGTCTACCGCTTCACCGCAAAGGTAAAGCGTCCAGTTCCCGTCCGCATCGAACTCGATGGAATCGTAGTCGTTGTTTGCTTCGCCCAGCCAGATACCCTCAAAGCCGCTGAAGTCATTCACGGTATCTTCGGTAAGGTCACCGCCCAGCCCCTCGTTGGGGTCGTCCTGCAGGGCAGTCTGTTCCTCGGCCTTGCCGCAGCCTGCCAGCAGGGCAAGGCATAGAAGCGCCGCCATCGAAATGAAAGCAAAAAGCTTTTGCATCGTCCTCTCCCTCCTGTGGCTGTTATGCCATCTTCTGGTAGTACTCGAACTCGCCGCCCCAGCACATGGTATCGTCGTCGATCAGGGTGAACTCATAGACCACATCATCGAACAGGGAAGAAACCGCAAGATACAGTTCTTCGTCGTCATCGGGTGCCACCTCGATGGTGCCGCTGTCCACTGTGCCAGGATCTCCATCGCCGTCGGGACGCTCCATCAGCTCCCAACCGCCGTTTTCATCCATCACAATGATGCTGCGCGCGTCTGCTTCTGCATCCAGATACCAGGTGCCTGCCATCATCTCAAAGCCGGTGTCGCCAATA
>CAVHKA010000203.1:0-759 GCA_963636325.1 Agathobacter sp. | reverse complement strand
ACGCGATCCCGTCGTGCTCGTTGTAGAAGTAGTCATAGTCATACTCCGGCACAAACTGTATGAACCCGCTGGCAGTCAGCTCTTCATCGGCATCATACAGTGCAAAGCGCACCTCATCGCCGTCATCACTGGTGGCAGCAATCAGCGTACCATTGTCCTCCCCTGTCCATGCGCCGCCGTATAGGTACAGATTTGCCATCTGTTCACTGTCCTTGACCAGCCCCTCAATGGAATCCGGAACACCGTACAAATTGTAATCGCTTCCGTCATCGCCGTAATCTTCGTTGCTATTGCTCTCGCCGCAGGCAGCAAGGCCCAAGCACAGCACCAGCGCCAAAGCGAGAGACAAAAATCGTTCTAAATGTTTCATCGTGATACGCTCCTTTTGTCAGATAAACCGCGTCAAAGCTCCTGCTCCGCCATAGACAATATCTCATCGTGGCTCAATTCCACATCGCCAAAGCGGACAAAGATGCCGTTGGTCACAGCGCTGTTCCACACCCGCGCGTCAGCAAGCGGGCGAAACCGAATCTTATCCAGATGCGGCTTCATATCCAGCAAAAGCCGACTTCCGGACACAAAATCGACCTGCAGAATATAATCAGGCAGCGGCGTGACAGCTGTGAGATACCTTCGGTTCAAGTGTAGGCCCTCCCTTCTGTAAAAATAAAGATCCACCGTACCTACATTGTACGGTGGATCGGGTGGGATAACCATTAACTAAAGGCTAGGGCAATACCGAATAATTCTAAGTGCCGA
>CAVHKA010000202.1:0-3409 GCA_963636325.1 Agathobacter sp. | reverse complement strand
CCCAGCAGTACCGCAACTATCCCTGCATCGGCGTACTGAAGCCGGAGGTATACAGCAAGTAAAGCTGGCATGAAATCTCTCGGTATCTGCGTAGGGGCGGACGACTCTGTCCGCCCAAACCGATACACGGAGAAATAAACGACGGGCGGACAGAGTCGTCCGCCCCTACCGGCTATTCTGAAAATGGCCGATCTCCCGCCGGAAGGCGGATGAAACAGGAGGGCGACGCCCTATGAGCAAAGAGGGAAAGCGTCTGGAGCAGAACGAGACCGCTCCGGAGGCAAAGAAGAAAGAAAAATGGACATTGAAGCGGTTCTGGAAGGAATGGGGCGAGGTGGTCCTCATTCTGGCCGCGGTGTATGTGGTATTCAAATTCATCATCCAGATCGCGTGGGTACCCAGCGGCTCCATGGAGACCACGCTGCCCACCAAATCCGCCATGCTGGGCTGGCAGCTGCCCTTTGTGGTGGCCGACCCGGTGCCGGAGCGGGGCGATATCGTCACGTTCTGGAACGAGGAGCTGAACAAGGTGCTGGTCAAGCGGGTCATCGGTCTGCCCGGCGACGAGATCTCCTTCTCCGGCGGGTATGTCTATGTGAACGGAGTACAGCTGGAGGAGCCGTATCTGATGGCGCAGGGCGTTACGGAGTGTGACGAGACCTTCACCGTGCCGGAGGGGTGCTTCTTCCCCCTGGGCGACAACCGCACCGGCTCCTTTGACGCCCGGTTCTGGGAGACGCCCTATATCCCGGTGTCCGCCATTCAGGCCAAGCCCTTTGTTGTGATCAGCATCGGTGACGGCCAGAGCTGGCAGGGTATCCGGCTGGTCAGACAGGGAGGCAAGGCGTAATGGATCGAAAATTCAATTTCCGGTCGCTGTTTCTGCTGGTATTGTGTCTGCTGGTGGTCATGTATCTGGCCCGCAGCATGACCCGGCAGGGCGACATCACCTACGGCGAGATGCGCCAGCTGTTCGTGGACGAGAAGGTGCAGTCCTTCGCCATCAACGACACGCGGCTGACGGCCACGCTGGCGGACAAGACCACCGTCACCTGCCAGCTGTACAGCTTCGACCTGTTTTTCAATGACCTGAACGAGCTGGTGGTGCAGCAGTATGAGGACGGCATCATCACCTCCTACAACTATCCCGCCCGCTCCACCAACTGGCTGCAGATCCTGCTGCCCTATGTGCTGGCGGTGATGGCCTTTATCCTGCTGATGAACGTGATGACCCGCATGAACGGCGGCGGCGCGGGCGGCGTCAGCGACAAGATGGCCCACTTCGGCGAGGCGCGGGTCAGCAGCATCCCGGAGGGCGACAAGAAAGTCACCTTCAGGGATGTGGCCGGAGCCGACGAGGAAAAAGAGGAATTGCAGGAGATCGTGGAGTTCCTCCGGGACCCCGACAAATACCTGAAGCTGGGCGCCCACATTCCCAAGGGCGTGCTGCTGGTAGGCCCTCCGGGCACCGGTAAGACGCTGCTGGCCAAGGCGGTGGCTGGTGAGGCAGGCGTGAAGTTCCTGTCCATCTCCGGCTCCGACTTCGTGGAGATGTATGTGGGCGTGGGCGCCAGCCGTGTCCGCGACCTGTTCGTGCAGGCCAAAAAGGACGCGCCCGCCATTGTGTTCATCGATGAGATCGACGCGGTGGGCCGTCAGCGCGGCAGCGGTCTGGGCGGCGGCCACGACGAGCGTGAGCAGACCCTGAACCAGCTGCTGGTGGAAATGGACGGCTTCGGCTCCAACGAGGGCGTTGTGGTGCTGGCCGCCACCAACCGCGTGGACATTCTCGACCCGGCGCTGCTGCGTCCGGGACGGTTTGACCGTCAGGTCTATGTGGGCCTGCCGGATATCAAGGGCCGCGAGAAGATCCTGAAGATCCATGCCCGCAACAAGCCCCTGGCGGAGGACGTGGATCTGGGCCAGGTGGCCAAGGGCACCCCCGGCTTCACCGGCGCGGATCTGGAAAACCTGCTGAACGAGGCGGCGCTGCTGACGGGACGCCAGAACAAGGCGGCCATCGACAAGGCCTGCATCGACGAGGCGGTGATCAAGGTCATCGCCGGGCCGGAGAAGCACAGCCGCGTCATTCCCCAGCAGGAGCGGCGGCTGACCGCCTATCACGAGGCGGGCCACGCCGTGGTGATGCGGGCGCTGCCCCAGCACGACCCGGTACATCAGATCACCATCGTGCCCCGCGGACAGGCAGGCGGCATGACCATCTCCCTGCCGGACGAGGACCGCTCCTACCTGAGCCGGGAGTACATGATCCAACAGATCGTGTCCCTGCTGGGCGGCCGGGCCGCCGAGCAGCTGATGCTGGGCGATATCTCCACCGGCGCTTCCAACGACATCCAGCGGGCCACCTCCATGGCCCGGAAGATGGTGGGCACCTACGGCATGTCCGCCAAGCTGGGCACCGTGGCCTTTGACGCCGGTTCCGACGAGGTGTTCATCGGCAAGTCCATGGGCCACACCCGTCCCTATTCCGAAAAGACCGCCGCCGAGATGGACAGCGAGATCCGCGCCATCATCGACGAGGCCTATGACAAGGCCCAGGCGATCCTGCGGACGTATCAGAAGCAGCTGGCGGAGATCGCGGAGTACCTGCTGTCCAACGAGACCATGTCCGGCGAGGTGTTTGAGAGCTTCTTTACCGGAGCGCCTGCCGCTGATTCCTGAGAGGATATGAGAAAACGCGCACTTGCCCGTAAGCAAGTGCGCGTTTTTTGTGCAAAGTGGGCGGAACCCCTCACTTTTTCTCTTTGCGGCTATGGTGGTTTGTGCAAAATCACGAAAAGGTTGTCTTTCAAACAGGGACACCCTTTTCTTTCATTTTCGCATTTTCTCCATTCCATTATGTTTTATGTCAAAACATAGAAAAGTTTTATATTCTCACGAAATAAATGCTATTTTTACCTATGTTGTGTGGCAATATCCGCACTTTTTCTCTCATTATTGATGTTAATCGCATGTTAAGAACAGGGCGTCGTCTCTTTATGTGTTCACAGTATAGATGTGACTGTTTTCTATTCATGGACACCCTAGGGCCTTGCGGCGGCTTTTGCCAGCCGTCCGCGGACAAACGCCCATCCATTTTCAGTGCATGTTACAATTGTTTTTTTCCGGCGATTCCTTTAAAATAATACTGTTCTACCGGAGGGAACACTCCGGTAAGAGAGATTTTTAGGAGGAAAAAACATGAAAAAGTTTATTGCAATGCTGCTGGCTCTGGTCATGGCGTTGTCTCTGGTCGCCTGCGGCGGCGGTGACAACCAGCAGGGCGGCGACAGCGCCACCGGCGACAAGGTCGTCAAGATCGGCGTGTTTGAGCCCACTTCCGGCCAGAACGCTGCCGGCGGCAAGAAGGAGATCCTGGGCATCGAGTATGCCAACTCCATCAAGCCCA
>CAVHKA010000201.1:0-3447 GCA_963636325.1 Agathobacter sp. | reverse complement strand
CAGGATCACCTGCACGTTCACCTCGCCCAGGGAGCGGGCGGACATATACACGCCGTCATCCTTGCGGTACATGACGAAGGAGGCCCGGATGCCCCGGATGGTCAGCAGCTCGTCGGCGGCCTTGGCGGCAGTGACCCGGTCATAGGCCTCGTCCGCCGCCACGATGGCGATGTCGCTGTGGTAGATCTCCGCCTGCCGCATGATGGCGTAGCGGGTCACCATGGCGTCCAGATCGCTCTGGAACATCCGCTGCACGTCCTGGGTGTCGGCGCCGCAGCGGCGCAGGTACGCCGCCGCCTCGAAGGTGCGGCCGCCGGTGCGGTTGGTAAAGTTCTTGGTGTCCAGCACGATGCCGGCCAGCAGGGCCTCCGCCTCGTATTTCAGCATGTCGGCCGGTTCGATCAGATACTGCATCAGCTCCGTGACCAGCTCGCTGGCGGAGCTGGCGTAGGGCTCGTGGTAGTTCAGGGTCATTTTGTCGATGTAGCTGCTGCCACGGCGGTGATGGTCGATGACCGCCACGCGGGTGCAGCTCTCCAGCAGCGGCTCGGACTCCACGCTGTCAGGGCGGTTGGTGTCCACCACCACCAGCAGGGTGTCCGGCTGGGCGTGGAGAAACGCCGTGTCGCCGTTGACCAGCACGCCCGCGTACTCCGGCTGCTGCTGCAAGGCCCGCAGCACGGGGTGGGCGGCGTTGTTTTCGGTATCAATGACGATTTGGGCCTTCTTGCCCAGCTTGCGGCTGATGCAGCAGATGCCCGCCGCCGCGCCCAGAGAGTCCATGTCAGCGTACTTGTGGCCCATAACGTACACATTGCGGGCGTCGTCGATCAGCTCCCGCAGGGCGTTGGCCATAACGCGGGATTTTACCTTGGTGCGCTTTTCGGTGGTCTTGGAGCGGCCACCGTAGAACTCGAAGTTATTGCGATCCTTCACCACCGCCTGGTCGCCGCCGCGGCTCAGGGCCATCTCCAGCGCCAGATCGGCGTTTTTGAACAGGTTCTCAAAGCTGTCGCCGTCCCGGCCCACGCCGATGGACAGCGTGGCGGTGACGCCGCCGCTCTCCACGGTGCGCACCGCGTCCAGCACGTCGAATTTCTTCTCGGCATAGGTGGTGAAGTCCTTCTCCTCCATCACGAACAGATACCGGTCCCGGTCATAGCCCAGCAGCAGCGCGCCGCTTCCGGCGCACCAGTCGTTGAGCTTGCCCTCGATATCCGCCAGCAGCGCCGAGCGTTTGCTCTCCGGGCAGGCCTTCATCAGATCCTCATAGTTGTCGATCATCAGAATGGCCACGGAGGGGCGGGTCATGTCCAGCGTCTGGCGCATCTGCTCACTCTCGGTGATATCCAGCCAATAGGTGGTGGCCAGCATGCTGTGGTCGCCCTTCAGCTGGTCGGGATGGCTCAGCGCGCCGTACACCCGGTAGGTGCGGTGGTTCCACACCACATGCTCCGGCGCTTCCCGCTTACCCTCCAGCATCCAGTGTCCGTCAAAACCGGGGATCACGTCGCCCACCAGCGCCTCGAACATCTTCTCCTTCATATCCGTCAGCGCCAGAAACCGGTCGTTGCCCCACAGGATCTCGCCGGTGTTCAGGTCGAACACCAGCATGGGCAGCGGCGCGTACAGCATGTTGCTGGAGCGGGCGGTGTCGATGCCGCCGCTGACCCGGTCCAGATACTGCCGCACACTGTGCTGGGCCATGCGGTTGCGCCGGATGCCCACATAGATCACCAGCGCGGACACCAGCGCCTCAGCGATAGCCAGCAACGGGGAAAAGGGTATGGTGGCGATCACAAAGGCGGCCAGGCACAGGCCGTACAGCATGATGTTGGTGCGGAAGCCGCGGATCAGCTTTTTACTCAAGGTGACACCTCATTTCAAAGATGGAAAACAGCGATATTTCCCGATGGGGATACCACTCCAATTTACAATCATTGCCCATTATATCATATCTTTTTCCGTATCACAACAGCAAAAACACGGATTTTTCCGCCTTGTCGTTTCCGCGGGGCGAACGGTGGCGGAAGGCGGCGAAAAGTTGGGGGTGTACAAACCGGGAAAAGTGTGCTATAATTTATATACTTCGTAGAATTTTCTGCGACTTTTTTGGTTGTTTCGCAAAGCAGATGCGGCTTTGCGGTGATATAAGGGCCGCCCGGCCCCATATAGCACAATTCAACACACGGTCATCCGGGGCGAACGCTCCGATGCTCCTCCGGCGATGCAGGGCCGGCAGGACGTCGGGCCGCCTTTCTTTTGCTGCACATTTTTGCGCAGGGCGATGCCTTTCCGCGCAATTTTCTGTGTACCCAGCCCCGGTAACGCCGTGTATCTATCCATTTTTTCGATACAGTAAAGGAGTTATTATGGCTGAAAAATTCAAGATCATTCCCCTTGGCGGTCTCAACGAGATCGGCAAGAACATGACCGCCTATGAATACGGCGGCGAGATCATCGTGGTGGACTGCGGCATGGCGTTCCCCGGCGATGATATGTACGGCATCGACTGCGTCATCCCCGACGTGACCTATCTGGTGAAGAACCACAACCGCCTTCGCGGCCTGTTCATCACCCACGGGCACGAGGATCACATCGGCGCCATCCCCTATGTGCTCAAGCAGATCAACATGCCCATCTACTGCACCCGCCTGACGGCGGGGCTCATCAAGCTGAAATTGCAGGAGCACGGCCTGCTGCAATCCACCAAGCTTATCACTGTGGAGGCGGGCCAGACCATCCGGGCCGGTAAGTTCCAGGTGGAGTTCATCCATGTGAACCACTCCATTGCCGACTCGGTGGCCTTCGCCATCCATACCCGTATGGGTACGGTGGTGCATACCGGTGACTTCAAGATCGACTCCACGCCCATTGACGGCGAGGTCATCGACCTGGCCCGCTTCGGCCAGCTGGGCCGGGAGGGTGTGCTGGCGCTGCTGGCGGACTCCACCAACGTGGAGCGCCCCGGCTATACCATGAGCGAAAAGGCGGTGGGCGCTACATTCAAGCGGCAGTTCACCGGCTGCGACAAGCGCATCATCGTCACCACCTTCGCCAGCAACGTTCACCGCATCCAGCAGGTGCTGGACGCTGCGGCGG
Source organism: Agathobacter sp. (assembly GCA_963636325.1). Lineage (GTDB taxonomy): Bacteria > Bacillota > Clostridia > Oscillospirales > Oscillospiraceae > Vescimonas. The sequence continues at coordinate 345 of CAVHKA010000201.1, read as the reverse complement.
CCTGCGGCCGCAAGGTGGCCGTCACCGGCCGCAGCATGGAGAACATCATGAAGGTCTCCACGGAGCTGGGCTATATGAAGGTGCCCAAGAACACGCTGATGGACATCAACCGCATCAAGGGCCTGCCCCTGAGCCAGCAGGTCATCGTCACCACCGGCTCCCAGGGCGAGGAGATGAGCGCCCTGTACCGCATGGCCTTCTCCACCCACAAGCAGGTGGACATCGGCCCCGGCGATAAGGTGATCATCTCCGCCAGCGCCATCCCCGGCAACGAGGTGACGGTGGGCCGCGTCATCAACGAGCTGTTCCGCAAGGGCGCGGACGTGGTGTATGACAAGGCGGACA
>CAVHKA010000200.1:0-3471 GCA_963636325.1 Agathobacter sp. | reverse complement strand
GCGAGGCCACGGCGATGGAGATGCCGCCGGTGTTGCCGTAGGGGTCCCAGTTGGAATAGATGTTCAGCCATGCGTACAGACTTGGCAGTACGGCGATGGCCACCACCACCGCGCAGGCAAAAAAGCATTTGCTCAGCGTTTTCACGTCGGTTTTGAATACCGTCCAGATGTTGCGCATAGTTCCTCCCAATGTCACACAGGGTGATAATACTACAATTTTACATTATACAGGAGGCTTTTGAAAAAATCCACCACTTTTCACGGTTTTTTGACAAAAGAAGACCCCATGGCGGGTACCATGGGGCAGCGTGACGGGTCCACTTACGCATACGGGTATTCTTCGCCTTCTCCGTAATGAAGGACGATTTTTTTGCAGGCGCGGCAAAGATGGCAGGGGATCTTGGGATAGCGGACCGGCTCCGGCTCATAGATCCACTCGCCGTTGACTTCGGCAGCCGCGTCTTTTCCGCTGGTGACAAAGTTCGCGTTAAGCGAGTGCGACCAGTAGATCTTCCTCAATCTGCGCAGCGTCATTTCTGTTTCCGCAGGGAGCCACAGAATACCCTGGTTGCTGTTGAACGTGCTGTATCCATACGCCATTTCTTTTCCGCAGACCGGACAGTTCAAATGCGTGTCGGTATGGTTCGTTATGTTATGCATAGTCCCTCCCAATGTTGCACAGGGCAATCATACTATAATTTATATTATACAGGAGATTTTTGAAAAAATCCACTTGTTTTCGCGGTTTTTGTCAAAGCCCGATGTTTTTTGCGGTACAGCATATGATGCGGCGTAATGAAAAAAGCTGTCCCGCGGATCATTCCGCGGGACAGCTTTCCTTCAGTGCAGGCAGCTTTTGACGTCCTCAAAGGCGCTGTCCATGGCCTTGCCCATGCGCTCCATGGTGCGGCTGACGGCGCGGCGGGCCTTCCGGTCGGAGGACATGCGGTCCACCGTGGCGCCGGCCACCATGCCGATGCAAAGACCGCTGATAAATGCGGTAATTTTCATGGTTCATCCACTCCTTTTCATTGGCTGCTGTCAGTTTGTCCCGGAACGCGGCGAAAAACACGGGGCATTACTTGCCAAAACAAGCGCAAAATGGTACAATGATCGGGAATGAAAATTTTGAAAAATAAAGGAGACAGCTATGTCTATCGAGAAATTACAGGCCGCTATCCGGGAGCGCAAGACGCCTATCGCGCTGGGTCTTGCCCCGGAGATCGGAAAGATCTCCCCCAAGATCGTGAAGAATTTTGAAGAGATGTTCGGCCCCGGCCTGATGGCCAATGCCGAGGCGCTGCGCTTCCACGCCTGTCAGGCCATGGACGCGGCCCAGGGCAAGCTGCCCGCCGTGGTCATCAGCGCCGAGCATTATCTCCGCTGCGGCATGATGGGCGCGGATGTGCTGAGCAATCTGGTCAGCGCCGCCGCGGCCCGCGGGCTGTACGCCATCGTGGACTGCCGCACCACCCGGCCGGAGCTGTGGCTGGACAGCCCCATGGCGGGCGACGGCCTGACCGTGATGCCCTATGTGGGCGGCGACTGCGTGCCGCAAGGGACGGACAAGGCCATCTTCGCCGTGGTGCGCACCGCCAACGAAAGCTCCGGCGATGTGCAGAACCTCATCGCCGGCGACCGGCCCCTCTACGCGGCGGTGGCCCAGCAGATGGCCCGTCAGGGCGCGGCGCTGGTGGTGGAGACCGGGTATAGTCTGGACATCAAGGAGGTACGCAAGCGGGCGGCGGACGCCTTCCTGCTGCTGCCTTACTGCGACGGGCAGAACGCTGCCCCCGCTTTTGACGATCTGGGCCACGGGGCCATGGTGGTGGACTATGATCTGCAATATGGCGGCGATGTGGACGCCGCTGTTCAGGACATGAAAGCATGGGTGACGGTGCTGTGACAACGGTTTATCTTGTACGGCATGCCGAGGCGGAGGGCAACCTCTACCGCATCGCCCACGGCCAGTATAATGGTCTGATCACCGACCGGGGCTATCAGCAGCTCCATGTGCTGAAAAAGCGGTTCGACGATGTTCCTATCGACGCGGTGTACAGCAGCGACCTGTTCCGCGCCCGCGCCACCGCCCGCGCCATCTATGAGCCGAAGGGACTGGAGCTCCATCTGGAGCCCGCCTTCCGGGAGATCCACATGGGCTGCTGGGAGGGCCGCCCCTGGCAGGAGCTGAACACCGCCTATGAGGAGCAGATGCTTTACTTCAACCGCCAGCTGGACAAGTTCCATGTGGAGGGCAGCGAGACGGCCCAGCAGGTGCTGGATCGCTACATTCCCGCCCTGAAGCGTGTAGCGGCGGAGAACGACGGCAAGACCATCGCCGTATTCAGCCACGGCGCGGCCATGCGGATGGTGCTGGGGACCCTGAACGGCCTGCCCCTCTCCGAAGTGGGTGAAACGCCCCACGGCGACAATACCGCCGTGTCGCTGCTGGAGATCGACGGCGACGATATCCGTGTGGTCTATATGAATGACAACAGCCATCAGGTGGAGGCGGGGCTTTCCACCTTCGCCAAGCAGACATGGTGGCGGGACAAGCGGATGATGAGCGGCGGCCAGTATTATAAGGACATGGACGAGGCCACGGCGGCGCGCTTCGGCGTTCCGGCGGAGGGCAAGCGCATCGCCGTGTGGTTCGAGAATGAGCCGATAGGCGCGGTGACGCTGCTGCCGGACAAGGCCAGCGACGCGGGCTGGATCGGTTATTATTATCTGGAGCCCACCATGCGGGGCCGCAACTACGGCATCCCGCCGCTGGGTCAGGCGGTGCAGTTCTATCGGGAGCGGGGCATCGACCGGCTGCGGCTGCGGTGCGTGGACGAGCAGACAAGAGGCTTTTTCGCCCATTACGGCTTCTACCCGCTGGAGGGCGACGTGATGGAAAAGTATATCGGCTATGCGCCGCGGGAGATCGTATGGTAAAGGGAACGGAATTTTTGCCGGTGAGCCGGGACGAGATGATCGACCGGGGCTGGTACTACTATGACTTTCTGGTGGTGACGGCGGACGGCTATATCGACCATCCCAGCTTCGGCAGCGCCATCATCGCCCGGCTGCTGGAGGGCGAGGGTTACCGGGTGGCGGTGCTGGCCCAGCCGGACTGGCACGACGCCGAAGCCTTCCGCGCCATGGGCAAGCCCCGGTACGGCGTGCTGATCGGCGGCGGCAATCTGGACTCCATGGTGGCCCACTATACGGTGGCCAAGCGGCGGCGGACGCAGGACTTATACAGTCCCGGCGGCAAGCTGGGCTTCCGGCCCGACAGGCCCACCATCGTCTACGCCAACCGGGCCAGAGAGGCATTTCCCGACACCCCCATCATCATCGGCGGGTTGGAGGCGTCATTGCGGCGGTTTGCCCACTATGACTACTGGGACAACAAGGTGCGCCGCCCCATCCTGTTTGACGCGCCCGCCGACCTGCTGGTGTACGGCATGGGCGAGAGCGCCACGG
>CAVHKA010000199.1:0-3523 GCA_963636325.1 Agathobacter sp. | reverse complement strand
GGTCGATGCCGTCGGACTTCTTGAACTCGGACACCAGATACTTCATGATGCACTGGTCGAAGTCATCGCCGCCCAGACGGTTGTTGCCGGCGGTGGCCAGCACCTCGATCACGCCGTCGTCGATCTCCAGGATGGACACATCGAAGGTGCCGCCGCCCAGGTCGTAGACCATGATCTTCTGTGCCTGCTCCTTATCCACACCGTAGGCCAGAGCGGCCGCGGTAGGCTCGTTGATGATACGCTTGACATCCAGACCCGCGATCTTGCCGGCGTCCTTGGTGGCCTGACGCTGAGAGTCGGTGAAGTAGGCGGGGACGGTGATGACCGCCTCGGAGACGGACTGGCCCAGATAAGCCTCGGCGTCCGCCTTCAGCTTCTGCAGGATCATGGCGCTGATCTCCTGGGGGGTGTAGCTCTTGCCGTCGATGGTGACGCGGTGGTCGGTGCCCATCTCACGCTTGATGGAGGAGATGGTGCGGTCAGGGTTGGTGATGGCCTGACGCTTTGCCACCTGACCTACCATACGCTCGCCGGTCTTGGAGAATGCCACGACGGACGGGGTGGTGCGGTTGCCTTCCGCATTGGGGATAACGACTGCTTCGCCGCCTTCCATCACGGCGACGCAGGAATTGGTGGTGCCAAGGTCAATACCGATAACTTTAGACATAATGATTGCCTCCTGTATATTCACATATAATTATTACTTTTTGTTATTTTGATCGGAACGTCGTTCCGGGAAATTCATGGTCAGTTGGCTACCTTCACCATGGCGAAGCGCAGCACCTTGTCTCCCAGCATGAAGCCCTTCTGGAACACCTCGACCACGGTGTTCTCACCGGCGGCCTCGTCCTCCACATGCATGACGGCGTTGTGCAGGCCGGGATCAAAGGGCTGGCCCTTTGCTTCGATCTCCGTGACGCCCAGCTTGGTCAGCGCCTCGGTAAACTGGCGGAGGATCAGCTCCAGCCCCTGACGGTGGACGTCGCTTTCATCGTACTGGGCGATGCCCCGCTCCAGGTTATCGTACACGGCCAGGAAGGGCTTGATGGTGTCGGCCTTGGCGTCGCCGTAGACGCTCTCCTTCTCCTTGGCGGTGCGCTTGCGGTAGTTGTCGTACTCCGCCGCCAGACGCAGGTATTTGTCGTTGACGTCCGCCACCAGCTTGGCAAGGCCCTCCATCTTCTCCATCTGCTCTTTCGTGACGGTGAAGGTTTCAGGGGCGGCCTCCTCCGCAGCGGCTTCCGTATTCTCCGTTTCCTCCGTTACGGGAGCGGCAGTCTCTTTTTCCGGCTCCTGCGCGGGGATATCCTTTTTCTTCTTATCGCTCATTGTATCTCATTCTCCTTTGGGGGAAGTTGGTGCTTTCCGAACATGCGGGTCAGACTCTCGGCAAAGTAGCTGAGGCGGGCCGCCACGGTGGCGTAATCCATACGGGTGGGGCCTACCACGCCCACAAGGCCCCGCATGCCGTCACCGATGTCATAGCTGGCCACCACCACGCTGCTCTCCTTCAGGGCGTCGTTGACGTTTTCCGGCCCGATCAGGATCTGCATGGACTGGCCTCCGGCGGGGACCGGAAGATCCTCCTTGCTGTCCACCATGAAGTGCATCAGGTCGTGGGCCTTGTCGATATCCCGGAACTCCGGGAATTTCAGCAGCTGGCTGGCGCCGTTGGTGAACACCTCGTGCTGCTGGGTCTCCTTGAGAAGTCCGGCGGCGTATTCCACCACCTGATTCAGCAGCAGGAACCACTCGCCGCTGACCTGATCCGACAGGTTCATCAGATGGGCGTTCATCTCCTCGGCGCCGATGCCGGTGAAGTGGGTGTTCAGCAGGTGGCTCAGCTCCGGCAGCGTCTCCGCCGCCAGCGGCAGCGTCAGGCGCATCAGCTGGCTTTTCACCCGGCTGTCCGACAGCATCACCACGGCGATCACCGACGCGGCGTCCACGGCGATCAGCTCGAAGCGCCGCACGGTGGCGGCGGCGGTGTGATCCGCCACGGCGTAGGTGGGGTAATCCACGAAGCTGGACACCATCTGGCCGGTCTTGGCGATCACCTGATCGGTGCCCTTCAGCTCCTGCTGTAAGGTGCTGTTGATCTGAGCGGCCTCCTCGGCGGAGATGGGCCTGCGCTCCATCAGCTCGTTGACGTACAGCCGGTAGCCCAACGGCGACGGGATGCGTCCGGCGCTGGTGTGGGGCTGCTCCAGATAGCCCATGTCGCTGAGCTCCGCCAGTTCGTTGCGGACAGTGGCGGAGCTGACTTTTTCCGGCATCCGCTCCGCGATGGCCTTGGAACCCAGCGGTTCGGCGGTGTCGATGTAGCTCTCCACCACGATCTTCAATATTTGCTTTTTTCGCGCTGTCAATTCCATGGTTTTTCTCCGTTTAGCACTCGCTATCTCTGAGTGCTAACCCAGTGTACCACCGACGGTCACGAATGTCAAGGGCTGCAACGTTGAATTATTTGTGAACAAAATCCCGCAAGGCATAAGAAAATGGCGATGAAGAAATTCATCGCCATTTATATAATGTGGGTATCCTCCGTCAGTCGATGCTGCGGGTGAAGTGGATGCCGGATTTCTGCATATGTACGTCCAGCCGGACTCGGTCACCCCGGATGAAGCTGCGGGTATACTCGTACACGCGGCCATCCTCGGTGCGGGTGCGGCGCTGGTGATAGAAAGCGCAGCTGCCCGGCTCCACGCCCAGCAGTCTGGCGCTGTCGCTGTCCAGCGTCACGGCCTCGTAGCTCTCCTCCGCGGCAAAGGGCGTGATGCCCACATGGTACAGCAGGGAATAGAAGCTGTGGGTCTGCACCATGTCGCGGGTCAGGTTGGGGTAGATGTACTGGGGATAATAGCTGGTCTCAAGGATCAGCGGCTCGCCGTCCACGTTGCGGATACGGGTGAAGCAGTAGACCGGCGTACCCTCCCGCAGCTCCATCTTTTCGCAGACGATGGCGGAGGGGGTGGTGATCTGGAAATCCACCAGCGTGCTGCTGGGCTCCTTGCCCATGGAGGACACCTCGGTGGTGAAGGAGTACCGGACGCCCCGGCGGTTGGTGGACGGGTCGGCCACGAAGGTGCCCCGGCCCCGCTTGCGGACCACAAGGCCCTCCTCCTCCAGCTCACCGATAGCCTGACGGACGGTATTGCGGCTGATGTTCAGCGTGCGGCACAGCTCCGCCTCGCTGGGCAGCAGGTCGCCCACCGCCAGCACCCCGGTGGAGATGTTGCGCTTGATGATGCCCACCAGCTGGGCATACAGAGAGATATCGCTGTCCAGTGACAGCTTCGCGTTCAAAAGTGCGTTGCTTTCCATAATGCGGATGTTTCCTTTCCTGCGCGCCCAACAGCGCTTGTACCTATTGTACCATACATTCCGTGGAAAAGAAAGAGGGTTTTTCCGGAAAAGCATTTTTTCGCAAGAATACACGAAATATACGGCAGCGGCAGACCGAAAAGCGGCAGACCGCACAAGGGGAGCCGTTGAAAATGCGCGGCACAATAGTGTTCCGAAA
>CAVHKA010000198.1:0-3533 GCA_963636325.1 Agathobacter sp. | reverse complement strand
AGATGGAACGTTGTGGCGGTGGGGGAAAGATAGCAGAAATATCGCAGGTTTCGGAACGGTCAAGACCGTTCCCTACGGGGCGGGGCAAAAGGCTGCTGCCCCTGTAGGGGCGCACATTGTGCGCCCGCTGCGTGTGGGTAATTGATTACCACCCTCAGCTTGCGATGAAAATTTCCGCCGCCAGCCGAACGCTGATGAATTTTGTTTTTGATATTTTGATGATAGAGTGAAGTTTTTCGGTGAAGCTTTTGCAAAAAGGCTTTGAAACAATCCGAAAGGTGAGTTGAATGGAAGAAAATGTTATCATGGTGCCCGGTTCGGGCACGAAGGTCATTGTGCGCGATGTCAAGCAGGAGATCGAAACGGCATTTTTGGATTATTCCATGTCCGTTATCGTATCCCGTGCCTTGCCGGATGTGCGCGATGGTCTGAAGCCCGTACACCGCCGCATCCTGTACACCATGCACGAGCGCGGCAACGACCCCAGCCACCCGTACCGCAAGTCTGCGGATACGGTTGGTGCTGTGCTGGGTGCTTACCACCCCCACGGCGACGCCAGTGTGTATGACGCGATGGTGCGTCTGGCACAGGATTTCAGCCTGCGTTATCCGCTGGTTGACGGCCAGGGCAACTTTGGTTCCGTGGACGGCGATCCCCCGGCTGCTTACCGTTATACCGAAGCCCGCATGTCCAAAATTGCATGCGAAATGCTGACGGATATTGATAAGGATACCATTGACTGGGACCCGAACTTTGACGAGACCAAGAAGGAACCCCACATGCTGCCCAGCCGGTTCCCCAACCTGCTGGTCAACGGCAGCCAGGGCATTGCGGTCGGCATGGCCACCAACATCCCGCCGCACAATCTGCGCGAAGTCGTCAGCGGCATGATTGCCCTGATTGATGACCCGGAAATTGATCTGGCGGGCCTGATGGAGCACATCAAGGGACCCGATTTCCCCACCGGCGGCGTGATTATGGGCCGCAGCGGCATCCGTGCGGCATATGCCACAGGCCGCGGCAAGATCACCCTGCGTGGCCGTGCCGAGATCGTGGAGAAGAAAAACGGCCGGTATGAGATTGTGATCACCGAGATCCCCTACATGGTCAACAAGACCCGCCTGCTGGAATCCATCGGCGACCTGGTCAAAGATAAGCGCATTGAGGGCATCAGCGACCTGAACGACCTGTCCTCCAGCCGCACCGGCATGAAGATCCTGGTCGAGATCAAGAAGGACGCCAACCCGCAGGTGGTGCTGAACCAGCTCTACCGCTACACCCAGCTGCAGGACACCGTGGGTGTAATCATGCTGGCGCTGGATGACGGCGTACCCAAGATCATGAGCCTGAAGACCATGATGCAGCGTTATCTGGACTTCCAGTTCCAGGTCATCCGCCGCCGCACGGCGTATGAGCTGAAAAAAGCCCAGGACCGCGAGCACATCCTGGAAGGTCTGCGCAAGGCTGTGGATATTGTGGATGAGATCATCGCCACCATCCGCGCCTGCAAGGGCGGCTTTGCAGAGGCAAAGGCGGCCATTATGGAGCGTTTCGGCTTCGACGATCCGCAGGCCGATGCTATCGTAAAACTGCAGCTGGGACGCCTTGCAGGCCTGGAAATCCTCAAGATCGATGAGGAGTTGGGCCAGCTGCGCGCCAGCATTGAAAATTACAAGGATATCCTGTCCAACGACGCCCACACCATGGAGATCGTCAAGACCGACCTGACGGCTCTGGCCGACAAGTACGGCGATGACCGCCGCACCTCCATTGAGGCGGTTTCCGGCGAAGTGGACATTGAGGACCTGATCCCCGAAGAGACCTGCGTCTTTACCCTGACCCATGAAGGCTACATCAAGCGCACGGCGGTGGACACCTACAGTGCCCAGAACCGCGGCGGCCGCGGTGTGGCCGGCATGACCCAGAAAGACAATGACTTTACCGAGGAACTGTTTGTTGGCTCCACGCATGACTACATGCTGTTCATGACGGACAAGGGCCGTGTTTACCGCCTGAAAGGCTATCAGGTAGCCGAGGGCAGCCGCACCGCCAAAGGCAGCCACATTGCCAACCTGCTGCAGCTGCAGGAGGGGGAGAAAGTTACCATCATGATGCGCCAGCCCGCCAACATGGACGAGGATGCCAGCTACATCACGATGGTAACGCGGCAGGGCCTGATTAAGCGCACGCCGCTTTCCCAGTTCCGCAACATCCGCAAGGGCGGCCTGAATGCCATTGCGTTGAACGAGGACGATGCCCTTGTCTGGTGCCACCTGACAGGCGGCGAGGACGAGCTGATCGTGGCCACTCATGATGGTGCCGCCATCCATTTCAGCGAGGCTGGAGCGCGCGCTATGGGCCGCACAGGCCATGGTGTGCGCGTCATCAAGCTGCGTGATGGTGACTATGTTGTGGGCGTGGGCGTCTGCCGCCCCGGCGCAACCGTGCTGACCGTCACCGAGGACGGCAAAGGCCGCCGCAGCCTGATTGACGACTACCGCATTACCAAGCGCGGTGGCCTGGGCATCCGCAACTACACCCGCGGCGGTGTGGCAGGCATCAAGATTGTGGATGACACCGATGACCTGATCCTCATCAGCCAGGACGGTATTCTGATCCGCATGCACGCCAATGACATCAACGTGCAGTCCCGCTATGGCAGCGGCGTGCGCGTGATGCGCCTGATTGGCGAGGACAAGGTAGCCGTGCTGGCCCGCGTGGACCGCGATGCCACCGCCGAAACAGCCAAGCCGGAGGATGATGGCGAGACTGACCCGACCCCTGAAGAGCTGGAAGCCATTGCCGCAGCCGAAGCCGCCGAAGAAGCTGCTGAGGACGCCGCGCCGGACACTGAGGGCGAGGACGAAGAATAATTGGAGTGACGATGTTCCTTCTTTGAAAAGAAGGAACCGAAGAAACTTTAATACAGGATAAGATAAACAAAAAGGGCACAGCGCCGGGTGAAGAACCGGGGGCTGTGCCTTTTTATTGGGTTTATTTACAGGGAAAAAGTGAAGAGGGAGAGATAACAAAACCCCGCCCCGCGCAAACCGTATCGGATGCGCGGGGCGGGGTTTTATGTTACTGGTTTAGCGGCAGCTCCGCGAACCGGACAAATTACTTGTACAGGTCAACCAGCTTGGTCAGGTGGGTGTAACGAGCTTCAGCAGCTTCCTGGTTCTTCTCGAACAGGGCCTTAGCGCGATCCGGGAATGCGCGGCTCAGGCGGCTGTAACGGGTCTCGTTAGCCAGGAACTCCTGATACTTGTCCATCTTGCCAGCCTTGGAGGTGAGGGTGAACGGATTCTTGCCCTCGGCCTTCAGTGCCGGGTTGAAGGTGAACAGGTTCCAGTAGCCAGCCTCAACGGCCTTCTTCATCTCGTTCTGGCAGTTGGTCATGCCGCCCTTAACACCGTGCAGCTCGCAGGGAGCGTAGCCGATGATGAGGGAGGGGCCGGGATATGCCTCAGCCTCTGCGATAGCCTTGACAGCCTGGTTCATGTTAGCGCCCAGAGCGATCTGAGCAACATAGA
>CAVHKA010000197.1:2979-3560 GCA_963636325.1 Agathobacter sp. | reverse complement strand
CCCTTGAGCAGGATATGGGCGCCCTTTTCCCGGGCATAATCGGCCAGCAGGCCGTTCCAGCTCTCTACCTCCACATGGGGGATGTGGGCCACGCTGCGGCGGATCAGCTCCAGACGGCGCTCCGGCGTGAACATGGGCTGCTTTTTCTCGCAGTTGACCATGACGCAGACATACAGCCTGTCGAAGCAGGCCGCGCCGCGGCGGATGATGTCCAGATGGCCCAGGGTGATGGGATCGAAGCTGCCGGGGTAGATGGCAATTTTCATTGTGCGTCCTCGTTTCCGCCGCGATGGAACACCGTCAGCTTGATCTTACCGTACCGGTATTCCCGATACAGCCGATAGGGGGCCGGAAGTGCGGGCAGCACCGTATCCACAGCGCTTTCCGCCACAATTATACCATGCTGTCGGCAAATGTCAAACGCTGCGATATCCGTCAGCGCCTGAGAAAGCAGGCCGGAGGCGTAGGGCGGGTCCAGAAGGATGAGATCGAAGGTTTCGCCGCTGCGGAGATAGGGCAGGGCGTCGCCCTGACGGACACGGGCGCGATCCGCCAGCCTACACAGGGCCAGATTCTCCTGA
>CAVHKA010000197.1:0-2969 GCA_963636325.1 Agathobacter sp. | reverse complement strand
TATCAGCTTCACCGCGTCCGCCCGCCGGTCGATAAACACGCACTCCGCCGCGCCGCGGCTCAGGGCCTCGATGCCCAGCTGGCCGGTGCCGGCGAAGAGGTCCAGCACGCGGCGGCCCTCAATGTCGAACTGGATGATGGAGAACAGACTCTCCTTCACCTTGCCTGTGGTGGGGCGGGTCTCCAGACCCGGCAGCTCCTTCAGTACTCTGCCGCGGGCAGAGCCGGTGATGACTCTCATAAACGGTTACCCCCTTGGGTCGAAGCATTCAAAGATGACCAGCGCGCCGTCCTGCTCAGCGGCGGCCATGTCCGCCTTGGAGCGGATGGTCCAGCTGAACTCCTGCGCCCCGTACAGGCCGCGGCACAGGCGGAGGGACAGACTCTTGCGGTCCTCGAAGCGGTAGGCGATGAAGTCGGGGCGGGTGCGGGCGTTGAGCAGCAGGTTGCTGAGGACCCAGCGCACCACGCCGGGGAGGTCCTGCGCGTCGCCGTGGCGCCGGAAATTCTCGGACAGCTGGCCCCGCACCACATCGGGGCGGTTGGCCCACAGCCACATGAGGCAGCGGGGGTCGAAGGACTCGATGCAATAGGTGACGTGGTGCTTGTCCAGCAGCTTGCAGGCGGCGGCGGCCAGCGCCTCGGCGTTGCCACGTTCGGCCTTCAGCTCCACGATCAGAGGCGCCTTGCCCGCGAAGATGGGCAGCACCTCGTCCAGCAGGGGGATATGGTGCTCCGTACCCTCCAGCTTGTAGTTTTTCAGCTCCTCCGCCGTCAGATCCTCGATCTGCACGTCCACACCGGCGGTGCGCAGCAGGGAGGCGTCGTGGATGACCGCCAGACGGCCGTCCCTCATGAGATGGACGTCCAGCTCCGCGCCGAAGCCGCATTGGACGGCGCGGCGGAAGGCGGGCAGGGAGTTTTCAGGGATACGGGGCTTATCGTGGAAGCCGCGGTGGGCGAAGCGCCACTTGCGGAAGCGCTCCCAGTCCTTGCGGCGGCGGCAGCGCAGGCACAGCACATACAGCAGGCCCAGCAGCACCAAAAGTCCCAACAGAATATATACAGCTATCATATCAATCCGCCTCCAGATCTTCCAGAACTTCAATGCCGACCTTGGCCTCGGGCTTGCTGTCGCCATGCTTCACCATGAGCATGGTGAAGAACGCCAGCGCCGTGAACACGGCGGCATAGGGGAACAGAACGTGCATACCGAACTGATCCATCAGCAGGCCGGACACCATGGGGGTGGCCACCTGCGCCGCCATGGAGGCGGTGTAGTAGAAGCCGGTGTACTTGCCCACATCGCCGCCGGAGGCCAGCTCAACTACCATGGGGAAGGAGTTGACATTGATGGTGGCCCAGCCGATGCCGGCCAGCGCGAACATGGCGTTCATCAGCATGGTGGGGCTGTCCGCGTTGAGGAAGGCGGCCACGGTGAAGGCGCCGGTCAGCATGATGACGCCGGCCAGGATGGTCTTTTTGCGGCCCACCTTGCTGGCGATGAAGCCCACAGGCAGATAGGCCACGATGGCGGCAGCCTGGGCAATGATGAGGGTCAGGTTGTAGTCCTTGTGCAGGATATTGCTGGCATAGACGGAGTATTTGCTGGTGACGGCGTTGTAGCCGAAGAACCACAGTACAATGCTGAGCAGGATGAAGATGAGGCTCCTGACCTCATCGGCGGACAGCTTGCGGCTGGCGGTGGGGTCATTGGCCTCGGACTGCTCCTCCAGTCCGGCGGACACGGCCTCACGCTGCATCTCCGCAGCCCACTCCGTCTCCCGCACGGTGAGCAGGAAGATCACCAGCGCCGCCAGCATCAGCGCGGCGATGACGCCGAAATAGCCGGTGTAGCTCATGAGGCTGTTGCGGACGGAGGAGGTAGCGAACACCATGCCCAGCGCCAGCACCAGAATACCGCCGGCGGATCCCATGAGGTTGATGACGGCGTTGGCCTTGGAGCGCAGAGGCTTCAGCGTCACGTCAGGCATCAGGGCCACGGCGGGGGAGCGGAACGTGGCCATGGACACGAGGATGATGAGCAGCAGCACCACGAAGAAAATCAGCGTGGAGGGATGCTCTGCCGTCATCTGCCAGGCGCAGGCCTGACGGGCGGGCACCACATAGTTGGTGTAATCGGGGTTGGTGACGGCAGTCTCCCCCTCGGTGAGCTGGCTGCGGATGGCGGTGAACTCCGACTCGGTGAATTTCTGGCCCAAAATGAACTTCTCGCCGGCGGGGGTCAGCAGCGTGGCGTCCTTCTCCTCCCGATAGATGACGGTGAGGGCGGCGGGGTCGTCGATGGCGGACACATCCCGCAGGTTCTTCAGCTGGGCGTTGTCCACAAAGGACAGGCATACCAGCGCCACGGCGGCAACGAGGGTGCCGATGACGATAAAGGGCGTGCGGCGGCCGTGACGGCTGGTGCATTTGTCGGAGATGTGGCCGAACAGGGGCAGCAGAACCAGCGCCAGCACGTTGTCCAGCGCCATGATGACGCCGGACCAGGTCTGGCTCATGCCGAACTTGTTGGTCAGGATCAGGGGGACGGTGTTGTCATAGGCCTGCCAGAAGGCGCAGATGAGAAAGAAGGCAAAGCCGACCATGACCGTGCGCTTGTAGTTGAGTTTCATAGCGTTTCCTCCAGTTGGCGGTACAGTGCCGCAATATCAGAAAAGATCCAGGTGGGGCGGATGCCGTATCGGGCGATGTCGGCCTCCGTGCTCTCACCGGACAGAACGAGGATGCTGTCGATGCCGGCGTTGACGCCGCAGGCTACGTCGGTGTAGAGCCGGTCACCGATGATGACGGCCTGCTCCGGCGCAAAGCCGGTGCGCCGCAGGGCCAGCTCCGCCATGGCGGGCTGCGGCTTCCCCAGAAACAGCGGCTCGCGGCCGGTGGCGGCGGTCAGCATCCGGCAGACGCTGCCGCAGTCGGGGACGGAGCCGTACCACGTGGGGCAGACCC
>CAVHKA010000196.1:0-3605 GCA_963636325.1 Agathobacter sp. | reverse complement strand
ACCGCAGAAGACTCCGCCAGTGTGTATGCTGTCACCATCAGCCGGTACTGGGTGCCGTTCATTGCGGCCGCTGCGTCACGCACGGTCAGTGTCGAGCTGGTCGCGTTGCGTACATCTTTCCACGCAGGCGAGCCAGGGTTGCGCTCCTGCCATTGCATGGTAAGGGTAGTCTTCGGATCGCTCTTGAGTACTGTGGCCGAAAAAACTGCATCCTCTCCGGGGCGCACCGTTTGATCGGCGACCGTACTGACCTGAACATAGTTCGTGCCGTTTTCCTTCGGCGTGGTAAAGCTGATCGAGCTGCTGTCCACAGACTCCACGCCGTTGGTGCAGCCGCGCGCCACAAAGGTGTAGGACACATCTCCCGCCAGATCGTTCAGCTCAAAGCTGTTCTTCGTTCCGGAAACGGCACCAACAAAAGCATACGGCCTTGCGGCGTTCTCCATCACGCGGTAGATACGATACTCCTCCGCCGGACGGCTGCCCGCGCTCCAGGTGAGCGTTGCGCCGGTGCTGGTAAGCGTTTCCACTGCCAGATCCCTGGGCGGAGAGGACGGCGCGTAGACATCTTTCACCAGATAGCCCAGCGCGGGGACCTTTTTCCCATTGAGCGTCATGTTCCACATGGCGAAGTTCCACGAGAAGCCATAGCCGTCCGCCTTGGGGCTGTTCACCGAGCCGCTGTGCTCCGTGCCTGTGCCGTTCATACTGGAGTGGCTCTTGGTAAAGGTATATCCGGCTCCGCCGCCCACCTTCGTTCCGCCGAACTTTTTCCATGCCACCACATTCACAGAGAGTTCGTACTCAAAACTCTGCTCTGTCTCCGTGGTAACGGTAATGGTCTTTTCGATGTTGCCCTTACCCGTCAACTCGGACCAGCCGCTTTGGGACACGAGAGCGTCAGAGCCGCCTGCGTTGGTGATTTGGCCGATGTCGGAGCGGTAGCTGAAGGGGTTGCCCGCCTCTGCCAGCCGATCCTCGGCAATGGGTTCTAATCTGTAGGCGACGGCTTCTTCATTGTATTCCTCCACAGAGACGATACTGGTGTGGGGTGGCAGGGTCTTCATGACCGCCATATCTTTGCCGTCGGAAAGATTTTGGTAGGTATAGACCAGTACGGGAACACGGTACACCACCACTGCGTTCTCTCCGGAATTGTTTTCATAGTCGACGCTGTGTTCAATGGAGCGGCTGACATTGGTGGCCCAGGTGAAGTTGTTTTCGATGGTGGTCTCAAAACCGGCGCCGGAGTTTTCGAACTCGACCTCGTACCCCACCATCACGGTGGTGTTCAGGCCGTGGCTCTTGCCGCTGCCGCTCCCGCTGCTGCTGCTTTTGCCGTAAGCCGTGCGGCCCTCGCCCAGATCGTCTCCCAGCTCCTCAAAGTAGGGCACGGCCTCCAGCACGGCCAGCACGTCGTAGTCCGTCCACTGACGCTCCACGCCCACATAGCGCACCAGGGTGCTGTCGCTGTCATAGTTGAAGTCGGTCAGACACACATAAGCGCCAGATTGCTTGCTGATGAACCAACCTTTCGTTTCCGAGTGCCTGAACTCATAGCCGTTGTTACCGCCCTTTGGCTGGCAGTCGATGGTATACAGGGTGCTGTAATGGTTTCCGGTGCCGCTCTGCTTGACCAGCGATGCGAAGACGACCTGCTCGCGCCCCTCGTCGTTGCCGTCAAAGTTGCCCACGGCCACGGCCTGCACCTGCTTGTTGGTGATCTTGGTTGATCCAATGTATTTGTCGGTGTGATTGAAGGCACCGTGAGTGTACTTGTGGGCGAGGGAGCCGTTGCCGCTGTTGTCCTCCCACGCGTACACACTGCCCGAGAAGAACACCGCATCCGGCTGCGCCCCCCCCTGATAACGGAAGCACTTCACGATCAGCGGACTGAGGACCTCGTCGCCGCTGTACAGACCGTGAGTGGTCAGCGTATTCGTGGTATGTGTCTGCCGGTGCAGGAACTCATACGTGCCCTGAAAGTTTTTCTGCACGCCCGCCCACGCTTCGGTCATGCCGACGCACCGAACCATGGAGAAGCCGCAGGTTTTATTGTTGATCGTGATATTATGGGTGCCGGTGTAGTCGATCATGCCCGCCGTGACGATCTCCGGGAAATCCGTCCCGTTGGAGGAGTCGTCACTGACCAGCACATTGCCCACGGAGGAGCTGCCCCAGACATAGCGGTGCAGCTTGCTCGCCGCGGACACATCTCCCACCGCAACAGGCCCATCGCCCGCCGAGGGCGCGTATTTGAAGGTCTGCGTCCACCTGCCCTCCAGCCTGTCGTACAGGAACACCTGCGTGCCCAGATTCTTGACACTGTCATTGCCATAGGTATCGTTCAGCCCGGCGGTGATGACCAGCTCATCGTAGCCGTCCTTGTCGGTATCCGCCGCCGTCAACTGCACCACCGGCACATTCTGAATATGATCTGCTATCAGGGTGTTGACACCCAGCAACTCGTACACGTTTCCGATCTCGCCGCTCTCGGTCAGCGTCGGGCTGCTCCCTTCGCTGCTGATGGTGTATTCCATCAGCTTGGCATCGCTCTCTCCCTGCGTGGGCGGCACGTAGACGACCACGGAATCCACGCCGTCGCCGTCGAAGTCGCCGCAGGCGATGGCGGCGAAGCCGCCCAGCTCAAAGGCAAGGCGGTTGATCCAGTGCCGGTCGCCGGAGGACACCGCGCTGGTGTGCACCGCATTGTTGTTCCGGTCCCGCAGGGACAGCTCGATCCCTGCCGCACTCAGACCGATCATGGCGATGTGCTCCTGGCGTCCGCTGCCGGTATTCACGCCGTCGGTGGCCGCCACACGGTAGCTGGCTTGCGCTGAAGCCGGGAGGGAGTTGAACGTCACGCGGTACTGGTTCGCCAGATTCGGGAAGGCCCCCATCAGATTTCCCGCCTTGGAGCCGTCCCCGTTGTAGTCATAGGTGTGGCTGTACAGCGGTGCTCCGCCCCAGCTGTAGGACAGCATCAGCTCCGACTTGACAAACAGCGGCACGGCGCGGCCGCTGCTGCCGAAGGGGGCGTCCGCCACCGCGCTGTTGTACTCAGTGCTGCCCGCTGTCAGTCCTGTAGCCGCCGGCAGACCGAAGGCTCCCTTGCCCTCGGAGGCAGCCGCAGTGCCTTCCTCCGCCCGCACCATGGCGGGCAAAAGCTGCACGCACAGGATGGCGCTCAACAGCAATGCCATAAGTCTTCTGCTGCAATGTTTCATAAGCGATTCCTCCTTTGCTTCGCAGGGTGTCACATAATTCTGCTTATTCTAATTTTACCATGCTTTTCTCGCCCGCGCTGTGTCGTTTAGGGGCGAATTCGTGTTGTTTAGGAGAACAGGGCATATATCGCTTGTGCGATTTGTGCTCCTTTGCTACAATGTTGGAAGAAAGGAGACGGTACGGTGAGCACAAAAAACAGGAAAATCTGGGCTGCTGGGGTATTGCTGATCCTCACGGTCGCGGCGGCGATCGGGTTCCTGTTCCGCCTGTCGCAGCCGGATCAGGAACAGCGGTCGATCTACCTGAACTGCACAGAGTCGGATCGCGGCGGCTGGGTATTCTTTACAGAGGCAGGCCCAGTGGGACCTGTCTTCGGC
>CAVHKA010000195.1:0-3632 GCA_963636325.1 Agathobacter sp. | reverse complement strand
AGGATCTCAGCTGCTTCGGCGAATTCGGCCAGCAGGGCTACGGCTACAACGTGGCCGAGCTTCGCGCCGAAATTGGCCATATCCTGGGCATTGACAACGATCACAAGCTGATCATCATCGGCGCAGGCCATCTGGGTCACGCGCTGCTGCAAAACTTTGATTTCGCCAAGGTGGGCTTCCATCTAGACTCCGCCTTTGATGTTTCCTCCGCCTTGGTGGGCGACGAGATCAACGGCGTCACCGTCCGCTCCATGGATGAGCTGGACGACTATGTGGCGCAGCATCACCCCAACGTGGCGGTACTGACCGTGCCCCAGAACGTGGCGCAGCCGCTGGCCGACCGTCTGGTGGCGCTGGGCATCCGCGGCTTCTGGAACTTCACCAATGTGGAGATCTCTGTACCTGACGATGTATACTCCGAGGATATCCACTTCGTGGACACCCTGCTGACCCTCAGCTACCGCATCTCCCGCACGGCGCAGGAATAATTTTCCCGCCGCCCTCTCACACTTTGCCGCGCCTCACATACTATGGAGTGAGACTTCTCTACGGGGTCTGAAATTTCATAGGAGGTTACGCTATGTGTAATCAGAACTCTTGCTTTGGCGGCAGCAGCTGCTGCTGGATCATCATTGCCATCATCCTGCTGTTCCTGTTCTGCGGCAATGGCTGCGGCTGCGGCAACGACTGTGGCTGCAGCAACAACTGCGGCTGCAACAACGGCTGCGGCTGCTAAACCTCAGATACCATGGCCCCATCTTTCGATGGGGCCTCATTTTTTTGCTTCAAAACCGCCGATCTCTGTGGTATACTATGATAAAAAGGAGCCGGGAGGAACACGCCGTGGATATCCGTGATTTTTACAACACCTATCAGCACCATCAGCCAGGGCTTCTGTGCGGCAAGCGGGAATACGCCGTGCTGGTGCCGCTGGTAGAGACGGAGCAGGGGCTGTGCCTGCTGTACGAGGTGCGCTCCGGCGGCATCCGCCAGCCCCATGAGGTCTGTTTCCCCGGCGGACGGATAGAGCCGGGCGAAACGCCCACGGCCTGCGCCCTAAGGGAGACCCGTGAGGAACTGGGCCTCGCTCCTGCGGATATCGACGTGATCGGGCTGCTGGATTTCCTCTATCTCCGCTCCGACGCGCTGATGCATCCGGTGCTGGCCCGCGTGGACGCCGCCGCGCTGACGCGGCTGCGGCCCAATCCCGACGAGGTGGCGGATACCTTCCTGATCCCGCTGGACTGGCTGGCGGCCCATCCGCCCACGCTGTACCGCTATGCCCTGCGGCCCATGATCGGTGAGGACTTCCCCTACGGTACCGTACAGATCCCGCCGGACTATCCGTGGGACGATGGCCGCATGGAGGTGCCGGTCTATGACTCGCAGCCCTATCCGCTGTGGGGCCTGACGGCCCGCATTACCTACTATCTGTTGAAAAATGTGCAAGCCTGAGGCTTGCACATTTTTTATAGCCTGATCTCCACCGAATGGTCGATCTCCATACTGTCCGGCGTGACGCGGCAGCAATAAGCGGCGATGTTGACGCCCGCCTCCTTCGCCTGACGCAGCGTCTCGCCGAAGGCGGGATGGGTCACGTCATTGGGCACAAAATCCGTTATATCCGCCATCTGGATCACAAAAAATGCGGTGGCCCGGTGGCCTAACTCCACCGCGTGCATCAACTCATGGAGGTGCTTCACGCCTCGCTCCGTCGGCGCGTCGGGGAATCGGGTGTGGCCGTTCTCCTCCAGCGTGACGCCCTTCACCTCCACCAGATGCAGCCCCTGCGGCGTTTCCAGGCAGAAGTCCAGCCGGGACTGGCCGAAGCGGTACTCACTGTGGACAGCGGTGGCGGTGGGATCAAATTGCGTGGCCCATTCGGCAAACACCTTATTGGGCGCCTGGGCATCCATGTTGATGAGCTTTCCGTCTTTCTCCACGGCGATCAGGTCGTAGGCGGTCTTGCGGCCGGGATTCGTCCCCTTTTCCAGATATACCGCCGCACCGGGCACCAGCAGCTCGCGGCAGCGGCCCGTGTTCTTCACATGGCACACCGTCTCCACGCCGTCCAGCGCCACATGGGCGATAAAGCGGTTGGGCCGCGCCAGAAATATCCCTTTTTTCACCTCTCCATAACGCATCCGCCGCACCTCCTTACATATTTTATAGTATAACATGGCATCCTCTATTTGAAAAGTGCTCACCGGTTTCAGTTGTCCGAAGCGTCAATTTATCCAAAATTTATTTAGACATTCTTACAAATTTTGTAGAACGAGGGAAATAACGGTTGAATTTATGCCAAACGTTTGGTACAATTAAATCACCAAAAAAGGAATGGGAGGTAATATTGGCAATGGATTACTCCAATCTGTTTGTGTGCCTGATGGGATTGTGCACGGTGTTCATCGGACTGATCTGCATCATCGTGCTGGTTTCGGTGATGAGCAATGTGGTACGCCGCACCGACGCGAAAACCGCGCCCGCCGCCATCCCCGCACCGGCCGCAGCCCCCGCCGCATCGTCCTCCGTTACCCCTGAGATGGTAGCCGCCGTGGCCGCCGCCATCGCTGAGGACATGGGCACTGACGTCAGCGCCATCCGTATCGTATCCATGAAAAAGATCTGAGGAGGAGAAGTCACATGAAAAAATACAGAGTCAATGTAAACGGCACCGCCTATGAGGTGGAGATCGAAGAAATGACCGGCGCGCCTGCTGCCGCTCCCGTTGCCGCAGCTCCTGCCGCACCGGCTGCTTCCGGCGCTGGCGAGAGCATCACCTCCCCCATGCCCGGCAACATTCTGGCCGTCAACGTGGCCGCCGGCGACATGGTGAAAAAGGGTCAGGTGCTGATGGTGCTGGAGGCCATGAAGATGGAGAACGAGATCATGGCCCCTCATGACGGCAAGGTAACCGCCGTGGCCGTCACCAAGGGCGCCGCTGTGGAGTCCGGCGCGCTGCTGTGTACCATCCAGTAATGGAGGGCGCGTCATGCAAGCCATTCTGAATTTCTGCGAGCAAACCGGTTTTTACCAGTTCTTTCAGGGCGATAACTGGAAATGCGCCATCATGATCGTTGTCGCCTGCGTGCTGCTGTTTCTGGGCATCGTCAAGAAGTTTGAGCCGCTGTTGTTGGTGCCTATCGCCATCGGCATGCTGGTGACCAACCTGCCCGGCGCGGAGATGTATCACGAGATCCTCTTCGCCGGAGGGCATATCCACTGGGATCTGTTCGGCGGCAGCCCCATTACCGCGGAATTCATCGCTGAGATGCAGGCTTCCGGTGTCTCCGAAGCGGTGCTCAATGGTGTCGCCGTGGGCCAGACCGTCAGCGTCGGCCTCATCGACGTGCTGTATCTGGGCATCAAGCTGGGCATCTATCCCTGCCTCATCTTCATGGGCGTGGGCGCCATGACCGACTTCGGCCCCCTGATCGCCAACCCCAAGAGCCTGCTGCTGGGCGCTGCCGCGCAGCTGGGCATCTTCCTGACCTATGTGGGCTGCCGCCTGCTGGGCTTCACCGGCGCGGAGGCATCCTCTGTAGGCATCATCGGCGGCGCGGACGGACCTACCGCCATCTTCGTCACCGCCATGCTGGCCCCGGCCCTGCTGGGCCCCATCGCCGTGTCGG
>CAVHKA010000194.1:2973-3668 GCA_963636325.1 Agathobacter sp. | reverse complement strand
GGATTACTCCATGTGGATCGTGGATAAGGATTCCTCCTTCAAGAGTGTGGAAGATCTGAAGGCTCCCGGCGTCAAGTTCGGCATTGCATCCGGCTCTGTCTATGAGGCTATCATCAAGGAGCAGTTCCCCGATGCCGAGATCGTGGTGCTGCCTCTGGGTACTTGGCAGGAAGCCCTGAAGTCTGGCGTTATCGACGTTTCTATGGACGACAGCATCGTCTTTGCCGGGCCGATGAACTCCAACCCCGACCTGCGCCTGCTGCCTGAGCGCGGTGACGCGCAGCTCTACGGCTTTGCCTTCGCCAGCGGCGACAAGACTGTTGAAGTATTCAACCTCTACCTGACTAAGCTGAAGAGTTTTGGCGGCTATGCCGACCTGTATAAGCAGTGGATGGGCTTTGAATGGGAACCCAACATCTACGGTGTTGCCTATTAATCTGTGCGCAGTTGATCGAACAGCGCAGTAACTGACAAAACGCCTGCGGCGGGGGAGGCTTACCGCCTCCCCCGCCGCAGTTTTCCATGCACAGGGGAACCAAATGAAGAATTGGACAAGTTGGTTTTATGCGATGGACCGAAAAGTAAGACGTCGCAAATCTACCAAGCGAGGAACATACCATGTCTTTTGATTGGAGTATCGTCGTTGCGTATTGGCCGCGTTTTTGGAGCGGCACGCTGCTCACGTTGAAATACGC
>CAVHKA010000194.1:0-2935 GCA_963636325.1 Agathobacter sp. | reverse complement strand
ATGGTCTGGGGCATTCTGATAGGCGCGCTCAGCTTCCGCAAGCCGAAAATCCTCGGGCCGATCGTCAGAGCTTATATCTGCTTTTTCCGCGAAACTCCGTTGCTGGTGCAGCTATATTTTCTGTTTTACGGCGTTTCGCGCTATGTAAGTGTATCTGCTGGAATGATGGGCGTTATCGCCTTAGTGCTGAACGATGGCGCTTTCGTGGCGGAGATCGTCCGCGGCGGCCTGCAAAGCATCGACGCGGGACAAAGCGAGGCCGCCTATGCACTGGGCTTCAGCAAGTTCCAGACAATGATCTATTTTCTGATCCCGCAGGCGCTGAAAAAGGTACTGGACTCCCTCATCAACATGATCTCCATTATCATCAAGGATACGTCCATGCTGATGTGGATCACCATCTGCGAGCTGACCTATCAGTGCAATCAGGTCAACATTTATAGCTTTAACCCTGTTACATCGTATCTGGTCGGTGCGGGAATCTACCTGATCCTGTTCCTGATCGTGCAGGGTATTCGCCGTATCGTCAGAGCCAAGAACAACGCCCGCAGCACATCGGATCGCACGGAGATCAGTGACGAAGGGAAGGAGGCGTGCGCCGTATGACAATGCAGGATCGCTATATTATCGTTGTCAAAACGATGCTTGGGCAGGGTATGCCCATGACGCTGAAGCTCATCGGTGCATGTCTGCTGTTCTCCCTGCTGATCGGTATCGTGTTCGGTACGATCCGCAGCCTGAAGATCCCGGTGGTAGATCAGATTCTGGGTCTTTACGCCGTAGTGTGCCGCGGTATCCCTACTATCATTGTACTGCTCTTCTTCTACGCTACGCTGGTACGTGGCACGCAGTTCTGGATCTCCGTGCTGTCCATCTCTTTGGTGGAGGGTGCGTATATGATGGAGATCGTCAAGGGCGGATTCCTGTCGGTGGATAAAGGCCAGTGGGAAGCGGCCAAAGCGCTGAACCTGCCGCTGATACACACCATTGTATACATCGTACTGCCTCAAGTCATGCTGGTGACGATCCCCGCTCTGATAGGCCAGATCGTCATGCTGGTCAAGGGTACGTCTGTGGCGGCCACCATCGGTTGTATGGATGTTTTGCGCCGTGCGCAGCTGCTGCTTCCCAAGTACTCCTATCCGCTGGAGATCTATGCGTACATTCTGGTGATCTTCTTCATCATGTGCCACTTCCTGACATGGCTGGGCAAGCGGCTGGAGCGTACCGTTGTAAAAAGGATTATGGGTGATAAATATGTCTGAGAATAACAACATCGTTGTATCCCTCCAGGATGTTACGAAAAAATTCGGCAGTCTCACCGTTTTGGACGGCATGAGCCTGGATATCTATGAGCATGAGGTCGTGGTGCTCTGCGGTCCGTCCGGCGGCGGCAAGAGTACGCTGCTGCGTACCATCAATGGTCTGGAAAAGATCGACAGTGGTAAGATCATCTACCGCGGTCAGGAGGTCACACACCGGAACATCCGCGAGATCCGCAAGCACATCGGCATGGTGTTCCAGCAGTTCAACCTGTTCAGCAACCTGACGGTGAAAGACAATCTGCTGATCGCGCCGATAAAGACGCAGAAAAAGAACAAGGACGAGATGCTGCAGAAAGCAAAGGAGTATCTGGAAGTTTTTGGCATCGCGGACAAGCTGGACGCATACCCCCATCAGCTGTCCGGCGGACAAAAACAGCGTGTGGCCATCGTCCGCGCACTGATGCTGGAACCCGATCTGATGCTGTTCGATGAGCCCACCTCCGCCCTTGACCCTGAGATGATCAAGGAAGTGCTGGACGCCATCCGCCGCCTGTCCCAGATCGGCATGACCATGGTCATCGTGACCCACGAAATGGGCTTCGCCCGCGAGGTCGCCTCCCGCGTGTGCTTCCTGGAGGGCGCAAAGATCCGGGTGGACACCGACAGCAAGACATTCTTCGAGGACACCGAGGATGAGCGGTTGAAGCAGTTCCTGTCCGTGATCCTGCACCACTGAGAAATGGGAGGAACGACTTGTGTTTGATTATGAGAGCATTCTGAGAACGGCCTGGGTCGAGATCGACGGCACACGGCTGCGGGACAACATCCGCGCGGTGCAGCAGCGGGTGGGCAGCAGCCGGATCATCGGCGTGGCAAAGGCCAATGCCTACGGTCACGGCGCGAAGGAAGTAGCTCAGGCGTATATGGATTGCGGCGTGGATATGCTGGCGGTAGCTACGCTGGCGGAGGCCAAGGAGCTGCGGGATGCCGGTGTGAATTGTACCATCGTGATGATGGGGCTGATTCCGGAGGAACTGGCCCGTACCGCCGTTCGGCTGAACGTCGTCCCGCTGATCTCCGAGCTGCGGGAGGCAGAGGTATACTCCCACATCGGCAGCGAGGAAAAGCGGAATATTTCTCTGATGATCACGGTGGATACCGGCATGGGGCGTATCGGTTTCCTGCCGGATGAAACGTCTGTCCGGGAAGTCAAGAAGATCCCGGAGCTGCCCAATGTTTCCGTTTTCGGCCTGATGACCCACTTTTCATCGGCAGATCTGGAAGATCTGACGTATACCTATCTGCAAAAAGAGCGCTTCGACTGGTTCTATGAGCAGCTGACGAAGGCCGGCGTCCCTATCCCGCTGCGCACGGCGGCCAACAGCCCGTCCATCTTCCGTCTGCCGGAGGTATTCTACGAGGCCGTCCGTCCGGGCACGATCGTCTGGGGCTGCTATCCGGCCTGCGTACACGACCACGAGACGGTGAAGGTCAAGCCAGTCATGTCGGTGAAGTGTAAGGTCATCCACCTGAAGACCGTCCCCGCCGGAACGGCCATCAGCTACGGGCGGAAGTTTGTCACTAAGCGAGAAAGCGTGATCGCTACCCTGCCCATCGGTTATGCGGACGGCTACACCCGAACGCTGCTGAACCGCTGCCGTGTGCTGATC
>CAVHKA010000193.1:0-3708 GCA_963636325.1 Agathobacter sp. | reverse complement strand
CGGTTCCGCTGTCGTGATCGGCAAGAAGAAGGAGTTCTAATTAGAACTTTGTTCTGATTGATTAAAAAAAGAGACGTCCGCAAGGACGTCTCTTTTTTGCGTATAGGGCAAGGGTCTCTTGTGATTTCGTAGGGGAGGGGCTCTGCCCCTCCCTTGGCCCCCTCTGAGAGGGGGCTGTCACCGAAGGTGACTGGGGGAGAGAATAAAAAGATAGTGCTGTGCAAGTCCAGATGGATGCTACGGCGGCATAGCCGCCGAGATCGGGACTAAAAACATGCCACTGGCATGTTTTCTTAACGTCCCGACTCCCTCCGTCATGACCTGCGGTCATGCCACCTCCCTCACAGAGGGAGGCTTAATAATATGCGCACTTGACAACTGCCGCAAAATGGGTATAATAAAAGCAAGGGTATTACCGCGAAGCGGTTTAGCCCAAACAAAGTAGAGTTTTCTTAGTTAAGAAAACCGTCACCGTGCCGGGTGGCGGTTTTCCCATTTTATCCGAATGCTGAACACAAGTCCAAACAGGTGGAAAGTTATGGAAATCGGCATGATATCACCTCCTTCCGGAGGGATCAGGCCAAACCGCCCCACTTTTTATGTAATACCCTTGGCAGGAAGATCCTGCGAAACAATTGTACCACACTGTCGAAACGTTGTCAATTGATCATCACACTTGACAACCGCCGAAAATCGGGTATAATAAAAGCAAGGGTATCAAAGCAGAGCGGTTTTGACCCGTCAAATGGAATAGCTTTTTAGGATTTACCTAGAAAACCGTCACTTGGCAGAGTGGCGGTTTTCCCATTTTATCCGCAGTGTGAACACAAGTCCAAACAGATGGAACGTAATGGTAACAGGCATTGTCTCACCTCCCTTCCAGAAGGTGATCAGGCCGAAAACCGCCCTATATCGCTATGTATGATACCCTTGGCAGGGAAACCCCGCAAAACAATTGTACCATATGATCAGAGCGTTGTCAATCGTTGCACCAGCCAAAGCCTCCCTCTGCGAGGGAGGTGGCATGACCGCAGGTCATGACGGAGGGAGAGAATAAAAATCTTAATTCTCTCCCCCAGTCACCTTCGGTGACAGCCCCCTCGTCAGAGGGGGCCAAGGGCGGACAGAGTCGTCCGCCCCTACGAAATGACAAGAAGCCTACACGCAAAAAAAGAGACGCCCTCACGGACGTCTCTTTTTTAATCAATCAGAACAAAGTTCTAATTAGAACTCCTTCTTCTTGCCGATCACGACAGCGGAACCGGCGACGGACAGCAGGCTCATGCCAACATACATGGCGATACCAGCGTCGAAGGTCTTAGCGGAGTCAACACCGGGCTTCTTGGTGTCATCCTTCTTGTTGTCGGTGGAACCAGCGGTCAGAGTCCAAACCCAAGTGTAGTTGCCAGCCAGATCGGTGCCAACAGGCAGGCTGTACTTGCCAGCGTTCTTCTGCTCGGTGATAACCAGAGAAGCAGCGGAAGTGCTGTAAGCGAAGGTGTCAGCTTCCTTGATGGAGTTAGCCTTCAGAACGCCCATGTCATTGGTGCAGGCGAAGGTACCGCCGCAGATGGCGCACTTGCACTCATACCAACCGGTGGTGGCGTTCTTGGTGCCCTTCAGCAGGACGTGGGAAGCCCACACAACCTTGGTGGAATCGGTGGTAACGTCGGTGGCCTTCACGATCTTGCCGTTGACCAGCAGATTGGTAGTGCCGTTCTCAGCCTTCACATAGAACTTGCCATCGAACAGATAACCATCAACCTTGAAATGATCGACGTTGCAGGAAGCAACATCAGAGGTCTTGTCCTGAACCTTGGCTTCGCCAACGTACTTGACATCATCCATGTTGGTGCTCAGACGCACATAGGTGGTGAAGCTGTTGTTGGTGTTCACAGCGTGAGTAGCATCAGCCTTGTCGCAGGGGATGAAGATATGGGCGGAGTCAATGGCCCAGCCATTGTAGCCAGTATTGCCATCATACACATAGTAACCAACAGTGCCGCTGCCGTCAGCCTTGACGACGGGGTCAACATACTTCACGGGAGCATAGGGCTTATCGGTGCCATAAATGACTTCGCCGGTGGTCTTGTTGATGTCCCAAGCATTATTGCCCTTGATGTAGTCCACACCGAAGGCAACGGTGGCCAGGCTCAGAGCCATAACCAGGCTCAGAACCAGAGCAACAATTTTCTTCATGTTCTTTTTCCTCCAAAAAATTTTTTTCGCAAAAACGTTGTTTAAGCTTCATTTTCGCGAAAACCCTGTGATACCAACGCTTTGCGGCACCCCTTTGTTACTTACCTGTATCTTACTTGTTACTAACGCGAGCGGCAAAATTTCACGCGATCAGCCGGATGCCCGTCCGCAGCACCGCCACCGTCTTGTGGGTGTAATGGGCGGTGATATCCGCCTTTGTGCTGTGTCCCATCAGCCATTTCACCGTGATGGGATCCGCGCCCGCCGCGTGCAGCCGCGTGGCGAAGGTGTGGCGGCACCAGTGGGGCGTGGCGCCCTCCGCGCCGATCCGCCGCATCAGCCCCGCGAAGATCTTGCGGTACGCGCCGTCCCGCATGGCCCGGCCGTCGGGCGCGCAGATGATGGTCTCGCCGCCCTTGTCCAGCCACGCCGCCAGATACGGCGCGATCTTGGGATGCACCGGCACGATGCGCTCCCGCCCCGCCTGGGTTTTCAGGCCGCCCTGCAAATACCCCCCGTCCTCCGCGTGGTAGCTGCCGGCCGTCAGCGCCAGAAACTCGTTGATCCGGAACCCGGTATAGCACAGCATCAGCGCCGTGTCGGCGTAGGGCACGCCCCGTGCCGCCATCCGCTCCAGCGCCCGCACCTGCCGCTCCGTCAGCGCCCCGCGGGGGTGCTTCGTCCCCACCTGCGGGATGTCCAGAAAGGCGCTGTAATCCTTGGTGATGATGTCCCGCTCCATGGCGTAGCGGTTCAGCGCCCGGATCAGGATGGCGTCGTTCATGATCACCGAGCGGGACATGCCGCACCGCTCGTCCTCGTCCAGAATGGCCTGCCATTCGTCCACCGTCACGCAGCGCATTTTCCGCTCCGCCAGACGGCTGACCCGCTTGTTCCACGCGGCGTTGTGGCTGGTGATGGATCCCTTGTTCAGCTTGCGGTACTCCCGCTCGCGCCAGCTGTCGAACACCTGCCCCACCGTCATGTCGGCGGCGCCGCGCTCCAGCGCGCGGCGCAGGGCGTCGCGGCGGTTGTATTCCTCCAGCGCGCTCTGGGCGTCGGCGGCCCGCTCGTGATAGCTGACCAGCCGCTGCACCACGCGGCCCGATTCGCCGCGGCCCGAGACCCGCACGGCCCACGGCCTGCGCCGCCGGCCCGGCAGATGCACGATGCTGCCTGTTCCATTTGCACGTTTCATGGTGATGTTCCTTTCCGGGCGTTGCCCGAAAGGGGCCGCGCCCTCCCGTGATGTGATTGATTCTGCGTGGTCGATTTTGAAAGTTGAAACCGGAGGGATCTAAGGGCAAAAAACAGAAAAACCGCCACCGGGAAGGTGACGGTTTTCGACGGTTTCCGACATGTATCATTATGGATTTTACGCCGGTTGTCAAGGGGATGCTTTATAAAGGCCCCCTGTGTTTGCGTAGGGGCCGATGCCCTCATCGGCCCGCCCAAAGCCTCCCTCTGTGAGGGAGGTGGCATGACCGCAGGTCATGACGGAGGGAGTCG
>CAVHKA010000192.1:0-3745 GCA_963636325.1 Agathobacter sp. | reverse complement strand
GGCATATCCGCATGCCCTACTGCCGCCAGGGCGTTCTGGCGGGCGCGGTGCTGGCCTTCGCCCGCGCATTGGGCGAGTACGGCGCCACCTCCATGATCGCTGGCTATACCCCCGGCAAGACCGCCACCGTGTCCACCACCGTCTATCAGCTGTGGCAGATCAACAACGACGCGCTGGCCCTGAAATGGGTGCTGGTGAACATCGGCATTTCCGCCGTGATCTTGCTGGTGGTGAATATGCTGGAGAAGAAGAACCTGCTGGCCGCTTCCGGCCGGGGAAGGAGACAGACCGCATGAGCCTGATCGTCGATATCGAAAAGAAGCTGGGCAGCTTTACCCTGCGCTCGAAGTTCGAGACCGGCAGCGGCACCATGGCCCTGCTGGGCGCTTCCGGCTGCGGTAAGAGTGTGACGCTGAAGTGCATTGCCGGTATCATGACGCCCGACAAGGGCCGCATCGTGCTGGACGGCGAGACGCTGTTTGACAGCGAAAAGCACATCGACCTGACGCCCCAGCAGCGGCGGGTGGGCTATCTCTTCCAACAGTACGCCCTGTTCCCCAACATGACCGTAGCCCAGAACATCCAGTGCGGCATCCGCACCGGCAGCCGCGCCGAAAAGCAGCGGCGGGCCGCCGAGCAGCTCCGCCGCTTCCAGCTGGAGGGTCTGGAGAAGAAATACCCCGCCCAGCTCTCCGGCGGACAGCAGCAGCGTGTGGCGCTGGCCCGTATTCTGGCGTCGGAGCCTCGGGCTATCCTGCTGGACGAACCGTTTTCGGCGCTGGACAGCTTTTTGAAATGGAATCTGGAGCTGGAGCTGGCCGACCTGCTGTCCGGCTTCGGCGGCCCGATTCTGTGGGTCAGCCACGACCTGGGCGAATGCTACCGCAACTGCAAGACCGTCTGCGTCATGGAGAACGGCACCTCCGCGCCGAGGACGGATATGGAGGCGCTGGTCCGACACCCCACCAGTCTGGGCGCGGCCCGTCTGGCAGGCTGCCGCAATTTTCTTCCGGCCCACCGCTGTGACGGCGGCGTGCGCATCGACGGCTGGGACATCGTCCTGCCGCTGAAGGCGGAGACCGATCAGGTGACGGTGGCCATTCCCGACAACGCCATCGTGCTGCGGGACGGTACATACACCGCCAGGGTCTGCCGGATCATCCGGGACCTGAACGCCACCGTTATGCTGCTTCAGCCGGAAAACGCGGCGGACGCTCCCTTTATCCGCGCCGCCATTACCGACGACGCGGCGGTCGCGCCGGGACAGCTGATCCCCATCGCCCTGTCCACCGAAAAGTGTTTCTGCTATGAATAACAAAATGCCTGCGGCAAAGCCACAGGCATTTTTTGATTACAGTTATGGCCGCTCGAACCGCACCACATAGGTGCCCAGCACCTGCCGGCAGGGGATCCTGGCAGCGTTTTCGACGGTGAAGTCCTCTTTGGGATAGACGGTCGCCACCTCTGTGGGGTAGGCGGGCAGAGTCTTTCCGATGCTGACGCCATGGGCATCGGCATCCGTGAAGTGCCAGCGGAACGCGCAGTCGCAGAACTCCTTCCCGCTGGTGATCAGCTCCGGCGTCCGCAGGCCTTCGCCAAGGAAAAAGCAGCCCGCGTTGTCTTTTTCCGCCGGGCAGGAGCCCTCGATCCCCACACCGGTAAAGCGGATCTCCAGGAAATCGGTTTTGAAGGTCACCGTTTTCCCCTCCCGCGCAAAGGGGACATCCTCCCAGAAGCCGATGTTGAGCCAGCCCCGCACGCCGTCTTTTTCCACGGCGGTATTGAACTCCACATAGCCCTGACGCGCGTCCCGGACTTCCGCGTTGACGCGCAGCACCGGCCGCAGGGACACAAAGCCCTCCGGCAAGAGGGCCCGCAGGCGGTCCTGCTCCACACCATACGCCATGACAAACTGCTCCACTTTCATGTCCAAAACCTCCTCAGATCCTGTTCTTATTTTCTAGTATAGCAAAACGCTCCTTCAAGCGCAAGTCGCAGACGGCACGGCTGTCTCCGGGGTGTCAGGCACTTAGGCAAATTTATTCCTTTTCCCATCATTCTTCCCCGAATTTTTGTTATTTTTGTCGTGATAAAATCTTGATTTTTCACCCGGCTCATGATATAGTACAGGCAGTGATTAGCATCTGCTAATCACTGAATTTATCAGATCAGGAGGTAATCTACGATGAAGAAATTAGGTCTGTTCGCCGCCGGTCTGCTGTTCGGCACCGCCGGTATCAAGGTGCTCAGCAGCAAGGACGCCAAGAAGGTCTATACCCACACCACCGCCGCCGTGCTGCGCGCCAAGGACAGCGTGATGGAGACCGTCACCACCGTTCGTGAGAACGCCGAGGATATTTACGCCGACGCCAAGGCCATCAACGAGCAGCGGGCCCAGGAGGCTGCCGCCGCCGTGGTGGAGGACACTTCCAAGGAAGAAGCCGAAGCTGAATAACCATGAAATGCAACATTCTCCACGAATCCGCCGGGCGTCTGCGAGTGCATCTGCACTGCGGATACATGACGCTGCATCAGGCGGACGTACTGGAATACTATCTGCGCGGCATCAGCGGCGTGACCGAGGTCAGGGTCTATGACCGCACCCAGGACGCCGCGGTGCTCTATGCCGGAAAGCGCGGCGACGTCATTGCCGCGCTGGCAGCCTTCTCCTTCCCCAAGGCCGAGGCCATGGAGTTGGTGCCGGAGCACACCTCCCGCGCCCTGAACCGGGAGTTTGAGGACAAGCTGGTCATGACCGTCGCGCGGCGGTGCGTCTCCAGGCTGTTCCTGCCCTTCCCCGTCACCTCGGCGCTGGCGGTGCTCCGCTCGGTGAAGTACATCAAGGAGGGCCTGAAAGCGCTGTGGCACGGCAAGCTGTCCGTGGCGGTGCTGGACGCCACCGCCGTAACGGTGTCCATCGTCCGGGGCGACTTCTCCACCGCCGGTTCCGTCATGTTCATGCTGCGGCTGGGCGAGATCCTGGAGGAGTGGACCCACAAGAAATCCGTGGCCGATCTGGCCGGGGCCATGAGCCTGAACGTGGACAAGGTCTGGCTTCAGGTAAACGATACCGAGGTGCTGGTGCCGGTCTCCGACGTGAAGGCCGGAGACCGCGTGGTGGTACGCACCGGCAGCATGATCCCGCTGGACGGCAAGGTGGTCTCCGGCGAGGCCATGGTGAACCAGTCCTCCATGACCGGCGAATCCATGCCCGTACCCAAGCGGCCCGGCAGTTATGTGTACGCCGGTACCGTGACCGAGGAGGGCGAATGCGTCATTCAGGTGGAGAAAACCTCCGGCAGCGGCCGCTATGACCGCATCGTTCACTTGATCGAGGAGTCGGAGAAGCTGAAATCCACCGCCGAGGACAAGGCCGCCCGTCTGGCCGACCGGCTGGTGCCCTATACGCTGGGCGGCACGGCGCTGACGTATGTGCTGACCCGCAACATCACCAAGACGCTGGCGGTGCTGATGGTGGACTTCTCCTGCGCGCTGAAGCTGGCCATCCCCATCGCGGTGCTGTCCGCCATGCGGGAGAGCAGCGGCCACCGCATCTCCGTCAAGGGCGGACGCTTTCTGGAGGCCGTAGCCAAGGCCGACACCATCGTGTTCGACAAGACCGGCACGCTGACCTATGCCACTCCCAAGGTGGCCCAGATCGTCACCTTCGGCGGCTACAAGGAGCCGGATATGCTGCGGCTGGCCGCCTGCCTGGAGGAGCACTATCCCCACTCCATGGCCAACG
>CAVHKA010000191.1:0-3850 GCA_963636325.1 Agathobacter sp. | reverse complement strand
TTCTTGACGACTGCTTTCTTTTCCATTACTTTTTACTCCTCCTAACAGTTTTGCGGTTGATTTACGTTCTCTCTATGTAAAGCATATTGCTTACATACCGGTTAAAGTACCAGCGCCTCGTCGGTGATCTCGCCCTTGCAGACGATGTTGGTGGGGCCGGTCAGATACAGGTCGGTCACATGGCCCGCGCTGTCACGCTCCACGTCGATGACCAGCCGGCCGCCGGTCATCTCCACCTTCACGTTTTTGCCGGAGACCTTGCCCAGCAGGGTCAGCACCGTCACCACAGAGCCGGTGCCCGTGCCGCAGGCGTAGGTAAAATCCTCCACGCCCCGCTCGTAGGTGCGCTCATACACATGGTCGGGGCCGACGATCTCATAGAAGTTCACGTTGGCACCCTTGGGGAAGTCCTTGTAGTACCGCAGCTTGCGGCCCAGCTGGAACAGCGCCTGCGTGTCATAGTCCTTCAGATTCTTCATGGGCACCGCCGCGTGGGGGATGCCGGGATCACCCAGCTCCACATAGGCGCAGTCGTAGACCGTGCCGTCCACCTCCGCCGTGCCGTCCAGCCGCATGTTGCAGGGGTCGTTGAGCCGCACACGGTACAGCCGCTTGTCCACCCGCCAGCCGGTCACAAGGCCCGCGGTGGTCTCCACCCTCTGCACCTCTCCGGCCAGGCCGTTTTCGTAGCCGTAGCGGCAGATGCAGCGCGCGCCGTTGCCGCACATCTCACCCATGGAGCCGTCGGAGTTGAAGAACAGCATCTTGTAGTCGCCGCCGCAGGTGGGGTTCTTCACCACCATAAAGCCATCCGCGCCGATGGACATATGCCGCTCGCACACGGTGCGGATGATCTCCGGCCATTTTTCGTCAGGCACGGCGTTCCGGCGGTCGTCCACCACGATAAAGTCATTGCCCGCGCCGTTCATTTTCCAGAATCGCATGATACCACGTCTCCCTTCACGGTCTCAGTGTATATTCGTATTGTACCCGTCCCGGCGAAGTTTGTCAAATTTTTGTCATAGTCCGGATTTCCGGACTATTCGTCCCGATTTCCGGACTCTCACTTCTCCGCCGCCGACCCCGCATAGAAAAAAGCCACAAACGGATGAAAAAAACACCTATGCAAACAGCAGTCCGGCGTGTAGAATAGGCGGTACGACATCAAGGAAAGACAAGGAAAAAACATATGCAACAGAGATCAAGATATCAGACCGCCCGCCGCATCCTCATTTTCTGGACGCTGTTCATCGGCATCGGCGCGGTAGGCGGGGCGCTGCTGATCGTCAACGGCCTGACCAACCTGACCGCGGCGGCGCTGCTGCTGGCCAGAAAGCCCGCAGGCACTGTGTTGGGTGGTCTCTTCGGCGTGACGCTGATGCTGTGGATCGGCATCCAGTTCTATATGTTCCCGCTGAATTTCATGTCCACCATCTATTTTATTTTCGGTCTCTGCCAAGCGGCCGCCGGTCAGATACGGGAGGCGGACTACATACTGGTGCACCATCAGAAGGACACCTACGAAAATGCCGCCGAGGAAATGGATCGCCTTCTTGGCGTTACCCATACCTCTCTGCGCAGTATCCAGTGCAGAACGGGCATCTACAAGGAAACCAGCAAAGGAAAGGAAATGATCGTATGAAAAAGCTGCTGCTTCTCGTGACTATGCTGTTGGCGCTGAGCCTGTGCGCCTGCGCCGCCCATACACCGACTCCCGCGCCGGACGTGACGCCTGATACCCCGCAGGAGTCCCCCGACACACCGGATACGCCGACTGATGGCCAGAGCGTCGATCTGCCGATCCTGAACGAGATCGACCAGACGGTGCGGGTGGGCACCTCCGGCTCCTATATGACCGCCGTACAGGCCGCCGTCAAGCTGCTGGACTGGGGCGTGGATACGGGTCTTGACCCCGAGGAGATCCGCGCTGCCACCGCCGCGTGGCTGGGTAATATGGGCAACGACTCCCAGACCGCCTTTGCCGAGAAGCTGGCGCTGGTGGACAACGCCTATCAATCCCTGCTGAAGGACGGTGCGGAGGATCTGCTGTCCTCCGCCGGGTGCACCGACACCGCCTATCCCTGGAGCACCGAGCCGGTGGAGAGCATCGAGGCCATCATGGACGCGGCGGGCCTGCGCTCCTGACAAAGGACGTCACACCGCCCAACGAAAATATGAAAAAACAGCCTCGCTTGTTCCGGAAGGAAACAAGCGAGGCTGTTCGCTATGCTGTCAGTCCTTGTATTTCAGCGCACGGATGGCGTTGAGCACCGCCAGGATCATCACGCCCACGTCGGCAAAGATGGCGGCCCACATGTCGGCCGCGCCGATGGCCACCAGCGCCAGGCAGCCGAACTTGATCACCAGCGAGAACACGATATTCTGCCGCACGATGCCGATGCACTTGCGGGAGATCTTGATGGCCTTGGCGATCTGCATGGGATCGTCGTCCATCAGCACCACATCGGCGGCCTCGATGGCGGCATCGCTGCCCATGGCGCCCATGGCGATACCGATATCAGCACGGGTCAGCACCGGCGCGTCGTTGATGCCGTCGCCCACAAAGGCCAGCTTGGCCCGGTCGCTCTTCTGGGCCAGCAGCTTCTCCACCTCAGCCACCTTGTCGGCGGGCAGCAGCTCGCTGCGGACCTCGTCCACCCCCAGCTCCGCCGCCACCTCATCGGCCACCCGCTTGGCGTCGCCGGTCAGCATGACGGTCTTTTCCACACCGGAGCGCTTCAGGGCGGCGATGGCCGCCTTGGAATGGGGCTTCACCACGTCGGAGATGACGATATGTCCGGCGTACTGACCGTCCACCGCCATGTGGATGATGGTGCCCACGCTGTGGCAGTCGTGATATTCGATGCCCAGCTGCCGCATCAGCTTGCTGTTGCCGGCAGCCACCTTGTGACCGTCCACCACGGCCTCCACGCCATGGCCGCTGATCTCCTGAATATCCGTCACCCGGTCACGGTCAATGGGCTTTCCGTAAGCCTTCTGCAGGCTCTTGCTGATGGGGTGGGAGGAAGCGCACTCCGCCAGCGCGGCGAACTCCAGCAGCTTGTCCTTGTCCATTTCATTGTGGTGTACAGCCGTCACCTCGAACACACCCTGGGTCAGGGTACCGGTCTTATCAAACACCACACACTTGGCGTCGGACAGCTCCTCCAGATAGTTGGAGCCCTTGATGAGGATGCCCTCCTTGCTGGCTCCGCCGATACCGGCGAAGAAGCTGAGGGGAATACTGATGACCAGCGCGCAGGGGCAGCTGACCACCAGGAAGGTCAGGGCGCGGTAGATCCAGTCCGTCCATTGGGGATCCATGCCAAACACCAGGCGGCCCAGAGGGAACAGGATACCCAGCACCGCCGCCGCGGCGCAGACCGCTGGGGTATACACCCGGGCGAACCGGGAAATAAAGGTCTCGGAACGGGACTTGCGGGAGCTGGCGTTCTCCACCAGATCCAGGATCTTGGACACGGTGGATTCCCCAAACTCCTTGGTGGTGCGGATCTTCAGCACGCCGCTCATGTCGATGCAGCCGCTGATGATCTCCTCGCCCTCCTTTACGTCACGGGGCAGGCTCTCGCCGGTAAGAGCGCTGGTATTCAGGCTGGCGCTGCCGTTGACCACCACGCCGTCCAGCGGCACCTTCTCGCCGGGCTGCACCACGATGATGCTGCCCACGGCCACCTCGTCGGGGTCCACCTGCTCCAATTGGCCGTCCTTCTCGATGTTGGCGTAATCGGGGCGGATGTCCATCAGGGCGCTGATGTTCCGGCGGCTCTTGCCCACGGCATAGCTCTGGAACAGCTCACCGATCTGATAGAACAGCATAACGGCGATACCC
>CAVHKA010000190.1:0-3850 GCA_963636325.1 Agathobacter sp. | reverse complement strand
ATCTGGCCAAGACCGACCCGCTGGGCGCCGACGTACCCAACCCCGTCAGCCACGTGGCCTACGGCTACGCCACCCAGATGTGTATTCTGGATAAAGAGACGGGCCGCATCAAGAAGATGGTGGCCGCCCATGACGTGGGCAAGGCCGTGAATCCCCTGAGCGTGGAGGGTCAGATCGAGGGCGGCGTGGTCATGTCCATGGGCTACGCGCTGACGGAGAAATACCCCATCGATGAGAACTGCAAGCCCACCGCCAAATACGGTATGCTGGGCCTGTTCCGTGCCAACCAGATCCCGCCGGAGATCCAGGCCATCGTGGTGGAGAAGCCCGGCCTGAATGTGGCCGGCGGTGCCATCGGCATCGGTGAGATCACCTCCATCCCCACCGCGCCGGCCATCGCTGACGCCTATTATCGGCTGACCGGTGAGCGGGAGTTTGATCTGCCCCTGAAGAACACCCCCTACGCCCCCAAGAAGTAAGCAAAAGATCCGTGACGGCGATGCCGTCACGGATCACAAAGGATACATTCTTAAAGCTGGGCCAGCGCTTCCTGCGTGTCCACGTCCCGCAGTTCATCGGCGGGGACCTCGTACAGCAGAAGGTCAGATTCGTGCTGGCGGATGACCACATTGCCGCCCCGGTCGCCTTCGATTTTCAGAAGCTCCGGAAAGAACCGGGCAGGGAAGATGCAGGGGTTGCCCCGCTGGCCGCCGTGGCCAAGGCCCACGATATGGCCGGGGTTGCAGCCGTAGAAGTCGATCAGATGGGCCACGCTCTCCCGCCGCAGCAGCGGCTGATCGGCCACCTGAAAGAGTAGCGCGTCACAGTCGCCCAGCGCCTGAACGCCCAGATGGATGGTGTGGCTCTGGCCGTACTCGGGATGGCTGTTGACAATGGGCGTAAAGTTAAACTCCTTTGCAAGCGCTACTACCTCCGGATATTGGGTCACCACCACAGTAGCGGACAGCTTGTCCGCCGGGACGGCCTCCAGCGCGTGGCGGATCAGGCTCTTGCCCTGCCACTGCCGGGCCAGCTTGTTGCCGCCGAAGCGGGAACCCATTCCGGCGGCCATCACGACGCAGCCGATACGCATATACAGCACCTCACTTACCAGATGATATCTGGTAGCTAGTATACCCAGTTTCTTGAAAATGTGTCAACAAAAAGTTGGATATTCTCCAATTAAAATAACGAAAACCACTTTTCACACAGGCACGTTTGTGCTATGATTAGCGCAATGAATACTTGACATAACCAATTCGGATAACCGCCGTTTTTCCCTCAATGGAGTACGGTTTTCAAACAGACATAGAGGAGGAATTCACATGGGTGAAGTCGGAAAAAGCCAGGTCCGCGTGGACGCTTATGACAAGGCGACCGGACGGACGAAATACTATGAGGATCTCATGCCGCAGGACGCCCTGTACGTCCGCATCAAGCACGCGGAGATCGCCCATGGCATCGTCAAGTCGGTGGATACTGCCGCCGCCGAGGCTATCGACGGTGTGGTAAAGGTGCTGACCTGCTTTGACGTGCCGGATATCACCTTTCCCACGGCAGGCCATCCCTGGTCCATGGATCCCGGCCATCAGGACGTGGCTGACCGGCATCTGCTGAACCGCCATGTGCGCTATTGGGGCGACGATGTGGCGGTGGTCATCGCGGAAAACGAGGTGGCCGCCATGCAGGGTGTCCGTGCCCTGAAGGTGGAGTATGAGGAGCTACCATTTGTACTGGATGTGCAGAAGGCCATGGAGGACGGCGCCCCCCAGCTGCATGAAAAGTTCCCCAACAATATTCTCAAGCATACCGATATGAAGAAGGGCGACTATCGCTCCGCCATTCAGGAGCCGGGCCTCATCAAGGTGGAGGGCTGGTACGATACCCCTACCGTGCAGCACAGCCACATTGAGAATCACGGCTGCTTTGCCTATGAGGAGAATGGCCGCATCGTGGTGGTGGCCTCTACCCAGATCCCCCATATCATCCGCCGTATCGTGGGACAGGCACTGGGCCGCCCCTGGGCGGATATCCGGGTGGTAAAGCCCTATATCGGCGGCGGCTTCGGCAATAAGCAGGACGCCCTGTATGAGCCCCTGTGCGCATGGTGTACCACCCAGGTGGGCGGCCGCACCGTCCGCATCGACTGCTCCCGCGAGGAGACCTTCGTCTCCAACCGCGTGCGCCACGCCATCCGTTTCCATATCGTCTCCTGGCTGCGGAAGGACGGCACCTTCGCCGCCCGCAAGGTGGAATGTTTCTCCAACCAGGGTGCTTACGCCTCCCACGGCCACTCCATCGTGGCAAAGGCCATGGGCTCCTTCCCCCAGCATTATCCCTGCGACAACATGGAATGCGACGCCTGGACAGTGTTCACCAACCGCCCCGCCGCAGGCGCTATGCGCGGCTACGGTATGCCGCAGGCGTCCTTTGCCGACGAGGCCAACGTGGATGAGTGCGCCAAGGCTGTGGGCATGGATCCGCTGGCTTTCCGCATGCAGAACATCATGCCTCAGGGTTATGAGGACGGCTTCAGCCACAACGTCAACTACTACGACTCCTTCCGGGAATGTCTGGAGGTGGGCCGCAAGTACATAGACTATGACCGCAAGGTGGCCGAGTATGCCAAGGACACCGGCCCCATCCGCCGCGGTATCGGCGTGGCTACCTTCTGGTACAACACGGCCGTGTATCCCATTTCTCTGGAGACCAGCTCCAACCGCATGCTGCTGAATCTGGACGGCACCGTTACCATGCAGTGCGGCGAGACGGAAATCGGTCAGGGCGCCGACACCGCCTATGCCCAGATGACCGCCGATATCGTGGGTCTGAAGAGCTATAAGGACGTGCATGTGGTGTCCTGCCAGGACACGGATATCACCCCCACCGGTCTGGGAGCCTACGCCAGCCGTCAGACCTATGTGGCGGGCTTCTCCATCCGTAAGACCGGTCTGCTGCTGAAGGAGAAGATCCTGGCCTATGCCCAGAAGGTCACCCGGCAGGCCACCTATAACATGGACATCGTGGACGGCAACATCGTCCGCAATACCGACGGCAAGGTGCTGATGTCCCTCAGCGAGCTGGCCATGACCGCCCAGTATAACCCCAACGATTCCGAGCATATTACGGCAGAGAGCACCTATACCATCCAGAACAACGCCTATTCCTTCGGCTGTACCTTCGCGGATATCGAGGTGGATATCCCCATGTGCAAGGTGACGCTGAAGAATATCATCAACGTCCACGACTGCGGCAAGCTCATCAACCCTGCCCTGGCGGAGGCGCAGGTGCATGGCGGCATGTCCATGGCCATCGGCTACGGCATGGGTGAGCAGCTGCTGTTCGATGAAAAGAACGGCAAGCCTCTGAACAATAACCTGCTGGACTATAAGCTGTCCACCATTATGGATCACCCCCATCTGGAGGCCCAGTTTGTGGAGAATGCCGAACCCACCTCCGCCTTCGGTACAAAGGCGCTGGGTGAGCCGCCGGCCTGCTCCGGTGCTCCCGCCATCCGCAACGCCATCCTCAACGCCACCGGCGTGGCCATCGACCAGAATCCCATGAATGCCCACATCCTCTTCAAGCGGTTCAGCGAAGAGGGTTTGATCCAGGACTAAGGAGGTACACAGCAATGTATGACATGTTAGCGCTTTACGAGGCGAAAGACGTACAGGATGCCGTGCGCCTTCGTCTGGAGCATCCCGAGGCCCAGATCATCGCGGGCGGCACCGACGTGCTGGTGCAGATGCGTGAGGGCAAGCGGGCCGGTAAGGCTCTAATCTCCATTCAGAAATGTGACGAGATGCGGGGCATCTCCATCGATCAGGAGGAGAACATCCGCATCGGC
>CAVHKA010000189.1:0-3875 GCA_963636325.1 Agathobacter sp. | reverse complement strand
CCATCTTATTGGGGAAGCCCCAGATATTGCCCAGACCGACCGCCGAACCGACAGCG
Source organism: Agathobacter sp. (assembly GCA_963636325.1). Classification (GTDB taxonomy): domain Bacteria; phylum Bacillota; class Clostridia; order Oscillospirales; family Oscillospiraceae; genus Vescimonas. The sequence continues at coordinate 3,819 of CAVHKA010000189.1, read as the reverse complement.
GCCATCAGGAATCCAAAATTGGATCCAAAGCCTTTTCTTTCTTCCATTGTTTTCTCTCCTTAATACTTAGTTACCGTCCGGGGAAAATTACGGTATGCTGTGAGTTTACTATTTTCGGGAGCGGCTGTAAATAAGGCAGAGCTGTTCTTAACGCAGCCGTTGCGTGGCGGTATTTTTCCTTTATCCTCCCCTTATAAAAAATCCGTTATTTGTGAACAAAATCACAAAAAGACCTCCGCTTGGCACGGAGGTCTTTTGTCCATATTATGTAATTTTTGTGAGAAGAAAATTTTCGACTCAATCTCCCTCGCGCATGCGATAGCCCACGCCCACCTCGGTAAAGAGATACTCGGGATGGCTGGGATCTTTTTCCACCTTGCGGCGGATATTGGCCATGTTGACCCGGAGGATCTGGTTGTCGGTCTTGGCCTTGGGGCCCCACAGCTCCCGGATGATGAAGTCATAGGTCAGCACCTTACCGGCGTATTTGCCCAGCAGGGCCACGATCTTATACTCGTTGACGGTGAGCTTTGCATTCTCGCCGTGCATCAGCACCTGATGCTTGTCATAGTCGATGGTCAGGTCGCCGGTGGTGAATTTGCCGGACTGGGCGATCTGGGGATCGGACAGGGTAGTGCGGGTATGGCGGATGGCGGTGCGGATGCGGGCCAGCAGCTCGGAGGTGCCGAAGGGCTTGGAGATATAGTCGTCGGCGCCGTAGTCCAGCGCCTCCACCTTATCATGCTCATGATGGCGGGCGGAGACCACCACCACCGGCAGGCTGGACCACTTGCGGACGGATTTCAGCACCTCGATGCCGTCCATATCCGGCAGACCCAGATCCAGAATGATCAGATCGGGACAGTGTGAGGAGATCATCGTCAGTGCCTCCTCACCGCTGCGGACCACGATGGTGTCGTAGCCGTTGGCTGTCAGGATCATGGAGATGAAATTGCTGATGCTCTGCTCATCCTCTACGATCAGTACCTTGTCTTTAATCTTCATGGTCTTCCTCCTCCATAGGTAATTCTATCACAAACCGTGCCCCGCCGTGACGGGAAACGTTTTCGCCGCGAATGGTGCCGTCATGGGCCTGCATCACCGTCTTGCATACGGACAGGCCGATGCCCATGTTGCGCTTGCGGTCGCCCTGCTGGCTCTGGTGGGCGCTGCTGTCAAAGAGGTTGTTCAGCTTGTCGTGGGCGATGCCCACGCCGTTGTCCTCCACGGTGATGCGGGCCATATCGTCATGCCGCTCCAGCGTCACGTCGATCTCCGTGGCGCCCTCGCCGTGGATGGCGGCGTTTTCCAGCAGGTTCAGCAGCACCTGCTCGATCAGCAGCTCGTCCATGGGGACCAGCAGCACCTCCTGGGGCAGATGGACATGCACCGGCAGCTGATTGCCGCGCTTGGTGAACTTGGCCACCGCGCCCTCGATGACCTCCTCGGCCACAGCCAGCGTCTTGGTGACCTTGGTGTCGTCGCCCTGGGCACCGATGCGGGTGATGGACAGCAGGTTTTCCACGATGCGGATCAGCCAGCGGGCGTCCTCGTTGGCGGCGGACACCAGCTGGTGCCGCTGCTCCGCCGTCAGCGTCTCCTCCTGCTCCATCAGAACGTCGGTGGCGCCCACGATGCCGGTCAGCGGCGTTCGGATGTCGTGGGACACCGCCCGCAGCAGATTGGAGTGTATCCGCTCCCGCTCCGCCTCACGCTTCAGGATCTCTACCTGCTTGGCGCGGCTGGTCAGCATACCGGTGACCACCGAGATGAACATCATGACCACAAAGGTCAGCGGAAAGCCCGCCAGGGTGAAGCTGATCTCCCAGTAGGGGGCGGTGAACACATAGTCCACGCACAGCACGCCGGTGACGGCAATGAGGATGCTGAACAGATATCCGTCCGTCAGCAGCGCCGTCAGGAACACATCCAGAAAAAAGATCACGGCCACATAGCTGGTATCTCTGTGGGTGTCCACCGACCGCAGCAGCAGGCACAGCACCACCGTGACGAAAAACAGCGCCGCCGAAACGATGAAATCCTTTCCCGAATACAGCAGAGAGCTGTGAAAGATCTTTTTCTTCTTCGTCCATTGTCCCGGCCACGGGATCTTCCATTTTTTCACGCGCACCCCTCCCCTGCGCCGGACTCCGTAATTATCTTGTATTATATCACAGATTTTTGTTAATGTGGTGTTAAAATGTTGTTAAGAGGAGCCTTTTCTCTAAATTTTTACAGAGACTTTATGGGCATTCCGGCCACGAAAAACCGGCCGCTGCCGGTGGGCATGGCCGGTTTTGTCGAACGGTGTATTTTAATGGAGAAATCTCCCGATAAAAAGCAAATCGCCACGGCACCGATGTGTCGTGGTTCCTTCGTAAGTGGGTGTCCTTACCGGTCGCTGGGCTGCCAATCGCAATCCGCGAAGATCATGTCGTCCAGATCACCCGTGATGAACTTGTTCAGCATCGTACATATCACGCTCCTTTCCTATTCGTATTTTACATCTGTATTATATGCTTCCGCTTTCCGTTTTGCAAGCTTCAAATTAGACGTATTTCACAATTTTATCGCACGTATTTTTTGCATATTGCACAGTCCCTATTGCGTTTTGAAGTGTGACACATTATAATAAGGAATATCTATTTGATTTGACGCGGGGGTCGCGTATGAAAGAGTTTATTGCGGGACAATTTGATATTGCCGTCATCGGCGCGGGCCACGCCGGCATCGAGGCGGCGCTGGCCGCCGCCCGGCTGGGACTGGAGACGGTGTGCTTTACCATCAATCTGGACGCGGTGGGCAACATGCCCTGCAACCCGGCCATCGGCGGCACGGGAAAGGGCCATCTGGTGCGGGAGCTGGACGCCCTTGGCGGCGAGATGGCCAGGGCGGCGGACAGGGCCTGCATCCAGTACCGGATGCTGAACCGGGGCAAAGGCCCCGCCGTATGGTCCCTGCGGGCTCAGGCCGACCGCCGGGAGTATCAGAAGGTGATGAAGCACACGCTGGAGCGCCAGCCCCACCTGACGGTGCGGCAGGGCGAGGTGGTGGATCTCCGGGCGGAGAACGGCCATGTGTCTCAGGTAGTGCTGCGAACGGGGGCGGTATTCCACGTAAAGGCCGCCGTCATCTGCTCCGGCACCTATCTCCACGGGCGCACCATCATCGGTGAGTGCATCGAGGAAAGCGGCCCCGACGGTATGCACGCCGCCACGGCGCTGACGGAGCGCCTGCTGGCGCTGGGACTGCCCCTGCGGCGGTTCAAGACCGGCACGCCGCCGCGGGTCAACGCCCGGACGGTGGACTTCAGCAAAATGGAGCTGCAGGAGGGCGACCCCTCTCCCCTGCCCTTCAGCTTTGAGACGGAAAAGCCGCCGGAGAACCGGGTGGTGTGCTATCTCACCTACACCAACCAGGAGACCCACCGCATCATCCGGGAGAATCTGGATCGCAGCCCCATTTACAGCGGCGTCATCGAGGGCGTCGGCCCCCGGTACTGCCCGTCCATCGAGACGAAGGTGGTGCGCTTTGCCGACAAGCCCCGGCACCAGCTGTTCATCGAGCCCATGGGGCTGGACACGGAGGAACTGTACATTCAGGGCTTCTCCTCCTCCCTGCCGGAGGAAATTCAGATCCAGATGCTGCACACCATTCCCGGATTGGAGCACGCGGTGATGACCCGGCCCGCCTACGCCATCGAGTACGACTGCATCGACCCGCTGGCGCTGAAGCCCACGCTGGAGACGAAGGCCGTGGCGGGCCTGTACGGCGCGGGACAGTTCAACGGCTCCTCCGGCTACGAGGAGGCGGCGGTGC
>CAVHKA010000188.1:0-3896 GCA_963636325.1 Agathobacter sp. | reverse complement strand
ATGCCCAGCCAGCCCATCCAGCTGAACTTCTTGCTGAGCACCTTGTAAGCGCCCACAGCGCCCTGACCGGTTTTACGGCCCAGCGCCAGCTCGCCCACCATGACGATGAAGCCGCACAGAACAGCCAGCACCAGATACAGGATCAGGAACAGCGCGCCGCCGGAGGCACCCATCTTATTGGGGAAACCCCAGATGTTGCCCAGACCGACCGCCGAACCGACAGCAGCCATCAGGAATCCAAAATTGGATCCAAAGCCTTTTCTTTCTTCCATTGTTTTCTCTCCTTATTTTTATTCGCCGCCCGGTTGGGAGACGTGCGCCGCGTCCGGAACCTTCCATCGGAAGCGGCGGCCTGAAAACAGCGGGCTGTCATCAGGTTACTAAAAAGTATACAGGATTTACCGCTTTGTCGCAATTAGGAATATTTATAAAAATTTAACGCAACAATCTACTATTTTAACAATTTGTGAACAGAAACTTAACATGTGTTAATGAGATAATTTGCGCAGAATAAAAGTAAAAATGCAGCAAAAGCAGCGAAAACAATCAACAAATTTCGCGGGAATTCCGGTTTTTCCAAAAAAGAAACAGTGTGCGAGCTGTTAAGTTCTTAACAGCGATATGTTAAGATAACGTTAACGAAAAGCGGCCCCATACAAATTTTGCTGCGCCCCTGCTTGACAAATCTGCCGTGCCTGCTATAATCTGAAATTGGTTTTCATTTTCAAATTGGAGGCAAACACATGTCTGTTACCTATATGACCCGGCAGCAGCGGGCGGTGCTGGAGGGCGTCCAGCATAGTCCGGAGGGCTGCGCCACCGCCGCGGAGCTGGCGGAGCAGCTCCATGCCCAGGGGCAGGCCATTGGTCTGACCACCGTGTACCGGCAGCTGGAGCGGCTGGCCCGGCAGGGCCTTGTCCACAAGGTGGTCACCGACGCCGGGGCCTACTATCAATACTGCACCGCCCATGACGAGGGCAATTGCTTTCTGCTGAAGTGCGAAAAATGCGGCGCCATCCGGCATCTGGACTGCTCCCGTCTGGGGGAGTTGTACCAGCATCTGGAGCGGGAGCACCACTTCCGCATCGACCCCCGCCGCACGCTGTTTTACGGCCTGTGCGAGAAGTGCGGCCGGGAGGAGACGCTATGAGAAAGCGGCTTTTTGCGCTGCTGCTGGCGCTGACGCTGGCGGCGGGCCTCTGCGGCTGCGCCGATCGCCAGAAGGCGGACAACGGCAGATTGCAGGTGGTGTGCTCCGTGTTTCCTTACTACGATTTTGCCCGCCAGATCGGCGGCGACGACGTGGACGTGACGCTGCTGGTGGCCGCAGGAAAGGAGACCCACAGCTTCGAGCCCACGCCCCTGGACGTGATCACCCTGTCCCAGGCAGACGTGTTCCTCTATAACGGCGGCGAGAGCGAGGCGTGGGTGGACGATATCCTGTCCGCTGCCGGAGAGAACATCGCCGTGACGCTGCCGCTGATGCCTCAGGTGTCGGCGCTGGCGGAGGAGTGGGCCGAGGGTATGGAGGGCGCTCACGATAAGCTCGACGATCATGACCATGAGGAGCATGACCACGACAGCGACGACATCGAGTATGACGAGCATGTGTGGACGTCGCCCGTGCTGGCCAAGGCATTGTGCCAGGCCATCTGCGATGCCTTGTGTCAGGCCGACCCCGCCCATCAGGAGGGCTATCAGGCCCGCCTGACGGACTATCTTGCGCAGCTGGACGGGCTGGACGCCGCCTTCCGGGAGGTGGTGGACGCCGGACACCGCCGCTTGCTGGTGTTCGGTGACCGGTTCCCGCTGCTGTACTTCTGTAAGGAGTACGGTCTTGACTACCGCGCCGCCTTCCATGGCTGCGCCAGTGACACGGAGCCGTCTCTTGCCACGCTGAAATACCTCATCGACAAGGTGGAGGACGAGGGAATCCCCGTGGTGTATACCATTGAATTGAGCAGCCAGAAGGTGGCGCAGGCCATTGCCGAGACCACCGGCGCGAAGGTGCTGACCTTCCACTCCTGCCAGACGGTGTCCCGGGCGGAGTTTGACGGCGGCGCGACGTATCTCAGCCTCATGGAACAGAACGTGGAGGCTTTGCGGGAGGGACTGCAATGAATGACGGGAAAAAACTGCTGATCGACTGCCGTGACGCGACATTGGGCTACGAGGGCAGGGCCGTCAGCAGCCATTTGAATTTTCAGGTGCGCGGCGGCGACTATCTGTGCGTCGTGGGCGAGAACGGCAGCGGCAAATCCACGCTGCTGAAGGGCCTGCTGGGCCTTTTGAAGCCCATGGAGGGCCAGATCGTGCTGGACAGGTCCCTCCGGGCCGGGGCCATCGGGTATCTGCCCCAGCAGACCCGCGCCCAGCGGGATTTCCCCGCCACGGTGTACGAGGTGGTGCTGTCGGGCTTCCTCAGCGCCCGAAAGGGCCGGTTCTTCTACACCGCCGCCGAGAAGTCAAAGGCCCTGATGAACATGGGCAAGCTGGGGGTGCTGGAGCTGAAGGACCGCTGCTACCGCGAGCTGTCCGGCGGACAGCAGCAGCGGGTGCTGCTGTCCCGGGCCCTGTGCGCGGCGGGTGAGCTGCTGATCCTGGACGAGCCGGTGACGGGCCTTGACCCGGAGGCCGCCCACGACATGTATCACACGCTGGAATACCTGAACCGCACCGAGGGCATCGCCATCGTCATGGTGACCCATGATTTGCAGAATGCCCTGAAATACGCCGACCACATTCTCCACGCGGGACATAAGGGCTGGTTCTTCGGCACCACGGCGGAATATCTGGCCTCGCCCTACGGCGAGAAGTTCGGAGGTGAGGACGCATGAGTCTGCTGCTGGAAATGTTCACCTATCCCTTTATCCTGCGGGCCTTCGTGGTGGGTATCCTGGTGTCGCTGTGCGCGGCGCTGCTGGGCGTGCCGCTGGTGCTGAAGCGGTACTCCATGATCGGTGACGGCCTGAGCCATGTGTCCTTCGGCGCGCTGAGCGTGGCGCTGGCCTGCGGCTGGTCGCCCCTGCCGGTGTCCATTCCGGTGGTGATCGTGGCGGCCCTGTGCCTGCTGCGGATGACGGAGCGCAGCCGTATGGGGGCCGATGCCGCCATCGCAGTTACCTCCGCCTCGGCGCTGGCGGTGGGCATCATCGTCACGTCCCTGACCACCGGCATGACCACCGACGTGGACAGTTACATGTTCGGCTCCATCCTGGCCATGGACCGGGCCGACGTGGCCCTGAGCGTAGGGCTGAGCGCGGCGGTGCTGGCGCTGTTCGTGCTGTTTTACCACCGGCTGTTCGCCATCACCTTTGACGAGAGCTTCTCCCGGGCCACCGGCGTGAAGGTAGGGCTTTACAACACGCTTCTCAGCGTGCTGACGGCCCTGACCATCGTGCTGGGTATGCGGATGATGGGCGCCATGCTGATCTCCAGTCTGGTGATCTTCCCGGCCCTCAGCGCCATGCGGGTGCTGAAAAGCTTCCGGGGCGTGGTGGTCTGCGCCGCCGTGCTGAGCGTGGTGTCCTTCTGCGCGGGGCTGACGGCCTCCTACCTGATCGGCACCCCTGTGGGCGCGTCGGTGGTGCTGGTGAACCTGCTGGTTTTCCTGCTGTGCTGCGCTGTTGCCCAATTCAAAAGAGCAAAATAAACCAAGCCCTCCGGTGATCCGGAGGGCTTGGTTATTAAGGTTTCACAGAAGTCAAAGCCTCCCTTGTGTAAAGGCACCCCAGTGCTCACACTGGGGCGTGCACAGCTGAGGTGTCAACGCGAAGCGTTGACGGAGGGATTGTCGTAGGGGCGACCCTTGCGGTCGCCCGCAAAACTTCCAACCCCTCAGTCAGCCTTACGGCTGACAGCTCCCCTTACACAGCAACATGTGGTATTCCCTGCG
>CAVHKA010000187.1:0-3925 GCA_963636325.1 Agathobacter sp. | reverse complement strand
CGGACGCCACCCTCAGCGACCTGATGGAGCACGTCAAGGGCCCCGACTTCCCCACCAAGGGCATCATCATGGGCCGCAGCGGCATCCGCGCTGCCTACGCCACCGGCCGGGGCCGCCTGATGGTCCGTGCCCGCCACGAGTTTGAGGAGTTCGGCAATGGCCGCACCCGCATCATCTTTACGGAGCTGCCCTATCAGGTGAACAAGCGCATGCTGATCAAGTCCATCGCTGATCAGGTGGAGGACAAGCGCATCGAGGGCATCTCCGACATCCGGGACGAGTCCGACCGCAACGGCATGCGCATGGTCATTGAGCTGAAGCGCGACGCCAATCCCCAGGTGGTGCTGAACCGTCTGTTTGCCCAGACCCAATTGCAGACCACCTTCGCCATCAATATGCTGGCCCTTGTGGAAAACCAGCGCCAGCCCAAGATCCTGTCTCTGCGGCATATCATCGACGAGTATCTCAGGTTCCAGGAAGAGATCATCATCCGCCGCACCCGCTTCGACCTGAAAAAGGCCCAGGAGCGCGCCCATCTGCTGGAGGGTCTGCTAATCGCGCAGGACAACATCGACGAGGTCATCAAGATCATCCGCACCAGCTACGACAACGCCAAGGAGAACCTGATGGCCCGCTTCGGTCTGGACGATGTGCAGGCCCAGGCCATTCTGGATATGCGCCTGAAGGCCCTGCAGGGTCTCGACCGGGAGAAGCTGCAGAACGAATACAAGGAGCTGGAGGAGCGCATCGCCTACTTCCTGCGTATCCTCGGCGACGAGTCTCTGGTGAAGTCTATCCTGAAGGAGGAGCTGACCGCCATCGCCGACAAGTACGGCGACGAGCGCAAGACGGAGATCCAGGACGTGGAGGACGAGATCGACATCGAGGATCTCATCGAGGAGGAACAGTGCGTCTATACCCTGACCAACAACGGCTATATCAAGCGCACGCCGGTCAGTGAATACGCGGCCCAGTCCAAGGGCGGCATGGGCAAGAAGGGCATCACCACCCGCGACGAGGATTACGTCTGCGACGTGTTTACCGCCTCTACCCATGATTTCATCATGTTCTTCACCGATACCGGCAAGGTCTACCGCAAGAAGGGCTATCAGATCCCTGAATCCGGCAAGGCCGCCAAGGGCACCGCGCTGGTGAACATCCTCCAGATCGAGACCGACGAGCGGGTGCAGGCCATGATCCACTACCGGCCCAGCGAGGAGACCGACGACAGCCGCCTGCAATTGACCATGGTGACCGAGAACGGCACCGTGAAGCGCGTGGCGGTGTCCGCCTTCCGCAACCTGCGGCAGAACGGCATCCGCGCCCTACGTCTGGATGAGGGCGACCGTCTGGTGTCCGTGCTGGAGACCGACGGCCAGAGCCGCGTGCTGATCGCCACCTATGACGGCATGGCCGTGTGCTTCGACGAGAACGACGTCCGCTCCATGGGCCGCGACGCCGTGGGCGTCCGTGGCATCCGTCTCCGTGAGGGCGACCGTGTTATCGGCGCGGCCCGCGCCGTGGACGGCTGCCAGGTGCTGTCCATCACCGAGCGGGGCTTCGGCAAGCAGACGCCGGTGGAGGAATACCGCGTCACCAACCGCGGCGGCATCGGCATCAAGAACTATATGGTCACCGACAAGACCGGCGGCGTGGTGGGCATGAAGGTGGTGGACGGCAGCGAGGATATCCTGCTGATCACCCAAAGCGGCATCATGCTGCGCACGGCGGTGGAGAATATCCGCAGCGCCGGCCGCGCCACCCAGGGCGTCATCGTCATGCGCTTCAAGGAGGAGGGCGACCGCGTCATCGCCATGGCCCTGACGGATAAGGAAGAAACGGACGAGTAAGCCGGGGCGGGGCATTGTCCCGCCCGGTTTTCCATGAAAGGAAGTGTTTGCATGCCCAGCGCGCCCAGAGAAGCCACCGTCCCCCTGACCCGGTGGCAGTACTTCACGAAGAATCTGTACCGCAACGCCGCCAACGAGACCCGGTTCACCTATAACAAGGTGGTCTATAACAAGTCCGAGGCTTTGCAGGAGATCGAGCGCCGCAGCGCCCGCGTCAACGCGGTATTGCTGCTGTTGCTGCTGCTGATGTTCCTGCTGGCCACCAAGTATCAGAACATTCTGGTGGTGGCGGCCTATCTGGTGGCGGCGGTCATCGGAGAGGCGGTGCGCCTTTGCATGCTGCCCAAGGATATCAAGGCCCATCTGGAGGATTCCGGTTACCGTGAATGAGCAATTGCAGCTGAACCTGATCGCCCGCATCCATACCCCCTTTGCCGAGAAGTTCGGCGTCCCCCGGCAGAGCGGCCTTGCCCCCACGGCGGGGCGGATCGTTTTCGCGCCGGAGTACCGCAATCCAGACGCGCTGCGGGGTCTGGAGGGCTTTTCCCACCTGTGGCTGGTGTGGGTGTTCGATCAGGCCATCCGGAAGGAATGGTCCCCCACCGTGCGGCCGCCCCGTCTGGGCGGCAACCAGCGCATGGGCGTGTTCGCCACACGCTCCCCCTTCCGCCCCAACCCCATCGGCCTGAGCTGCGTGGAGCTGTCCGGCGTGGAGTGGGACACCCCCGACGGCCCGGTGATCCATGTCCGGGGCGCGGACCTGGTGGACGGCACGCCTATCCTGGACATCAAGCCCTATCTCCCCTACTGCGACGCCCGGCCCGACGCCAAGGGCGGCTTTACCGACGGTCTCAACAGCGCGGCGCTGGCGGTGGACTGCCCGCCCGCCCTGCTGGAAAGGCTTCCGGAGACCGCCCGCCCCGGCCTTCTGGCGGTGCTGGCCAACGACCCCCGGCCCCGGTATCAGGACGATCCCCAGCGGGTATACGGCCTGACCTACGCGGGGTGCAACGTCACCTTCCGCGTGGAGGGTGAGACAGTGGTCGTTGTTGGAGTGGAATAAAAAGCCTCCCTTGTGTAAAGGGAGTATTTCGTCCACAAGGTATTTTTTGCCTGTCGCCCCTACGCACTCTATCGATAGAACTCCGTAGGGGGCGATGCCCACATCGCCCCGCCGTACAGCGTATTATCTCTGATAAGGAACGAATCATTTATGAAAACTGTCACCATCTACACCGACGGCAAAGCGGCGCAGCCGCTTTGATTTTATGTCCTCCTCGCTCGCCGCTTACGCGGCAACCGCGAGGAGATGACACGCAAGCGCCGTCGTGAGAAACTGTGCGGCGAAATACCTTCCCCAAAACAAGGAGACCTTATGAAAACCGTAACCATCTATACCGACGGCGCTTGCAGCGGCAATCCCGGCCCGGGGGGCTGGGGCGCCATTCTGGAATGGCAGGGCCACGAAAAGGAGCTGTCCGGCGGCGAGGCCCAGACCACCAACAACCGCATGGAGCTGACCGCTGTGCTGACGGCGCTGCGCCTGCTGAAGGAGCCCTGCATCGTGGAGCTTTACAGCGACTCCAAATATGTGGTGGACGCCATCGACAAGGGCTGGCTGTACGGCTGGCAGAAAAAGGGCTGGATCAAGGCCGACAAAAAGCCGGTGCTGAATGTCGACCTCTGGCAGCAGCTGCTGCCGCTTCTGGCCCGCCACGACGTGCGCCTTCACTGGGTGAAGGGCCACGCGGAAAACGAGAAGAACAATCGCTGCGACCAGCTGGCAGTAGCCGAGAGCAAAAAGTTCAGATAAAGGCCGGATCATTCGGTAAAAAGCCGATCCGTTCACAAATCGTTTCCAATATTCATAGAAAGTTCATAGCCAATTCAAGATTCCGAAAAAAATATAGGGTAATATAGACTTATCCAAAAGGAAGCCAATCCTTATGTGATTTTTCTCTCTCTCCTAACAAAACACACAACAGAAAGTGCCAGCCCGATCGGGCTGGCACTTTCTGTTCAGCCTGTCAAAAAACTACCCAAACGCCCCTGCTTCTGCTATAATAGAAGAAACG
>CAVHKA010000186.1:0-3928 GCA_963636325.1 Agathobacter sp. | reverse complement strand
CTGGAGCTGGAGGACAAGTGGGTGCTCAGCAAGCTGAATACCCTGATCCGCGAGGTCACCGAGAACATGGACGCCTTCGAGTTGGGCGTGGCCTCCGCCAAGATCTACGACTTCATCTGGGACACCTATTGCGACTGGTATATCGAGCTGACCAAGACCCGCCTGAACGGAGAGGACGCCGGGGCCAAGCTGGCCGCCGAGAACGTGCTGTGCTATGTGCTGCTGCGTATCCTGGAGCTGCTGCATCCCTTCATGCCGTTCCTGACGGAGGAGATCTGGCAGGCCCTGCCTCACGAGGGCGACTTCCTGATCCGCGCCCCGTGGCCCACCTATCAGGAGAGCCTCCACTTCCCCCAGGCGGAGTCTGACATGGAGTGTGTCAAGGACGCCATCACCGCCGTCCGCGCCCGCCGCAGCGAGATGAACGTGCCGCCCTCCAAGAAGGCCCAGATGATCCTTGTGACCAAGCGACCCGAGACCTACGCCGTGGGTAAGCACTTCATCACCCGCATGGCCTATGCCAGCGAAGTCACCGTCACTGATCAGGCGCCCGCCGACCTGAAGGGCATGGTCACCGTGGTGACCCACGACGCCAACATCTACCTGCCGCTGGCCGAGCTGGTGGATATCGCCGCCGAGCTGGAGCGCATCGCCAAGGAGAAGGCCAAGGCCGAGGATAACCTGAAGCGCATCGAGGCCAAGCTGGCCAACGAGTCCTTCACCTCCCGCGCCCCGGAAAACGTGGTGAACGCCGAGCGGGAAAAGGCGGAGAAGGCCCGCGCCCTCATCGCCAAACTGGATGAGTCCGCCGCCGCCATGGAGCTGTAAGCCTCCGGACGGACAGCGAACAGCGGAAAATCTTTGATTTCACCGTGATGTCGGCGGATTTCGTGTAAAAACGCGATCATATTTTCGTATAATCACCGTAGAGAGCGATCTCTGCGGTGATTATTTTGTTATGCAAAAGCATAGAAAACAAGAAATGTGCCATTTCCTCGCCCTTGCGGGGCGACCGAAAATGATGCACAAAAACTTCATGCACCGGCATTTGCGCTTTTTCTATAGTGTATCACGCATGCATGAAGTTTTTTGCGTAAAAAAGGACATGCCCGCGGCATGCCCATAGGAAACATACAAGAGTGACCCTGCGAGAGAAGGACACAAAGGAAATCACAACAAAGGAGCGTCAAAATGGAAGTAACGGCAACTTGTCAGGACAGAGTGCTGGAGCTGTACCTGAAGGGAGAATTGGACCACCACGGAGCCAGAGGCCTGCTGACCAAGCTGGAGCGGGAGATCGAGGCGGTGCTGCCGGCGGAGCTGGTGCTGGATTTCAGCGGCATCACCTTCATGGACAGCGCCGGGATCGCCGTGGCCCTGCGGGGCTGGCAGCGGATGCGGGAGCTGGGCGGCCGGGTGACGCTGCGCCATGTGGCGCCCCAGCCGAAAAAGGTGCTGGAGGCCGCCGGCATCGGCCGCATGATGACCATTCAATAGCGGATATTTCAACAATGCCGCAGGCCGGCAGCATAGCAGAAATATACAACACGAGAGGAGCGTACATATGCAGCGCATCGAAAACTATGTTACACTGGAATTCCTCAGCCGCAGCAGCAACGAGAGCTTTGCCCGCGTGGCGGCGGCGGGCTTTGCGGCGCAGCTGGACCCCACGCTGGACGAGCTGGGGGATATCAAGACCGCCGTCAGCGAGGCGGTCACCAACGCTATCGTCCACGGCTATCCGGACCGGTTGGGCAAGATCGTGGTAAAGCTGAAGCTGCTGGAAAATAACACTCTGGAGATCACCGTCCGGGACTGGGGCAAGGGCATCGAGGATATCCAACAGGCGCGCCAGCCCCTGTTCACCACCGGCGGCGAGGAGCGCAGCGGCATGGGCTTTACCATCATGGAGAGCTTCATGGACCGTCTGACCGTCAAATCCACGCCGGGGCGCGGCACCACTGTGACCATGCGCCGCAGGATCTCTGCCCGCATCAAGCGATGAGCGAAATGTTTGCCCTGCTGGAGCGGGCGCAGAACGGCGACGACGAGGCCTGCCAGCAGGTGCTGACGGAAAACAGCGGCCTGATCTGGTCTATCGTCAAACGCTACTACGGCTGCGGCGTGGAGACGGACGACCTGTATCAGCTGGGGTGCATTGGCTTCATCAAGGCGGTGAAGGGGTTTGACCTGAACTACGGCACACAGTTCTCCACCTACGCCGTGCCGAAGATCTCCGGCGAGATCCGGCGCTTCCTCCGGGATGACGGCGCCATCAAGGTGGGCCGTACCATCCGGGAAAAGAGCCAGACTCTGTGGTCGGCCCGGGAGCGGCTGCGGCACCAGCTGGGCCGGGAGGCCCGGCTGTCCGAGCTGTCGGAGGCCACCGGCATGCCGGTGGAGGAGATCGCCAGCATCGATCTGGCCACCGTGGCGCCGGAGTCGCTCCAGCAGGAGACGGCGGAGGGTCTGACGCTGGAATCCACGCTGGGCACCGACGCGGAGGAGGAGCGCCTTGTGGAGCGCATCGCCCTGCGGGAAGCCATCGACACCCTGCCGGAGAAGGAGCGCATGACGATCCTGCTGCGGTTTTTCAAGGGCCTGACACAGGAGCAGACGGCCAGGATCGTGGGTGTGTCGCAGGTGCAGATATCCCGGCTGGAGCACCGGGGGCTGGAAAAGCTCCGGAAGCTGCTGGCGGATTGACACCCTGCTGCCGGGCCTCGTAGTCATCCGGCAGGAATTCCGTCATGGTGCCGCGATAGCGCTTGGGCATGAAGGTGTTCTGGCACCGGGGATTATCGCGCTCCTTGATGGCGATGGTCTCATAGAACCGCTTCCAGAGGCGGCGGAACGCCACCTCTTCGTCACCGGGCAGGGCCAGCTGCAGGCTGTCCATGGGCAGGATGCGGGAGTGATTCTTCGCGTAGACCAGCAGCTCCTTATGGGTGCGGTCGTAGATGAAGAAGGCCTCGTTGGCGTAGCGGTCACAGAAGTGCCGCCGCAGCAGGGGAAGAACGCGGTTCTTCGGCTCGATCTCCGCGCCCAGTACGCCGCTGTAATCCGAAAAGCGCACGAAGCCCCGCAGCTTTTCCAGCTCACCGCCCATGTGCCGCAGCGCCTTGGCCACGGGATAGTACACCGGATCGGCGGTGTTGCGGAGAAACGCGGGCCCCTCGTCGTAAAGCTTTCTGATCAGCGCGTAAAGATGGCTTTCCTTATCCGGAAGGCAGGTGAGAAAGCCGCGCCGCACCACGTCGGCCGCGGCCTTCGAACGCCGCAGGATGCTCTGATAGACCCGCTGGGCGTGTTCCCGCTCCGTCACCACATAGCGCACCTCATACAGTGACCAACATTCCTCATCACCGGAATAAGTGATGGGGAATTCTTTATTTACATAGCTTTCAAACACGCAGCACAGAAAACCGTCAAACGTGCCGTCGTACTGAAAGACCACATCGCGCCATGCCATTTCCATCACCCCACCGCATCAAAAAGGGACAGCTGCTGCATCTCACCGGAGGGCAGCAGGCCTCGCTCAAGAGATTCCAGCTGCTGCACGATGGTGGCGGGGGAGAACCGGAGGCCCGGTGCGGCGCGGCCGTCACACAGGACGAAATATTGCGCCCGCTTGACCACCACGCCCAGCTTTTTCAGATCCTCGAACCGCAGATGTGCGGTGCGTCTGGCGGAAACGATCCGCCTGGCGCTGGTGGGGCCGATGCCCGGCACCCGCAGCAGCGTTTCATAGTCGGCCCCCATGACCTCCACGGGAAACTGCTCCAGATGGGCCACCGCCCAGCTGCACTTGGGGTCGAGATGCGGATTGAAGTCCGGGTGGGCCTCGTCCAGCAGCTCGCTGGCCTGAAAGCCGTAGAACCGCAGCAGCCAGTCCGCCTGATAGAGCCGGTGCTCCCGCAGCAGCGGG
>CAVHKA010000185.1:0-3967 GCA_963636325.1 Agathobacter sp. | reverse complement strand
TGACGGTCAGGGTCTCGAGGACGTAGCCGCTGTCGGGCTTGACGGTCACGGTCACGGTGTCGCCCTTGCTGGCGCTCTTCGGGCTGACGGTCACGCTGCCGTTCTTGGTCTTGCTCGGCGTGGAGACGGAGTAGGTCGGGTCACTGGAGCTACCGGAGTAGCTGGGAGCCGGGTTGATAACGGTATTGACATTGGGAGAAAGTCCATACTTCGTACCGTCCTTGACACCCTTGGTGGTATCAACGGTGCTGACAACCGTATTAGAGTTATAGGTAAGTTTCAGATTCTCGGAGGTAAAGCTCTTGCCGTCGGCCGCCGCATCATCGTAGATGAGGTAGCCGGTGCCGGTGATCGTGTTGCCAGTAATGCTGATTGTGGGGGCGGTGGACAAACCCAGTAGACCCTCATGCAGCGTAAAGGCGTTGCCGCCGGTGAGGTTCAGGGTGTTGCCGGTGATCGTGGTCTCAGCCAGCTTTGTCAGCTGGATGCAGGAGCGGTTTGTATCCTTCACGGAGATCGTGTTGTTGCTGATCGTGGCATTGGCAGTTGCCTGGTCAATGTTGATACCGCGGTCATAGCCGGAGATCGTGTTGTTGCTGATATTGATGGTCAGCGGGGCGGTCTCATGGCCCTGCAGATGGATAGCATACGCATTCTTAGGAGCGCCGGTGCCGTCCAGAGTGCTGTTAGTGATGGTATAGCTGCCGCCGACGTTGGAGCAGTTATAGATCTTGATGCCCTTCAGCATGCAGTTGTTGACTGTGAAGTCGATGCTTTCAAAATAGGGCTGGGAGGGATATAGGCCGCTCGGGGCGCTGCCGGTGATGGTCAGATTCTCGAAGCTGATCGAGGTCGTGGTCTTCTCTCCCCACCACTCATAGGGAAGGGTGATGTTCGAGTTTACCGTCAGCGTATCCTTGGTCTTGTCGTTGCTGCCGCCGACAAACTTGAAGTTGATAAGGTGGCGCTCATTGGTGAGGTAGTGGGAGGATTTCCTGCCCATGGTCAGCAGGTTGCTAAGATTTGTCTCGTCATAGGTCACGTTGCCGATGATGGTGTAGGTCAGCGTCGCCTTGCCATCCTTCACATCAGTGAAGACAGCATCAAACGCATCTGCACTCGCGGGTGTCTCCTCGCCAAGGCCATCACTCGTGTTCGTCTTTGTCAGAGCAGCAATGGTCGGCTTGATCGCTGCATACGCATCCGTAAAGGTGGCAAACTTGGTGCTCTCAAAGCCCTTGATGCCGCCGACCATGACGTAGTCCGCCATGCCCGCGTTGATCATTTCGTTGACGCTGCTTGTAAAGGTGTCGGAAGCGGCAACATTCTTGCTGCCTTTCTTGGTATTATCGGTGGTATTCTCGCCATTGTAATACCCCGGCTGCTGCGCCTGGACGTTGGCGGCGGTACCGCTGACCGTCAGTTCGAGGTTGTTGGATGCTTTGCCGCTCTGTCCATCGCCAATAAGAATATCTCCATTATTGCCGACCGTGTTGGTGATGCCACAATCGCTGACATTGGCGCTCATCGTGCCGCTGCCGCTGTTGACAAAGCGGACAGGCGCGGCGTACTGTTTGTCCGAATCAGCGGTGGATCCGCAGCCATTGAACGTGCTCTCCTTGACCTCAACAGTCACTCTGCCAGACGCCTTGTGATTGATGTTGATCGGTTCAGCAACACTGTCAAAGGTGCAGCCATCCACCACGATGTAACCATCCGCGTTGGAATAGACCGCGCAGACCGAGGAGCTGTCAAAATCGCAGCCCTTCAATGTAATATTGTTCACGCCATTGCTGCCGCTGATGTACACGCGCTGGTTCACATCCGCATCCGTTCCGTCGCAGTCAGTCAGGACGATGCTGATGGTTGCCTCAGTGCGGCGCTGGCCCCAAACGCCGAGGTTGTCCAACTCATAAGCCTTGATATCCAGCTTCGTGTTATTGGTCAGTTCGCTCTCGTAGTCGCCGTTCTGCGCCTTAGCGCCATTATTGCGGTCGTACTTATAGGTATCGACCTCGAGGTCGCGCTCGCCGCCGGAGAGGTAGGCGTTGTTGCCGTAGATGGTCAGGTTATCCGCAACGTGACCGTGGGTCATGGTACCGACGTCCGCGCCGGGACAGCAGACGATGGTGATGTCGTCAGACGGCCCCGCTTTGTAGGCCGCCGTGAGAGCAGCAGCCAGTGTAGCAGCATATTTGGACTGATCGCCGGCCTTCCAGTAGACGGGAGTATTTTCGGGCCAAACCGCCTTCTGCACGCTTTCCTCGCCAAGCAGTTCAAGTTTGTAGTCTGTGCTGTCCAGCGCCGCAAAGGCCGCTTCAAGCGTGGTGTACCTGCCGGTGCCGACCTTGGCAACGGGATTCATCTCGACCGTTCCGTTCTCGTTGATCGTTGCGCCAGGCGCGAGGTAGTTCTTTAGAGCTTCCAACGTAAAGCCTTCCAGTGCCGTAAATTCGCCATCTGTGATGCCGAAAGCTTCAACGGCTATGTTTTCCCCTGCTTTGCTTTCTTCCACACGCGCAGTAAAGTCACCGCTGATCTTGCTTCCTGTTGCGGCAACCGTCGCTTTATCCAGAGAACTATAGCCGTCGGTCAGGTTCATCTTAATCGCACCGGCTGTCGCGCCGGATACCGACACATTGTCCATCGAAACGCTGCCCGGCTTGGTAATCTCAACAGCCGCCTTTTCTGCGTCGGACAGATTAAACGTCGTGTCTTTCAGTTCCACGCTACCTACTGTGCCATAGGTGCCCTCGGTATACAACTTGACACCGCGTTTGCCGGTAAAGGTGCAGTCGCTCAGCTTCGACGTGCCCTGACTGGTGTGCCAGAGACTCCAGCCAGTCGTAGAGGTAAACTCGCAGCCATTGAACACCGTCTCGCCATACATATTGTTGCTGGCACCATTGGGGAAAGTGCAATTCGTATAGGTGACGGTATGGTTGCTGTTACGAACCATGCAGGCAAAGTAGTTCGTTGTATTGCCCAGGTCATTGACCCACGCACCGTTTGGGTGCGACAGCAGTAGGTTTTCAAACGACACTTCGACGTCGATGCCCTGCACGCCGAGGATTGACTGCGAATTGCTGATGCAAAGCTCTGCATCAGCGCCTTCGCCGACAAAGCATACTTTCGTCACGCCAGTAAATCCACCCTTGATAAAGCCGATCCACTGGTCAGTCGTTGTCGTGCTGACCTTACCCGTGATTGTATAGGTCAGAACGCCGTTAACCGCTTCCGTAGCCGCATTCACAGCTTCTTCGAGCGTAAGATAGCTCGTATTGTCGTTGTTGACCTTAATCGTTCCCGTTGCCCCTGCCCCCTCTGCTAAGGCCGCCGTCGGTAAGAGCGACAGCGCCATAGCGAGGCACAGTAAAATGGATAGCAGCTTACGTTTCATAAATATCCTCCTACAGTATATGTTTTCCGCGGCTCCCCGCGGTTTGGGCTACAAATTCTATTGCTTGATTATATATTGTTATGTATTAAATATCAATAGATATTGTTTATCTAATTTTTATTTTACGGTGCGGGGAATAAAATAGCGGTAAGAGGTGAGGCGTATGGCAGAGAACCGATACCCCGCATTTGATAACACGCAGAAATTCATTGAGATTGGGTACAATATCGCTTATTATCGCAAGCACGCCGGTCTGACGCAGGAGCAGCTTGCGGAGCGCGTCGGCATCAGCCGCCAGCACATGGGGGCCATTGAAGCGCCGAATCTCTGCCGCCCGATTTCGTTAGATTTACTATTTAATATCGCCGCAGTATTGGACATTGAGCCGGCAAAGCTGCTGACATTTCGAGAATAAGAAAAAGGCGCTTTCAAAGCATGGTCTTCCCATGCCGAAAGCGTCTTTTATTTCAGATAAAAAGGGCTGCGGGCAGCACAAATGAGCAGAGTTTTACTTGCTCTGCTCTGCTCTGCTCTGCTCTGCTCTGCTCTGCTCTGCTCTGCTCTGCT
>CAVHKA010000184.1:0-4024 GCA_963636325.1 Agathobacter sp. | reverse complement strand
TAGCGGTCGTGGCTGACGAACAGCAGCGTGCCGTCAAAGGCCTCCACCGCTTCCTCGATCCACTCCCGGCTGGCGATGTCCAGATGGTTGGTGGGCTCGTCCAGAATGAGGAAGTTGATCTCCTCGTCCATCAGCATGCACAGCCGCAGGCGGCTCAGCTCGCCGCCGGACAGGACGCTGACGGATTTGAACACGTCCTCCCCCTGAAACTGATAGGCCGCCAGACGGTTCCGGGCGCTCTGGGGCGTGATGTTCTTCTTGGCGTACAGCATGGTGTCCACCAGATTGCGCTCCGGGTGGTCGAAGTGGATGACCTGCTCCAGATACGCCCACTTCACCGACGGGCCAAGGCGGATGGAGCCGCCGTCGCAGCTCTCACGCCCCGTCAGCATATTGAGGAGCGTGGTCTTGCCGGTGCCGTTCTCACCGATGAGGGCGATGCGCTCGCCGCCCTCCACCCGCAGGTATACGTCGGAGAACAGCGTCCGCTGGTCGAAGGCCTTCGTCACGCCGCGGAATTGCAGCACCTCGTCGCCCTTAAACTCCCGGCTGGCGAACCGGGCATCCATCTTCTTGGCCTTGGTAGGCTTGGCGGTGGTGCGCATGCGCTCGATGCGCTTTTCCATGCTGAAGGCCCGCTTGTGGAGGGCGTCATTGCCCATGAAGGCCCACAGGTGCATCTGCTCGGCGGCCTTTTCCAGCTGCTGGATCTTGGCCTGCTCCTTCAGATACTGCTTCATCCGCTCCTGATAGCGGCGTTCCTTTTCCACGGCGTAGAAGCTGTAATTGCCGCTGTAAAACTCCGCCCTGCCGTCCAGCACCTCAATGACGCGGGACACGGTGCGGTCAAGGAAATAGCGGTCATGGCTGATGGCCACCACCGTGCCGTGGAACTTGCGGAGATATTCCTCCAGCCATTCCGTGGCCTGTAAGTCCAGATGGTTGGTGGGCTCGTCCAGCAGCAGAATGTCCGTATCCTCCAGGATCAGCCGCCCCAGATTCACGCGGGTCTTTTCGCCGCCGGACAGCTGGTCAAAGAGCTTTTGCCGCATGTCACCGTCGATGGACAGGCCGTTGGCCACCTTGTTTTTGGCGGTGGCGGTATCATAGCCGCCCAGCGCCTCGAAGCTGGCGGTCAGGTGATCGTACCGCCGCAGCATGGCGCTGTCACTCTCGCCTTTTGCCATCCGGTCGGTCAGCTCATCCATCTCCGCCTTCAAGGCCTGCATCCGCTCAAAGGCGGAGTCCAGCACGTCCTCCACCGTGTATCCGGCGGGATAGACGGGGATCTGGGAGATGAGCCCCACCCGCCGCCCAGTGGCAATGACGATCTGGCCGCTGTCCGGCTCCAGTTCGCCGGTCAGCAGGCGGAACAGCGTGGTCTTGCCCGCGCCGTTCTTGCCCAGCAGGCCCACCCGCTCGCCGGTGTCCACCTGAAAGGTGATGCCGTCCAGTATTTTCTTTTCCAGGTCGAAGGACTTTACCACGTCCTTCACAGAAATGTCTACCATAAAAATTTACTCTGTTGATTCCAGATCCTTTACAATATCGGTGAAATGCATGGCGTGAGACGCCTTCACCAGTACCGCCGTTCCGGCGGTGAACGCCGCCCGGATAGCGCTCAGGGCTTCCGCCACCGTGGGGAACCACAGGGCGTCGGGGTTGGCGTCCTGAATGGCCTTGGCCTTGGGGCCGACGGCCACCACGGTGTCCAGGCCCAGCGTTCGGGTCAGGTCGCCCATATCCCGGTGGGCCTGCTCCGTCAGATCGCCCAGCTCACCCATGTCGCCCAGCACCGCCATGCGGCGGGGATGCTCCGTCTGGGCCAGAATACGCAATGCCTCCGCCATGGCCTGGGGGTTGGCGTTATAGCAGTCGTCGATGATGATGCGGCCGCTGCCGCACCGTACCAGATGCATCCGGCTGCCTACGGGACGGTAGGCGGCGATGCCGGACAGCAGCTCCGCTTTGGTCAGGCCCAGATGCTCGCCGATGGCGATGGCCATGGCGGCGGGATAGATCATATACGCGCCGGGGGAGGGGATGGATATCTCGTACACATCCCGACTTGTGGTGACGGTGCAGGTGACGCCCTCGATGCCGTGTTCGGCCACGTTGGTGATACGGACGCCGCAGCGCTCATGTCGGCCGCACAGCACCGTCTCAAAGGGCAGCGCCAGACCGGACAGCAGTTCATCGTCGCCGTTCAGTACGGCGAGACCGCTTGGCTGCAAATTCTCGAAGATCTCGCACTTGGCCTGCAGGATGCCCTGCCGTGTGCCGCCCAGGTTTTCGATATGGGCGTCGCCCACGTTGGTGATAACGGCTACGGTGGGGCGTACCATCTCGCCCAGATAGCGGATCTCACCGAAGTGGTTCATGCCGGTCTCAATGACGGCGGCCTGATGGGCTGGGCCGAGGTTCAGCAGCGTCATGGGCGTGCCGATGGCGTTGTTGAAGTTGGCCTGGGTTTTCAGCGTGGAAAAACGCTGGCTCAGGACGGCGGCGATCATCTCCTTGGTGGTGGTCTTTCCGGCGCTGCCGGTGACCTGCACCATGGGGATGTCAAACTTTGCCCGATACCACGCGGCCAGGGCTTTCAGGGCCTCCAGCGTGTCGGATACCTGAATATAGAATTTATCCGGCAGCAGGGAAGCGGGCTTTCTGGCCGTCAGGCAGCCTGCCGCGCCGCTCTCCAGCGCCGCGTCCAGATAGTCGTGGCCGTCGAACCGTTCGCCCACCAGCGGGACGAACAGCGCCCCGGCGGGGATGCTGCGGCTGTCGGTGGAGACCTCCGTCACCACCGCGCCGCTTTCCTGCAGCAGCGTGCCGCCCACGGCGGCGCACAGCTGCTTTACAGTACAGCCGGTCATCTGTATTCCGCCTTTCTGGCCTCGATGGAATCCAGTACGATCTTCTCGCACAGGTCGGCGTAGCTGAGGCCCACCTGCGCAGCTTCCTGCGGCACAAGGCTGGTGGGGGTCATGCCCGGCAGGGTGTTGATCTCAAGGCACCATGCCTTGCCCTCGGCGTCCAGCAGAAAGTCGCTGCGGGAGTAGACGGCCAGACCCAGCCCCTGATGGAGCTTCAGGGCCATCTCGCCCACCTGACGCCACTCCTCGTCGGAGATGGGCGCGGGGCAGATCTCTTCCGCGCCGCCCTTCTGATACTTGCACACATAGTCGAAATATTCGCCCTTGGGGATGATCTCCACGGCGGGCAGATAGGTGTCGCCCAGCACGGCGATCTGGATCTCGCGGCCCTTGATCTTCTTTTCCACCACCACATGGCCGCCGTAGGGCAGCAGGTCATAGAGGGCCTTTTCCAACTCCTCCCGGGTGTCGGGCAGGGCCATGCCGATAGAGCTGCCGCCGTTGACCATCTTCACCGCGCAGGGCACCATCAGCTCCTGTGTCAGACGGGGAATGTCGTCCTTGGTATAATGTACGTCCACCCACGGGGCGGTGCGGATGCCCAGAGAGTCCATCATCCGTTTGGTGACGGCCTTGTCCATGGCCATGGCGCTGCCCAGATAGCCGGAGCCGGTATAGGGCACGCCCACCAGATCCAGCGCCGCCTGAATACGGCCATCCTCGCCGTTGGCGCCGTGCATGGCCAGAAATACCACGTCGGCCATGGCGCAGACCTTCAGCACGTCCTTACCCAGCAGGGAAGGGCTCTTGTCCTGCCGCGCGGCCCGGACAGCCTCCAGATCGGGAGCCGTTTCCTCAATGGCCACCTTTTCCAGCAGACCGTCGGGCGCGTCAAAGATGTCCTCCAGTTTGCCATGGTAGTTTTCCAGCCCCATGAACATATCCACAAAAATGGCCTGATGGCCCTTTTCCCGCAGGGCACGGCACACGCCGCTGCCGCTGACCAGTCCCACATGGCGTTCGGTGCAGAAACCGCCGGACAAAACCACGATCTTCATGATAAAAGACCTCCTTAAAAAAGCAAATGCCTACAATATACCTATTATATCAATATACCAGTATAGCATATGTCGCCGGAAAATACAACTCCT
>CAVHKA010000183.1:0-4026 GCA_963636325.1 Agathobacter sp. | reverse complement strand
ACCGGCGCCAACAACACCACCGACAAGGCCAGCCGCCACTTCAAGGGCGGCGCCAAGAAGGTCATTCTCACCGCCCCCGCCAAGGACGACGCCACCCCCACCTTTGTCTACGGCGTCAACAGCGACGAGTACCGTCCCGACATGAAGGTCATCTCCAACGCCAGCTGCACCACCAACTGCCTGGCCCCCCTGGCCTACGTCATCCATAAGACCTTCGGCATCGAGCAGTCCCTTATGTCCACCATCCACGCCTCCACCGCCAAGCAGAAGGCCGTGGACTCCCGCGGCGGCAGCGACTGGCGCACCGGCCGTTCCATCCTCAACAACATCATCCCCACCTCCACCGGCGCGGCCAAGGCCGTGGGCCGGGTGATCCCCTCCCTGAAGGGCAAGATGACCGGCATGGCCTTCCGTGTGCCCACCGCCGACGTGTCCGTGGTGGATCTGACCGCCCGTCTCAGCACCAGCGCCTCCTACGCCGATATCTGCTATGAGATCCTCCACGCCTCCGAGACGTATATGAAGGGCATCATCGGCTATACCCGGGATCAGGTGGTGTCCACCGATATGATCGCCAATCCCTGCCCCTGCGTATTTGACGAGACCGCCGGCATCATGCTGGATCAGGACTTCGTGAAGCTGATCGCCTGGTACGACAACGAGTGGGGTTACAGCAACATGGTCACCCGGATGCTCCAGCTCATGTACGACAGGGACATGGCGGATGTGTTCAACGAGGTGAAGGAATAAAAGAGCAAAAAAAGAAAGCCTGCGGCGCAGGCTTTCTTTTTTTGCAGAGAAGAGGGTATTGGGGTGATTTCGTAGAGGGCGATACCCACATCGCCCCGCCCGTGGACGCACTGGGTATAGTCTGCCGTTGTAGGGGCGGCCCTTGCGGCCGCCCGCACAATAAATCCGGTATTTTGGGCGACCGCAAGGGTCGCCCCTACAAAGTCCTATTGCCAGTTTCTGCGTTCATCGTGTGGGCGGGGCAGAGCCCCGCCCCTACGCATTTCTACCGTAACCTGTCCGTTTATCATGCGGGCCGATGTGGGCATCGGCCCCTACGGAGCCCTACCGTACCCTTTTTATTCATGCCGCCAAGGCGGCATACCGCTTCTCTTCACTTTTCTCTTTTATCTTTTCACTTGCTCGCGTCCATCCGGTCAAAGGCGAAGCTGTCGGCAATGGCCTGAATGTGGCCGCGGGTCATGTGGACCTCGCCGTCCGCCACGTCGCCGTAATAGGTACCCAGCACCTCCACCACCACAAAGGCGTCCGGCTGATCGGCCACGATCAGCGCCCGGTCATTGCCCAGCGCCAGCAGCAGCGTGCCATAGGGCCAGTCCTCATAGGGGAACACCACCAGATCACCCAGATCCAGCTCCCCGGTGGTCAGCGTCGTTTTCATGGTGCGGAACAGCTTATAGGGTACCGGCTCCGTCAGCCATGTGCCGTCGGTAAAGGTCACCGTGCCGTCCATGACAAAGGTGCCGTCGCTGTATCCGTAGGCGGCTTCATAGCGGTTTTCCACGCGCGCCGTGTCCTGCCGCAGCGGGGCGGACAGCCCCTCATTGGCCAGCAGCGCCGCCTCGTCCTCCGGGAACAATGCCTCACCCGGCAGCAGGGACAGGCCGTACTCCGCCGCCAGCGCGTCCAACTTTTGGATCATTTCCTCCGTGCGGCAGCCGTAGTAGAGGTACGGCACGTCCGGCGTGATGATGTCGTTGGGGTCAGGCTCGTAGGCGGCGCACCAGTCGCCCCAGGCCTTGGCCGCCTGACAGGCGGGACTGTCCGCCAGACCCTGCAAGCTCAGCAGCGTGTCCTGGCCGCTGCACCAGTCTGACGGCTCCTGCCGCTGGCCCAGACTGGCAAGGCCGAACCACTCGGTGGCAAAGCCGGTGGTGACCAGCGCCAGCACCAGCACCAGCGCCGCCGCAAGGATCAGCGTGCCCCGAAAGGGCCGCTTTCGGATCGTCCTCCGGGAACATTCGGCCTGAATATTCCGCAGCATCCGCTCTTTGGCCGCATCGTCAGGCCGCAGGTCGTCGTAGGCCCGGTAAATGTCGTTACCCGTCATTGGAGATCACCTCCCAAGGTCAATTTCAGTTTCTTTCTGGCGCGGTTCAGTCGGCTTCGGACGGTGGCCGGAGCCACCTTCAGCATCCGGGCGATGTCGGCGGTGGGATAGCCCTCGTAGTAATAGAGATAGACCGGTAATTTGTAGTCATCCGGCAGGTCCAGCACCGCCTGCAGCGTCTCGTCCGGGGCCGCGTCCTCCGTGGTGGGCTGCTCGCTGAGGGCGTCAAGATCCTCCCGCCGCCGCCACGGACTGCGCAGCGCGCTTTTGCACAGGTTGGACACGGTCACGATCAGCCACGCCTTTTCGTGTTGGGCCGATCCAAACACCGTGCCGCTGCGCATCAGCCGAAGGAAGGTCTCCTGCACCATGTCCTCCGCGTCCGCGCCATTTTTCATGAAGGAATAGGCCACGCGGTACAGCATGTCCACATGGCGCTGATAGATGTCCTCAAGGTCTTTGCCCGTACGCAGCAAAGGGTCCACAGTGACCACCTCCTTTCACAGTGGATACGCGGAACGGGGGAAATTTGTTGCAGGAATTTAGCGGGTTGTTTGTGTGCGGCGGGCCACGCGGGGCCCGCCCTACGGAAGCACGGCAAAGCCCTGTAGGGCGGGGCCCATGTGCCCCGCCGCGTACAATGATCTGTTTTAACATGCGGGGCGTCGGGGACGCCGCCCCCTACGAAATTTCTACCGATAGGCGGTTGTAGGGGCGGGCGACTCTGCCCCCCCTGACAATATTTGCGCAGTTTTTCCATGTCATTGCGAGGAGGCCCAACGGGCCGACGCGGCAATCTGTTTCCTTTTCAATAATGAAGAATACGGATTCCCACGCCAGTGTGAGCACTGGCTCGGAATGACAGGATAAGGAGTATGCATCCACCGCGCGGTAGGGCCACAAACCAAAGCCTCCCTCTGAGAGGCACCCCAGTGCGCACACTGGGGCGTGCACAGCTGAGGTGTCAGCTACGGCGGCATAGCCGCCGAGATCGGGACTAAAAACATGCCACCGGCATGTTTTCTTAACGCCCCGACAATCCCCCAGTCAGCCTTACGGCTGACAGCCCCCTTTACACAAGGGGGCCTTTGATAAACGATCCCTTCAACTCTTAACAAAACCAAGGGGACGGCTTCCGCCGTCCCCACAGATTTTGCGCCAGAATCGTTTACACCTGCTCCTCGTCGGTGCGGTTGCGCCAGGCCAGCTCCTGCTCCAGCTCGAACTCCAGCTTCTGGACGCGGGCCTTCAGCTCGTCGTAATGCTCGCTCTGGACATAGTACTTCACGAAGGAGAAGGTGGCCTCGGCAAACTCCTCCTCGGTATAGGAGGACAGCAGGGAGCCGCCGCTGCGGCGCAGGCCGCTGACGTTGATGACCACCAGACGGCGGTGCTGCTCGCTCAGCTGGAACAGCTTCAGCTTTTCGGGGATCTCCAGCCCCAGATCGTACTGCTCGTTGACCAGATTCAGCAGACGTGCCTGCTCCGGCTTGGCGGAGACGATAACGCCGTGACGGGCAAACAGCTCCTTCAGGTAATCCACGGACACTTCCTCGCGGGTGATGGTGCCCTTGCCGATGCCGGTCAGCATGGTGTTGGACAGGTTCAGGCTCACATAGACCTCATGGCCGGTGGTGGGATAACTCATAACACAAAACCTCCTGCTTTTCCTTTGGTTGTCAAGGGCGCGCCGCCCTCTCCTCTTATAGTTTCATCTTAGCAGGTCGGTGTAAGAAATGCAATAAAAACTTACAAAAATTTGAAAATATTTTTGTGCAATAGTGCTAGATGTATGGAATGAGTGATACCTTCGGTGCGTTGGGAAATACCCTGCCGGAGGCCCTTCCGGACAAACAGAAAGTGCCAGCCCGATCGGGCTGGCACTTTCTGTTCAGCCTGTCAAAGAACGCCAGTTCTCGTTATGCGAGAGCTGGCGTTTTAGTCGT
>CAVHKA010000182.1:0-4043 GCA_963636325.1 Agathobacter sp. | reverse complement strand
CTTGACCATCGCGCCGCTGGACGAGCTGAAAAAGTGTCTGCCCGTAGATAATGAGGCCGGATACTCCTATGTGTCCTCCGGCCCTGTCACCTCCGGCAGCATCCCCGTCACCGCGGGAGAGCTGTACTGCGTGGGCTACGCGGCCCGCAGCGACGCTGCTGAAGGCCTTGTGGTCCCGCTGCCGGAGCAGATCACCGCGGACCCCGCAAGGCTGACCGGTCTGCACGGCGACGCCTATGTGGTATGGGCCTGCTTCTCCGACGGCGGCACTGACGGTGAAAGCCGCTTTGCCGACCCCGCGCTGGCCAAGGAGCTGGGCTGGGCGCTGTTCCGGCCGGGCAGCTGGTACGCCCAGGCGCTGACCAGCACCTATGACGATCCCCGTGACGTGGATCTTTACCAGATGTTCTATAACGGCGGCAGCCGTCAGCCCACCCAAGAGGAATACGACTACGTTCAATACCAGCTGGGCGACCCCGGCACCGATGTGGTGGTCATTTCTCCGCAGGAGATGGACGGAGCACTGACGGAGGTCTTTGGTCTGACGCTGGACGAGACCCGCAAAAAGAATCTGGAGCAGTTCATTTACCGTGAGGAAACCGACTGCTGCTATCTCTGCCACGGGGACACCAACGTGATGGCCGTGGAGTTCCTCTCCGCCGACATGGCAGAGGACCGCGTAGCCCTGACCTATGAGGGCTGGGACGGCGGACTGTACACCGTGACGGTGGAGTTGCCGACGGAGGCCATGCTTGGACAATATCATATTCTCAGCCACGTCAGGATTTCCTGAAAAAAGCCCACCCCGTGCGGGGTGGGCTTTTCTGTATGTTATGGTTCTTCCAATTCGTGGCCGCAGTTGGGGCAATGCTTCGGGGCAACCTCACGGTGTTTTATCGGCAGCCAGTTATAGAGACGATTGCTCTTTGCCTCCCTCTGACGAGGCACCCCAGTGCGCACACTGGGGCGTGCACAGCTGAGGTGGTATGACCGAAGGTCATGACGGAGGGAGAGACAGCGCAAGGGTTACGGTGAACTCCCGATCTCTCCCCCAGTCTCGGCTTACGCCGAGCCAGCCCCCTCGTCAGAGGGGGCCATTAAGGTGGGGCATCGCCCCGCAGCGGTGAACGATACATTTTTGCGTCATACGGCGGGCCGTCGAGGACGCCGATCCCTACGGATGGCTGCCGCGGTATCGGTCGGCGGGGTGAGGGCACCCCGCCCTACGGGGTTCTGTCGGCGGTGCGCCTGCTATTTCATCCCCCGTACAGGGCGGTGACCAGCTGGGAATAGACCTGCTCCGGGTTCTTTTTGAAGCGCTGGGCCAGATCGTCGGCCATCTCCTGGGTGGCCACCATCAATTGCAGGCGCATCACGTTGTCCACATCGTCGCTGAGACTCAGCTCCACGGTGTAGGTGCCGTTCTCCCGGCGCTCCACCTGGGCGCGTACCTGCGCACGGCGGATCAGCTCCTGCCGGTGGGCGGCGATGAGCCGGTCGGCCTTCATGCGGACGGAATAGGGCAGGCTGGACTGGCAGATCTCGCTGTTTTTCAGGCCCTTGGGCGTAATGGCGTACTTCTGCTCGGCATTGATGCGCAGATGATCGGTCTTGACCAGCTCGCTGAGGCACTGGGAGAAGTCGAAATAGTCGATGCCGTCGTCGATCATGGTAAGAGCCTGGATATCGCTCAGGGGCATAGGCTCCGCCACACCGGCGGCCACATACAGGATCAGAAACTTGATCTCCAGCTTGTCGCGGATGAATCCGACGCTCATGTCATCACGCTCCCTTCTTCGTTTATGATACGGAATTTTCGGAAATTTGTCAACGCTCCCGCACCACCACATTCTCCTCCCCCAGCCACTGGCGGCACTCCGAGAGCAGGGCCGGGTGGTTCAGGCATTTGCCCGCCAGCAGCTTTCCCGTGTCGGCCAGACGGATCTTCACGGGGGTCTCCCCCTCGAACATGGTCATGACCAGCCGGATATGGCGGAAGGCCACGCTGTCCATGCTGGGGAAGCGCAGGAAGATGGTGGCCGCCTTTTTCTCTTTGGGTGGCTCCGGCGCGGCGGGGACGGCCTTGGTGTCCAGCGGATAGATGGTGTCGCACATGATCTGGGGCGGCTTTTCGTCCCGCACCGACAACCGGCCCTTCACCACCACTGGGGTATTGACGGCCATATAGCTGCCGCACTGCTCGATGGTGCGGCTGAAGCATAGCAGCTCCATGGAGGACACCTCGTCCTCCACCACCACATAGGCCATGAGGGTGTTGTTCTTGGTGGTGCGGGTACGGTTGGAGGTGACGATGCCCGCGATGGTGACGTTCTGCCCGTCGGCATAGCGGGTAGGGCCGCCCTCGGCGGCAAAGTTCTCCAGAATATCGTGGATGGGCACCGCACCGGCGGCACGGGCCGCGCCCCGGTAGTCGTTCATGGGGTGGCCGCTGAGGTACAGGCCCGTGGTCTCCTTCTCCATGAACATCCGCTCGGTAGCGGTATACTCCGGCAGGTCGGGCAGGTGGATGGACGCGGCCTGGGTATCGCTTCCGCCGCCCATGCCGAACATGTCCAGCTGGCCCTCCACGTTCACCTTTCGGCTGTTGGCGATGGCATCCAGCACCTTCTCGTACACCTGGATCAGCTGGGAGCGGTAGGCCCCCATGGTATCGAAAGCGCCCGCGCGGATCAGGTTCTCCACCGCCCGCTTGTTCATATCGCCGCAGTCGAACATCCGCTCGCAGAAGTCCTGGAAGGAGGCGAAGGGGCCGCTCTTGTCCCGCTCGCGCATCAGCGCCTGAATGAAGCCCCGGCCGATGTTCTTGATGGCCACAAGGCCGAAGCGGATGCCGCCCTCCTCCACGGTGAAGCCGTCGTAGGAGCGGTTCACGTCCGGCGGCAGCAGGGCGATGCCGCACTCCCGGCACTCAGCGATATACTCCGCCACTTTGTCGGAGTTGTCCAGCACCGAGGTCAGCAGCGCCGCCATATATTCGCGGGTATAGTGACACTTGAAATACGCCGTCTGATAGGCCACCACCGCGTAGCTGACGGCGTGGGCCTTGTTGAAAGCGTAGTTGGCGAAGTCGTAGATCTCGTCATAGATGGCCTGGGCCGTTTTCTCCGGGATGCCGTTGGCCACGCAGCCCTTGATATTCCGGGCGGCGTCGCCGTGGAGGAAGGCCTCCCGCTCCCGTTCCACGTCCTTGGCCTTCTTCTTGGACATGGCGCGGCGCACCATGTCCGCCTGACCCAGCGAGTAGCCTGCCAGCTCCTGGAAGATCTTGATGACCTGCTCCTGATAGACGATGCAGCCATAGGTACCCGACAGGATGGGCTTCAATGCCGGATGCCTATAGGTCACCAGCTTGGGATCGTGCTTGCAGGCGATGAACCGGGGGATGGATTCCATGGGGCCGGGGCGGTACAGGGCGATGATGGCGGTGATATCCTCGATGGACTGGGGCTTCAGGCCCAGGCACACGCCGGTCATGCCGGTGGACTCCATCTGGAACACGCCGGAGGTACGGCCCTCCGTCAGCATCCGGAACACCTCCGGATCGTCCATGGGGATCTTCTCCAGATCGAAGTCCGGGGTGTGGCGGCGTACCATCTTCACCGCGTCGTCCAGCACCGTCAGGTTCCGCAGGCCCAGGAAGTCCATTTTCAGCAGGCCCAGCTCCTCCAACGTGATCATGTTGTACTGGCAGACGATGGACTCGTCATTCCGGGCCAGCGGCACATATTCATACACCGGCAGGCGGGTGATGACCACACCAGCGGCATGGGTAGAGGCGTGGCGTGGCATGCCCTCCAGCGCCTTGGCCATGTCGATGAGTCGCTTCACCCGCTCGTCGGCTTCGTAGAGGTCGGACAGCTGCTTGCTGAGCCGCAGGGAATCATCCAGCGTGATATGCAGCGCGCCGGGGCCGGAGGGCACCAGCTTGGCCACAACGTCCACCTCGGCATAGGTCATGTTCAGGGCACGGCCCACATCCCGGATGGCGCCCCGGGCGGCCATGGTGCCGAAGGTGACGATCT
>CAVHKA010000181.1:0-4116 GCA_963636325.1 Agathobacter sp. | reverse complement strand
CACTGGGGCAGACGCAGGAGGACTATCTTCCTTCGGAGATTGAAAAGTTCAAGGACGCCACGGGCTATGAGGAATTTCTTGATTTTGACCCGGCGGAGGTCAAGGCAGCTTTGGAGGACCCGGCTAAATCCCGTGTGGATGAAATGTTGGCCTTCGCGGAAAGAGCGGAACGGGAGTACGCGGCGGAGGCGGCCGCCTATGCGCAGACCCCCGCTGCTATCGTGGAGCAGGCGCGTGCGGCGCAGGGCGAGCCGGTGGGCAGCTTCTCCATCTACCAGCTCAAGGGCGGCAATGAAACGCTGGATTATCGCTTTGAGCCGCTGGACAGCATCCACCGCAACGGCCTTTCCGTGAAGCCGGAAAACTATGAGCTGGTCTATGAAGCGCCGCTGACGGCAAAGGACAACCTTGAAAGCATTTATACCCGGTTCAATGTGGATCGCCCGGCAGACTTCACGGGGCACTCTCTGTCGGTATCGGATATCGTGGTGCTGCATCAGGACGGGAAGGACACCGCCCATTACTGCGACCGCGCGGGCTTTTCCGAAGTGCCGGAGTTTTTGCAGCCGGCGCAGAAAAGCCGCGAGATCACCGAGCGCAT
Organism: Agathobacter sp.; assembly: GCA_963636325.1. Taxonomy (GTDB): domain Bacteria; phylum Bacillota; class Clostridia; order Oscillospirales; family Oscillospiraceae; genus Vescimonas. The sequence continues at coordinate 3,515 of CAVHKA010000181.1, read as the reverse complement.
CCAGACGCCCAGGGGCAGCTTCTATCTCTGCGGCATGACAAGGGAGCAGATGGAGGCGGACGGATACGGTTTTCATCACGCCTCTGAGGATGGAAAATATCTCATTATGGCAAATGGGACCCAGGCGTATGCGGTCAGAGCTGATGCGCCGGAAAAGGACAATCCCCTCCGTACCGCTGAAATGACGCTGGAGGACGACTACGGCATGATCGACGGCGTTATCAACAACGGCAGACGGGGCGAGGAGCTGGAAAAGGCCAGGGAGCACGCGGAGCGGACGCAGCCGGAGAAAAAGCCCTCCATCCGGGAACGGCTGGCGGCGGCAAAGCAGGAGTGCGCGAAGCAGCAGCCCAGGCCTGCCCCGGAGAAGAAGCCCCCGGAGCTGGGGGAACGATGAGCCGGGGCGTGAAGTGGCGGCTGGAATGGGCCTTCTTCCTGGGGGAGAACGGCAGGCGGCAGTACAACCGGCTCTGCAAGGGCTGTGTCCATCCCTGCAAGCAGAGCTTCCGGGCGGTGGTGTTGGACTGCCCCCACTTCCAGTCCCAGCGCGTGAAAAAAGGCGTGGATAAGGGTGGGAAACGGGCAAAATAGTCCTCCGTGGCGGCGTTTTCAGACCATGCCCTTATGATTTCCCATCCGCGCTTTTCTCCGCGCTCCTGCGGCGAGAAAGCAGCGGTTTTCGACACTTTCCCATGCGCGCCCATAGCAAAAGCGGGGACGCGGCCTTCGGTATATCCGTTGGCTGCGTCCCCGCTTCTTTTTTTGCTTATTTCTCGTCCTCGTTGGGCTTGTCCGCTTCCGCCACGCCCTGGATCACATCCGTCACCACGGCGTTGAGCTGGGCGGCGTTCTCCGCTGTGACGGCGGGCCGCCCGGTGTCCGCTTCGATGGCGCGCCGCGCGTCTCCCGCCACCTTGCCGCCGCGCCGGGCGACGATCCGGCTTTCCTCAAAGCCCTCCGGCCGGTGGGCCTTGGAAAGCTCCGTGGTCGTGGTTTCGGCCAGCATGTTCAGCACGATCTCCAATGTGCTCATGTTGTCCCGGAGGTTTTCCTTTTTGAGACCTTTCAGGTTTTTGTATTGCCGGGTGGTCATGCCGGACCAGGCCTTTGTGATCTCGTCGGTGAGGATGGCGTATTCCCGGCCCTGCTCCACGCCCCGCGCCTGCCATTCGGCGGTGAGCTCGTTGCGGACGCGGATGGAGAGGATGCGCTGGTGGATCCAGTCGGCGTCATAGCCCTTCTTCTGGTAGGTCTCCAGTGCCCGGTCGATGGCCTGCTCCGGGTCGATGGTCTCCTCGATGCGCTCCCGGCCGACCTGTGCCAGCCAGCGCTTGAACGGCTCTGCCTTGGGCGACGGGATGGACTGGATGATGCGCAGGATGCCCTCGGTATTGGCGGCCTGCACCTTTCTCTGTTTGCCGTCCGCGGCGAGCATTTGAACCGGGGTACAAATTGTACCCCAGTTGGCCGACAACTGCGGATCGCGGGCGCGCATCTTCTTGATGTACTGCTTGGGATCGGTGCTTTCCGACAGGACCGCCACAACGTCCTGCACGGAGAAATACCATTCTTCCTTTTCCTCGTCCCAGGCGGTACGGATCTTTCTATCTTCAAAAAGCTGGATGGAGTTATTTTCGTCCATGGGCTTTTCCCTCCTTCGATGGGTCATCCCCATTTTACCATGAAATGATGATTTTTTCTATAAAGGAACACGATTTTTGCGGCAGCAGCAGTCGTAGGCGCTGTGGGACTGTGGGCAAACGGCCAAGCCGGGCGGCGCTGTGGGAAAGCGGTTTGCCGTCCTGTGGGAAAGGCCTGTCCTTTTCCATCAGGCGGTGAATGGCTTTTCCATCGGCAAAGCGGCCGTTTTCCATAGTTCCATAGCGCGGGCCTAATCCTCGGTGATGATACACGCACAGCCCGCCGTCAGCAGGCGGTACAGCGTCAGCGGCACATACCACGCCGCCACCAGCAGCCGCCAGACAAGGACGCAGCCGCCGATAAGGCCGGCAAAGACGAAGTTCAGAAGGAACAGGGCGATCCCGCCGCCCAGAGAGCCGCCGCCCGGTATGATCCAGAGCCGCAGCCGCCAGATCCCAAACGGCAGCCCGCAGAGGATCCAGAGCCAGAGATAATCCAGCTCCCCGTTCTTTACGCAGGCGGAGCGGAAGATGCAGTACAGCAGCGCGGCCGACGCCACCGGCAGGATGGTCTTGCGGAAAAAGTCTTTTAAGGCCTCGCCTCTTGTCATGGGGTTCGCCTCCTTCAAAATCGTTTGTATCTTCATTATATCTGACGTTTCGGCAAAAGCCCAGGGGAAAACGCAGATCGCGGCAAAAAGTTTGTCCCAGGGGTCATTCCAGCTCCATATCCTTCTGCCGTGCCGGCGCCTGCCGGGGCGGGGACAGGAACTCCTCCACGTTCCGGCGCACGGCGGCGTAGTCCTGCTCCTCCCGCCGCGCCTTCTGACGCTCGGCGGTCAGCGCCGCCCTCCGGGCGGTGAGCGCGTCCATTTCCGCCTGCATCCGCTCCGCGGACGGCAGGGGTACGGCGCCCAGACGCTTACACTCCCTGGCGGCGGCCTCAAAGAGAATGATCTCCCGCTCATAGCCACGCAGGAACTTCTCCTTGTCCTTCGACGCCTGATAGCGGTCATAGATGGGCTTGAGCTGACGATAGGCGGCGACGTGCTTTATTTTCAGCGTCAGCTCCTCGATCCGCGCCCCGGTCTCCCGCAGCTCCGCTTTCAGCCGGGCGGCGGAGGCGGACGCCGCCTCGCAGCGCTCCGTCAGCTCCTCCATGCTGCCGATGCCATGCTCCGTCAGGAAGTTGCTGGTCTCGGCGATGCGTTTCAGATTCTCGATGGTCGCCCAATGGCGGTAGCCCGCGCTCTGCTGGGCCTTGATGTTGTTCTGGATATCTATGAGCAGGCTGATCTTTCCGCTCTGGTGCTTCGGTTGGCGGGAGGGTCTGGCGCGTCCGGCCATCCGTGCGGTCAGGGCGTCCTCGGCGTAGTCCGCGCCCAGGGTCTTTAGCCTTGTGAACCGCTCCTGTCCCGGCGCTCTGGCGGAAATGTACTTGCCCCGCTTGAGCTCGTAGCCCTCCCGCTGCAACCGCACCAGCAGCTCCTCTAAATCATGGCAGCCGGGCAGCAGCCGGTCGATGGCGGCGCGCAGCTTCGCCTTATAGCTGGTGCCGGTCCGCTCCGCCTGATGCTCGATGTAGCTTTTGCCCCTGTCCTGGCCGGGAACGATGACGGACAGGCCGTGCTCCTTGCAGATCCGGTCTGAGGTGCGGCGGATGAAGTGATAGCTGCGCTTGTTGGAATGGTAGTGCTTGTGATCCGCAAAGCTGACGGCATTGAAAATCAGGTGGTTATGGACGTGATCCCGGTCTGTGTGGGTGGTCAGGACAAACTCATACCTGCCGCCCAGGATCTCCCTTGCCAGCTCCATGCCGATCTCATGGGCCTGCTCCGGCGTGACCTCCCCAGGCTGAAAGGCTTGGATCAGGTG
>CAVHKA010000180.1:0-4126 GCA_963636325.1 Agathobacter sp. | reverse complement strand
CAACTACAACGGCCCCAGCGGAGCGGAGAAGGCGTACAAGGCCGCGCTGCGGAAGCTGAAAAGGGACTTGTATGGTGGGGCTTACGGCCGGTGGCTCTCCGCTCAGAAGGCCATCCACGCCGCCAAAGCGGAGGCGGAGCAGGACGCGGGGTATGATGCAACGCCGCAGAGAACATGGTGGGAGGATAAGAATCTGACGGAGCGCTTTCTGTGCGAGGTCATTTCTCTGATCCATGTTTATGAGATTTTTAGTGACATATCGAAAAACAAACCGGGATAAGCAAGGGCCGGACATAAAGCGTCTCCTAAACAAACAAAGGCGTGTGCCGACTGGCACACGCCTTTGTTTAATTATTTCGCATTTCTATGGCATATCCCTGTTTATGTACGGGGCGTTCCAAAGAATTCCTTCGTCGCCTTCCGAACCTTCGGCCACAAGAAGATCATGGCGATCAGGTTTGGAATGGTCAGGAGGCCAAGAGCAATGTCCTGAATCGTCCAGACCATATCGCTTTTCAGGGTAGCGCCGAAGATGCAGAAGCACGGGAAGATATACTTGAACTTTTCAGCGACCGTGCGCCCAAACATATAGTTCAATCCCACAAAGCCGAAATACCACTGACTCATCAGGGAGGTCGTAGAGAACAGCAGGAGACTGGCCGCAAGCACATACCGCATCGGAGGCCATACACTTTCAAAAGCATACAGCGGCAGTACGTTTCCGGAAATCCCGGGAGCGATCACTCCGGTGACGCCCAGCACCAAACCGGTGATCGTGCAAATGACAAATGTATCCAGGAATACCTCTGTTACACCGGCAATTCCCTGCTCGGCAGGGTGCTCCACATCCGCAGCGGAGTGCAGCACAGGTGCGGAACCTTCGCCAGCCTCGTTGGAGTAGAGGCCGCGGGCGATTCCCTTCTGCATAGCGATGATCATGCTTCCCAGCACACCCCCGCTAACCGCTCTCAGGCCAAACGCTCCCGCAAAAATATCCGCAAAGACACCGGGAAGCTGCTTGATGTTGATCAGAATGATCAGCAATCCGCTGGCAATGTAGAGCGTTGCCATAAAGGGGACCACCTTGCGCGCCACATGCGCGAATCGCTTCAGGCCGCCGGCAGAAACAACAAAAATCAGCACCGTCAGGATGATACCCGTGTAAATGGGGGGAATCTGGAAGGTATCCTCCACCACACCGCCAATGGTGTTGGACTGAATAAAGTTACCGCCGATGATCTGAACCACCATAAAAACGGAACACAAGAAGGCGAGCCACGGGGCGTGGAGACCATCCCGGATATAGTACATGGGACCGCCCATCCAGATTCCGCGGTCATCCTTCTGCCGATACAGCATACCCAAAATGATCTCGCCATATTTGGTAGCCATACCGACGAATGCCGCGACCCACATCCAGAAGATCGCGCCCAGCCCGCCCGCCAGAACAGCAGTCGCGACGCCAACGATATTTCCGCTTCCAACACATGAGGCGAGCGCCATATTCAATGCCTGGAAGGATGACACGCTTCCTTCCGAATTCGTGCCCTTATCACCGTAGCGAATTGGATGGATCAAGGTCTTTTTGATGATATACTTAAAATGTCTGACCTGGACGCCACCAGAAATAACCGTATAAAGAATGCCAACCGCAAGCAAAACAAACAGCAGCCAATTCCCCCACAGCCAATTGTCGATCGTGGTCAGTATTTCCTGAATTCGCTCCATATTGATGATCCTTTCAGTCGATTATTTCCAATCCAGATAGATCGGATTTGTCCAGGCTGTCCGGCCGTACTTGTCCGTAACTTCGACACGAATATAAGCTTCGTGACCCTTGACCTCATATTCGCCATAAGTCAGGGAATCCTCGCAGGCTTTTCCGAGGACCATTACGCCGTCATTGATGATATTTCCCGCAACGAAGTTGATATGATTGACGGGAGAGCAGGAGATCCACGCCTTGCCGTCCTTAATGCCCCAATCCTTGATCACCGGGCCGGCAGACGAATAGTAGTTGCCGTCCAGGAAGTTCTGGATGATCGCGTCATGCGTCAGCTCGGGAGCCTGCACGCAGATCCAGCCGCCGCAGGAGTCCTCGAACAAGCCTTCGTTATGGTTGTCGTCGCTGGCGAAACCGTTGATCCTCTTTCCCATCCGGAGCATACGGTCCCAATATGTGACATCGTAGCCGGTGTTAGACTCCAGGACCGTGTTGTAGTTGAAAATCTCCAGAGCCTGTACGCCTTCCGTATAAATGAATTCTTCTTCGGTCACGCGGCTCCAGATCGGATGATTGTATGTTACCACACAGCCGCGGTCACGCAGCATATCCGCGATCTCCTGAGAGATCTCCCGGCCGCGCCAGGTTCCGTAATGCTTCTGCGGGGGAACGTGCTCCATGTGGGTGAACAGCGGAGCCTTGGCGTTTTTCTGCATCTCGCTGGTACCGAGAATACCATGCAGATGATGGATCTCCAGCCGCTTGCTGCTGCCTTCTTCCTGATACAGGATCGCGCTGGCTTCGATGGCGGGGATCATAATGAAATTATCTGTATTATACTGCTTGCGATAGTCGGTGTAAATATCATGCTCAGAGAGCGCCAGAAAATTGTATCCATGCTCCTTGTAAACCTCTACGGACTGCTCCGGCGTCATCTTACCGTCAGAAACCGTTGTATGGCTGTGGAGGTTTCCCTTGTACCAGTTTCCGTTGTTCTTGAAACCCTGATAATCTTTCATAGTTTTTTCCCTCCTAATTACGCGTTTTTCTGGTGCTTCTTGATTCTGCGAATCAGGAACGTAGAAACACCGACACCGACAACTGCCCAGCCGATCATCACGGAGAACACGATTCTGAAGCCCGTCATGCCGGGGAAGCGATCCAGGAAATTGCCGTACATCACATAGGCAAAGGTGTTCGGCAGATAAATGATCAGGGACGCCATGCTCATAGCCGCGCCGGTGATCTCACGGGGGACCTTGACCTCATCCATAGGAGCAAAGAACACCGCGCGCATGGTAAACACGATAGCGCCAAAGGTCAGGGTGCAGACAGCGCCCAGCATCCACATACCCTTCTGGCCAAGAGCCTCGTGGGGGATCATCAGGAAAACAGCCATTGCCACAATGCACACAACGAAGCCGACCCGAATGTGCTTGGCTGCGGACTTATGAACCTTATCGGACATAAAGCCGCCAACGGGGCCGCCGATCATCTTCAGACCATACTGGTTGACAATTCCGTACATGCCAACTGCGGTGGCAGGCAGCATATAGATCTTGTTGAGGAAGGGGATGAAGTAAGTCAGGCCGCAATAAATGCAATACACAACAAAGCCGTTGAGAGAAACCGCCCAGATATCAACACTCTTCAGTGCCTGCATCATACCGGAGAAAGCGGCCTCTGCCTTGTTGACTTCCTTGCCGTCCTCGCCGACGCACTTTTCATCGTGCGGAACAAAGATCAGGCACAGCACACCGGCCACCATAGTGACCACGGACAGGAAAATGAATCCGCCGCGCAGAGCTGCGGCGCCCTCGCCCATAGCCCGGAATACGGCCAGAGCCGAAGAAGCCACGATCACGTCAACAACACCGCGTCCCATTTCCAGGAAGCCGAACATTCTGCCCTGCGTCTTTTCATCACCCAAAAGGCGAATGGCCTTCAGCAGAACGGGCCAGTAGGTCACCTCGCCCAGAATGGCAAGGACGCCAAAGGCCAGCAGGAAGCCATAATAGCCGGGGAAGGTTGCGATGTAAAATCCGACAACGCCGATTCCGATCAGCGAACCGCCGATCATATACTTCTTACTAATAATATCACAGATGTAAATACCTGCAATCAGGCCGATGGTCTGAACGATGCCATATACGCTCAGGGCCGCGCCGATCTGAGTGTTCGACAGTCCCATGAATTCCTGCATGGGAACATAGAACATATCCTTCATGCTGGAGAGCTTAAACGCAATACCACCAGAAAAAGTGAGGATGCAAAATACTAACCAACGATTAGGCGCTGCTTTTGCGATTTGCTTTTTTGTTTCATTACTCATTATTCATTCTCCTTTCACCCTGCCATGCTTTCCTCTCGAGGACATTTTAGCTCAGCGGTGTTCGCACGTTT
>CAVHKA010000179.1:3044-4175 GCA_963636325.1 Agathobacter sp. | reverse complement strand
CCACGCCCCGCACCACCCGCATGGGCGTGGTGCCCTACGGCTATGCCGACGGCTTCTTCCGGGTGCTGTCCGACCGCTGCGCCATGATGACGGCGGACGGTTCGGCGCCCCAGCGGGGCCGCATCTGCATGGATATGTCCATGATCGACCTGACGGATCTGCCCGGCGTGCAGGTGGGGGACGAGGTGGAGGTGTTCGGCCGCCGCGCCCGCGTGGACGATCTGGCGGTGTTGGCGGGTACCATCCCCTATGAGCTGGCCTGCGCCGTCAGCAAGCGGGTCCCCCGTGTGTACCTGCAAAACGGGGAAGTGGTGGAGAAGGAGCTGCTCCTGCGGATATGAGCGATACAGACCATCACCCATACACATAAACCACCGATCGCCATCCGTAGGGGCGGCCCTTGCGGCCGCCCGTCGATCAGACTGTGATTCCGGGCGGCCGCAAGGGCCGCCCCTACTCTTTTATCTCTTCACTGAAACAATCCCCACATCCACCGGATGCGGGGATTGTTTTACACCAGCCGCGGCTGCGGCAGTCCGAAGCTGACGGCGATGGCGGCGTCCACCTTTTCCATCACGTCGCTGTCCACCTGACCCATCCGCTGGCGCAGCCGCTGCTTATCCAGCGTGCGCACCTGCTCCAGCAGGATCACCGACTCCTTGGGCAGACCATAGCGCATGGCCTGCAGCTCGATATGTGTGGGCAGCTTGGCCTTGCCCATCTGCGAGGTGATGGCCGCCGCGATCACCGTGGGGCTGTGGCGGTTGCCGGTATCATTCTGTACGATGAGAACAGGCCGCACGCCGCCCTGCTCGCTGCCCACCACCGGGCTGAGGTCGGCGTAATAGATCTCTCCGCGTTTGACAGTTGTATCCACAAAGTTCACACTCCGCATCGTGTCGTGGCCGCCGGTAAGAAGCGGCCCCGTAGGAAGTACCCAATGTATCAGGCCACTTCCATTGTCCCCCGCCCGCCGCCGGATTATACATCCCTCCGGCGTCATTCGCTTCCGTCCTGCATCATCCTATGCCCGTCCCCGCCCGGTGGTGCAAAAAGTGAAAAAAATACTACCACATCTTGTATTGCTATGGTATAATGATTATGATTATTGTGTGTAAGATCGCTCTGGCG
>CAVHKA010000179.1:0-3034 GCA_963636325.1 Agathobacter sp. | reverse complement strand
CCCCGCCCGGTGGTGCAAAAAGCGAAAAAACGCAAAAAAACACTACCATATCTTGTATGGCTATGATATAATTTCTGTGTGTGTCAAATAACCGGCGGCTCCGTTCGCCGGAATATGGGAGGGTCACAGAGATATGAAATGCCCCTATTGCGGATATAAAGAGAGCAAGGTGGTGGATTCCCGCCCCGCTGACGAGGGCAGCAGCATCCGCCGCCGCCGCGAGTGCCTCAAGTGCGAAAAGCGCTTTACCACCTATGAAACGGTGGAAAGCCTGCCCATGGTGGTCATCAAGAAGGATGGCAGCCGCCAGAGCTTCGACCGGAACAAGATCCTGCGGGGCATCCAGCGCTCCTGCGAAAAGCGCCCGGTCCCCGTGGCGGACATGGAGCGCATGGCCAGCGAGATCGAGCAGGAGCTGCAGAATTCCCTGGAGCGTGAGACCAGCACCGAGGTCATCGGCGAGAAGGTCATGGAGAAGCTGAAAGCCGCCGACGAGGTGGCCTATGTCCGCTTCGCCAGCGTCTACCGTCAGTTCAAGGACATCAACACCTTCATGTCGGAGCTGAACAAGCTGCTGAACGAGAAGTAAGCCCCGTTATCATTTCGTAGGGGCGGCCCTTGCGGCCGCCCGAACCGGCAACAGGCATTGTTTGTGCGGGCGACCGCAAGGGTCGCCCCTACGGCAGAAAAATCGCAAGTTTTTTTGCCCCTTACAGCACATTCTTGATACTCAGCTGCTCCATCTCCGCCAGACGGTCGAATTGCAGCGCCAGCTGCACCGCCGTGTCGGAGAGGGAGTCGTTGTCCTGCGTGTCCACAAACAGCGCACACTGGTGCAGCAGGGTGTCGGCCTCGTTGATCTCTTCATGCTGTAAGGTGATGTGGAGATAGCTCTGCTTTTTCTGCCAGTCCGCGCTGAGGGCGGCCATCTCCCGCGTCGCCGCGTCCCAGCTGCCGCTTTCAGCGGCGGCGGTAACGGCATTCAGGCGATTCGTCCAGTCGCCGCACCGGGCGGTAAGATAGGCGCTGTTGGCAAGGCTGACCGCCATCAGCAGCACCAGCACGAGGATCGCGGCACGAAGCGCCTTCATTTCACCGCCTCCTTTTTGGCCAGCACCACGGTGCCGCCGTGGTCAACGGTCATGAGGAACACGTCCTGCACCCGGTGAGCCTTGTGGGCTTTCAGCTGCTTTTGCAGCCATTTCTCGTCCAGCCCCATCTTTTCCATGTTTTTTCCCATCAACCGCCCGTTGTCGATGAGGATGACCGGCAGGAACACGTCGTCGGCCACATTCAGCCCCATCTGCCGGGGCGTGGCTGGCTGCACGTCGGAGCGCAGCAGCACGCTCAGCTGTCCGCTGGTCTCCAACACGGCGTATTTCACCTCGTCCAGCGACGAGACGCCCTGCACCCGCAGTTCCTCCAATACCTCGTCCAGCGTCAGGCGGCTGCGCTTCATGGCGGCCTGCTGCAAAACGCCCTCCCGGATGATAAGGGTCGGCTCGCCGCACACCAGCGAGCGGAACCGGACGCTCAGCATGCTGATGCCGCTGAGAAGGGTGCTGAGAGCCAGCAGCGTGGCGATGGGGATCACGCCCTGCAAAAGTGGCAGGCCGAAGTCCTGCATGGGAACGGACGCCAGATCGCTCAACAGCATCATCAGCACGAATTCGATGGGCTCCAGCTGCCCGATCTGCCGCTTGCCGGTCAGCCGCAGGCCCACGATCAGCAGGCCGTACAGCAGCACCGTGCGGAAAAACGCGGTGATCATCAATATCAACTCCTTTTCATGGAGTATGGACATTTTTTCAAAAAATATTGCCAACCGCGATAAAACCGGTCACACCCGTGGCCGATTTTATATATAGTAGATAAGGGGGCAAAGCCCCCAGCGCAGAGAGGAAGGAGGATCTCGGACACAACATCCGACACAAGCGCCATGCGCCTGCCGCAAGGCAGGACGACGAGGGGGAGAGAGTATCGAAACATTCGGCGGGTGCTCTCCCGTACCGCCTCCGGGTACGTCAGGCCGCGGACAAATATGCGGGCGACCGCAAAACAAAGCCGCTGCCGCCGGAGAAGAAAATGACAGATCACTGCGCGTTTGTCCTTTTGATATCTGTATCAGGAGGTACGACATTATGTGTGGAATCGTAGGCTATGTGGGTACCCAGCAGGCGGCGCCGCTGCTGCTGGAGGGACTGCGCCGGCTGGAATACCGGGGCTATGACTCCTCCGGCGTGGCCGTGTGCGGCCCGGAGGGGCTGGCGGTGCGGAAGGCCAAGGGCCGTTTGCAGGCGCTGGCCGACCTGACGCGGGAGGGTGCGGCCCTGCCCGGCACCACCGGCGTCGGCCATACCCGCTGGGCCACCCACGGCGAGCCTAACGACGTGAACGCCCACCCCCAGGTCAGCAAAAGCGGCCTGTTCGCGGTGGTGCACAACGGGATCATCGAAAACTACGCGATCCTGAAGAAAAAACTGACCGAGAGGGGCTATACCTTCCGCTCCGAGACGGATACGGAGGTGGTGGCCCAGCTGCTGGACTGGTACTACCGCCAGTGCGGCGACGTGTTCGAGGCCGTCACCAGCATGCTGTCGGCGGTGGAGGGCGCTTACGCGCTGGGCATCCTGTGCGCCGACACGCCGGACCGCATCATCGCCGCCCGGAAGGATGCGCCGCTGCTGCTGGGCTACGGCGAGGGGGAGAACTTCATCGCCTCCGACGTGACGGCCCTGCTGCGCCATACCCGCGACATCGTGTATATGGACGACGGCGAGATGGCCATCGTCACCGCCGCCGGTATCCGCATCTATGACGAGCGCCGCCGCCCCATCGAAAAGGAGCATCACCACATCGACTGGGATGTGGACGCGGCGGAAAAGGGCGGCTATGACCACTTCATGCTGAAGGAGATCTTCGAGCAGCCCACCGCCATCGCCAAGGCCATCACCGGCCGCATCCAGGATGGCCGCGTGGTGCTCAGCGACCTGACCATGACCGACCGGCAGATTCGGGAGATCGGCCGCATCTG
>CAVHKA010000178.1:0-4185 GCA_963636325.1 Agathobacter sp. | reverse complement strand
TAAATTCTCTCCCCCAGTCACCTTCGGTGACAGCCCCCTCTCAGAGGGGGCCAAGAACGGATTCCCACGACAGTGACATCGGTCACTGTCTCGGAATGACATAGAAAACCTCATTGTTATCATCTCACGAAAGGAGAACCCTCATGGGCAAGATCATCGCCGTGGTGTCCGGCAAGGGCGGCACGGGCAAAACGTCCTTTACCGCCTGCGTGTCGCTGGCGCTGGCCGCCATGGGCCACACCACCCTGGCGCTGGACTGCGACATCACCCTGCGGAACCTTGACCTGGCGCTGGGCCTGTCCGACAGCGCCGCCATGGATTTCTCCGACGTGCTGGAGGGCCGCTGCACGCTGGCGGAGGCCGCCGTCCCCCACCGGAAGTATCCGAAGCTCTCGCTGCTGGCCGCGCCGCTGGCCCCGGTGGACGCCCGCTTCTCCCTGAGCGCCATGCAGACGCTGGCGCGGGAGATCCGGGAACGATACGACTACTGCCTGATGGACGCGCCGGCGGGACTGGGACAGGGCTTCCAGCTGGCCACCGCCGTGGCCGACAGCGTGGTGGTGGTCACCACCACCGACCCCGCCGCGCTGCGGGACGCCCAACGCACCGTTATGGAGCTGCGGCGCTTCCCCGCCGGGCAGGTGCATCTGGTGGTGAACCGGGTGCAGAAGAAAATGCTCAAGGCCCTGCACACCACCATCGACGACGCCATGGACACGGCGGGACTCCCCCTGCTGGGCGTCATTCCCGAGGACGGCGACATCCCGCTGGCGCTGAACCGGGGCATCCCGTTACGGGACATCAATTACTACGGCCAGCGGGCCTATGAAAACATTGCCAGACGCATCACCGGGCAGCGCGCGCCTCTGCTGCGGGCCCGGTGGTAAACGATACAAGATAAGGAGTGAACCCATATGAATATCGCCCTGATCGCACACGACAACCGCAAAGAGCTGATGGTCCAGTTCTGCACCGCCTACTGCGGTATTCTGGCCCAGCATACCCTGTGCGCCACCGCCAATACCGGCAAGCAGGTGCAGGAGGCCACCGGCCTGCCCGTGCACCGTTTCCTGACCTTCGAGAACGGCGGCGGCCAGCAGATCGCGGCCCGCATCGCCTATAACGAGATCGACATGGTGCTGTGCTTCGACGATCCCAACAAGCGCACCACCCACGAGGACATTCTGTATATCGCCAAACTGTGCGACAAGAACAACATCCCCTTCGCCAGCAACGTGGCCACCGCCGAAATGCTGGTGCTGGGTCTGGCCCGGGGCGATCTGGACTGGCGCGACATCGTCAACCCCAAGACCAAGCCGTTTACGGCGTGATCCTTTGGCTTGCACCCACCTCGCAATGACAGCGTAGGGGCGACCCTTGCGGTCGCCCGCATGACCGCGTAAAGCCTCCAAATCGGGCGACCGCAAGGGTCGCCCCTACAGGCAGGATAATACCCCACACCATACAAGGAGAGAGAAAACATTGATACAGACTGCATTGAACTGGTTGTACGACAACCTCTATAACTACATGATCCCCGTCTGCGGCCTGTGCGTGCTGCGGGTGATCGTCAGCTTTCTGGAGCTGGCTCACATGAAGCGCCTGCGGGACAAGAAGTTCGTGTTCCGCCGGGTCAGCACCCAGTACCGGGACATCGGCGCGTTTACGGGCCTGTTCATCGGCAGCGTGCTGATCTGCCTGTTCCCCAAGCTGGGTCTGCTGTTCGCCGTGGTGGCGGCGGGTCTGACGGTGCTGGGCTATCAGATCGGCAAGCGCAAGGGCGACGAGGCTGACCGCATCTGGCAGGCGGTGGTCAACGAGCTGTCCCAGAGCGAGGACGCCCACAAGGTCAACGCCATCAGCGTCGAGAGCAACCTCCATGGTCTCATTGACACGCTGGATGTGTTCGATAAGGAAAAAACGCCGGAGGCGCCTGCCGAAGCGGCAGCCGCCCCGGAAAGCGAAGAATAAAGAGAGGAAGATACCCCATGGAAAAAATGAAGCCCCGGACGTTATCCGGGTTTATGGAGCTGCTGCCCGCGCCCCAGCAGCTGATGGAGCGGATGATGGACATCCTCCGCGGAACGTACCGCCTGTACGGCTTTACCCCGTTGGATACCCCGCTGATCGAGGCCAGCGAGGTGCTGCTGGCCAAGGGCGGCGGCGAGACCGAGAAGCAGATCTACCGCTTCACCAAGGGCGACGCCGACCTGTCCCTGCGGTTCGACCTGACGGTGCCGCTGGCCAAGTATGTGGCGCTGCACTACAACGAGCTGAGCTTCCCCTTCCGCCGCTATCAGATCGGCAAGGTCTATCGGGGGGAGCGTGCCCAGCGGGGCCGCTTCCGGGAGTTCTATCAGGCCGACATCGACGTGATCGGCGACGGTAAGCTGGATATCACCAACGAGGCGGAGATCCCCGCCATCATCTACCAGACCTTTACCGAGCTGGGATTGAAGCGGTTCCAGATCCGGGTCAACAACCGCCGCATCCTCAACGGCTTCTACGCCATGCAGGGTCTCACCGAGAAATCCGGCGACATCATGCGCACCGTGGACAAGCTGGACAAGATCGGCGCCGAGAAGGTGCGCATCCTTCTCACGGAGGACGTGGGCCTGACCGGCGATCAGGCGACGGAGATCCTGAAGTTCATTGCCATCACCGGCGACAACGCACAGGTCATCACCGCGCTGGAGGGCTACGCAGGCCGGAACGAGGTCTTTGACGAGGGTCTCGACCAGCTGAAGACTGTGGTGAAGTACCTCTCCTCCTTCGGCGTTCCGGAGGAGAACTTCGCCGTTGACCTGACCATCGCCCGGGGCCTGGACTACTACACCGGCACGGTGTACGAGACCACCCTGCTGGATCATCCGGAGATCGGCTCCGTCTGCTCCGGCGGCCGCTACGACAATCTGGCGGAGTACTATACCGACAAGCAGCTGCCCGGCGTGGGCATCTCCATCGGCCTGACCCGCCTGTTCTATGTGCTGGGCGAGCAGAAGATGCTGAACAACGACCTGCCCACCGCGCCTTGCGACGTGCTGGTGCTGCCCATGACGGAGGAGCTGTCCCCCGCCATCGACGCCGCCACCGCCCTGCGCCGCGCCGGTATCCGCACCCAGCTGTATACCGAGCCCAAGAAGTTCAAGGCCAAGATGAACTATGCCGACAAGCTGGGCGTTCCCTACGTCCTGTTCCTGGGCGAGGATGAGATCGCCGCCAATATGGTGTCCTGCAAGAACATGACCACCGGCGCGCAGACCAAGCTCCCCGTAGCCGACGCCATCGTCATGATCCGCGAGGATCTGGAAGTCCGCAATAAGGGCAAGGTCATCGTGGAGTGAGGGGTGTTTCGTCCCTGCGGGGACGAGGTACTTGTCACCGTTCGTAGGGGCGGACGACTCTGTCCGCCCTAATGACGACCGTGCCATTTCCGACAGGGCCGACAGAGTCGTCGGCCCCTACAAAAGCATAACAAGGAGCCCCATTCCAACAACACTCCGTAATATCCCCTTCAATTTATACAAAACATTATCATAAAAGGAGAAAAAACAGTATGATGCAGATGCGTACACATACCTGCAACGAGCTGCGCATGGAACATGTGGGCCAGCAGGTGAAGATCGTGGGCTGGATGGAAAACGTCCGCACGGTGGGCCAGAACTTCGCCTTTGTGGTGCTGCGTGACTTCTACGGCACCACCCAGGTGGTGGTGGAGACCGAGGAAATGATGAACATCATCAACGGCCTCAACAAGGAGTCCACCATCTCCGTGGAGGGCGTGGTGCGGGAGCGCGCCAGCAAGAACCCCAAGCAGGACACCGGCGACGTGGAGGTGGTCCCCAGCAAGATCGAGGTGCTGGGCCACTGCCGCTACAACTCCCTGCCCTTTGAGATCAACCGCAGCCGCGAGGCCGACGAGACCGCCCGTCTCAAGTACCGTTTCCTGGATCTGCGCAACCCCGCCGTGAAGCAGAATATCATCCTGCGCTGCCAGGTGGTGGCCGCCCTCCGCGCCGCCATGACCGAGCACGGCTTCCTGGAGATCACCACCCCCATCCTGACCGCCAGCTCCCCCGAGGGCGCCCGCGACTATCTGGTGCCCGCCCGCAAGCACCCCGGCAAGTTCTACGCCCTGCCCCAGGCCCCCCAGCAGTTCAAGCAGCTGCTGATGACCTCCGGCTT
>CAVHKA010000177.1:0-4206 GCA_963636325.1 Agathobacter sp. | reverse complement strand
AAAGGCCCCCTCTGACGAGGGGGCTGTCACCGAAGGTGACTGGGGGAGAGACCGGTGTTCTACCGTACCTCTTGTGGTTTTTGTCTCTCCCTCTGTCATGACCTTCAGTCATGACAGAGGGCGGCAAAAGAGAAACGCCCCTCGGAATAAGATAATATCAAAATAATATACAACGAAAGGAGACGAACCTATGAAGAACGACTGCCTGTTCTGCGCCATCATCGACGGCGAGATCCCCAGCAACAAGCTCTATGAGGACGAGCTGTGCTACGCCTTCTACGACATCGAGCCCCAGGCCCCCACCCATTTTCTGGTGGTGCCCAAGGCCCACATCTGCTGCGCCAACGACATCGACGAGAGTAACGAGGCCGTGGTGGCCCACTGCTTCACCGTCATCGCCAAACTCTGCAAGGAGCTGGGCTGTGACAGCTACCGCATCGTCAACAACTGCGGCGATCAGGCCGGTCAGACCGTGAAGCACCTGCACTTCCATGTGCTCAGCGGCCGCGACATGACCTGGCCTCCGGGCTAAAGATCACTGGCATGAAATCTTGCGATTCCACTTATATTGCGTAGGGGGCGATGCCCACGCAGTGGAGCGAAGCGGAACAAGTACCCTTGGGGTGCATCGCCCCGCCGTTTACCGGAACGCTATCGGACAGCGAACGGGCCGATGTAGGCATCGGCCCCTACAGAGATACCCCTCAACCACGAACCCCGCCGCGGGCTATGCCCGCGGCGGGGTTCGTGGCTTCGTTGTTATTTCTCCAATATCGCCTGGATCTGGGCAAGATCCTCCGCAAAATAGATCCCCTCCTGCCGCTCCGGCGAGGATAGACCCTTTTCGATCATATGCGCCAGCAGCGCCTTCAAGTCATTATAGTAGCCGTTCAGGTTATAGAGGATGCACGGCGCGTCCAGATGCTTCAGCGACACCTTGGACATGACCTCCGTGATCTCCTCCAGCGTTCCGGTGCCGCCGGGCAGGGCGATAAAGGCATCGCCCAGCTGGATCATCTTCCCCTTGCGCTCCGCCATGTCCTTTGTGACGATCAATTCCGTCAGGCCGTCGTACTCATACCCCGCGTCGATGAAGAACTGGGGCTCCACACCGATGGCCTTGCCGCCGGACGCCAGCACGCTTCTGGCGATCTCGCCCATCAAACCATTCTCCGAGCCGCCGTAGACCAGTGTGTGGCCGTTTCCGCCGATCCACTGTCCCAGCTCGCGGACTGCCCGGCCCAGCGCCGGGTCGTTGCCCTCATTGGCGCCCAGATAGACTGTGATATGCATGGCTTTCCTCCTTACGCCGCCGTTTTGCCGCGCTTCTTCTCCTCATAGATGCTGTTGAGGGTGTACAGGATCACGCCCGCCCAGATAAAGCAGAAGCTCACCAGCTTTTCCTTCGTCAGGCTCTCGCCCATGATCATGCCGCAGAAGATGGCCAGCGTGGGGCTGAGATACTGGCAGATGCCGGTGGTCATCAGCGGCAGATTCCGCACGCCGATGGCGTAGAACAGCATGGGGACTGCCGTCACCACGCCGGAGCCTATCAGCAGCAGCTGCCGCACCACCGTCAGGCTGCCCATACCGTTGTCGCCCATGCGGCAGCACAGCACGAATACGATGGCCACCGGCACCATCATAATGATCTCCATGGTGGTGCTGACGATGGAATCGATGGTCAGGCTCTTCTTGATGGCGGCATAGATGGCGAACATGGTAGCCAGCGCGATGGTCACATAGGGCACGCCGCCGAAGCCGCTGGTGCTCAGCACGATGCCCACCACTACGATAGCGATGATAACAAAGTGCCGCCACGAGATCTTCTCCTTGAAAATCACCGCGCCGAAGGCAAACACCACCAGCGGCTGAATGTAGTACCCCAGCGAGCACTCCAGCACACGGCCATTCTGCACCGCCCACAGGTACACGATCCAGTCGCCGAACAGGAACACCGCCGCCGGGATTTCCCGCTTCATCACCTGCTTATCCTTGAAGGCCGCCGCCAGCTGGGGCAGCTTGCCCTGCATCCACAAAATCAGCACGCAGCACACCGCCGCCCACACGATACGGCTGGCCATCAGGAAGAAGGTATCCATCTCGCCGCACAGGTACCAGTACAGCGGCTGGAACCCCCAAATGAAGAAACACCCCAGCATGGCGGTCAGGCCCTTTTTATAGTTGTACACAGGCATCGCGGCAACACTTCCTTTTTCTTGTCATTTCACAGAAATCGTGATAAAATACATAAAAAACTTCAACTAGCATACCACCGGAGGGCGAAAATGGCAATACTTTGTCGGAATTTTTATACGGGAAATACGGTGGATATCGCCCGTGATCTCATCGGCTGCTATCTGGTGCGGCGGTATGAGGGCCAGCTGCTGGTGTGCCGCATTACGGAAACGGAGGCCTATGTGGGCGCCATCGACAAGGCCGCCCACTCCTACGGCTACCATAAGACCGCCCGCAACGCCACCATGTTCGGCCCGCCGGGCCATGCCTACATCTATCTCATCTACGGCATGCACTGCTGCCTGAACTTCGTCACCGAGCCGGAGGGCGAGCCCTCCGCCGTGCTGCTGCGGGGTCTTGCCCCGGTACACGGGCTGGACGCCATCTGCCGCCTGCGATACGGAAAAGCTCCCGACCAGCTGACGGCCTATCAGCGGAAGAACCTGCTGAACGGCCCCGGCAAATGCTGTCGCGCTCTGGGGCTTGACCGCCGCCAGAACGGCCTCGACCTGACCACGGGCGACGAGCTGTTCCTCTGCACTTCCCTGTCCGACGCGGGCCTGCCCGACCAGCCGCCCCGCCCCTTCACCATTCAAACCGGGAAGCGCATCGGCATCGACTACGCCCAGGAAGCCGTGGACTTCCCCTGGCGCTTCTATACCACCGACCTGTAAGGAGAAAACCTATGCTGATTTTTGACATGGACGGCACCCTCATCGACTCCAACGGCATCTGGCGGGACGTGGACACCGCGTTCCTGGCCAAGCGGGGCCTGCCCTACACACGGGAATATTACGAGGGCGTAGCCCACACCGTGTTCCCCAAGGCCGCCGTTTTCACCAAGGAATACTGCCATCTCCCGGAATCTACCGACGAGATCATGGCCGAGTGGATGGAGATGGCCGGCGATCTCTATACCACCAGCGTGCCGGTAAAGCCCGGCGTGGTGGCCTATCTGGAGAAGTGCAAAGCCGCCGGAGAGCGGATGGCCGTCCTGACCTCCAGCGTCCCGGCCCACTGTCACGCGGCGCTGGATCATCTGGGCCTGAAGCCTTATTTTGAGCACATCTACTTCGCCCAGGAGCTGGGCATGGACAAGAAGGAGCCCGCCATTTACCGCCGCACGGCGGAGCTGCTGGGCGTGGACGCGGCGGACTGCACCATCTTTGACGACTCCATCGCCGCCTGCCGCAGCGCCCGCGCCGCCGGAATGACCGTCATCGGCGTGTACGACGAATTCTTCCACGTCTCCTGGGACGAGATGCAGACGGTGTGCCACCGCTGCATCCGCAGCTTTGCGGAGCTGCTGTAAGGGACAGTCTCAAAGGCCCCCTCTGACGAGGGGGCTGGCTCGGCGTAAGCCGAGACTGGGGGAGAGAACAAAAGATAGTGCGATGCAAATCCAGACAGATGCTGCGGCGGCATAGCCGCCGCGATCGGATGCTAAAAATATGCCACCGGCATATTTTCTTAACGCTCCGACTCCCTCCGGCGCTTCGCGCCACCTCAGCCGTGCACGCCCCAGTGTGCGCACTGGGGTGCCTCGTCAGAGGGAGGCTTTTTTACATCCCCCCACGCGAAAAGCGGCCGTGCAATGCACGGCCGCTTTTCTTTCGGAAGAGGTCGAGAGAGAAAATAAATGGATAAGCAGTCAGCTTTCTTATGCCTTATAAACGCCTGCCATCAGATCACAGATGACCGCCAGATCAGCGAACATCAGATAGCCCAGCAGCAAGCTGGTGACCTTGATCACCGGATTTACCCAGCCCGTCACGATGGCCACGAACGTGCCCAGCACCACCAATGTCAGGAGCAGGGCCAGCACCACAGCAGTTGTCTTTTTCATAGCAAAAACTCCTTTCATCATTCTGTATTTTACCATCGATTAACAAGGGCAAACATGCCTGACAGTGTGTCTTTCCGGCGCTTTTTGCCCTTTTCGCCTTGATGGGTTACGACACATCCGCG
>CAVHKA010000176.1:0-4289 GCA_963636325.1 Agathobacter sp. | reverse complement strand
GTCCATGTCGGCGTAGACGAACAGGTTCAGGGGATGGTAGTCCTTCAGGATCACGTCGGCGCAGCGACCCACGATCACGCAGTCGCCCTGCTGGGCAAACTTCTCCAGCAGCTGCCGCTGGGCCACCGCCACTCGGATAGGCTGATCCATCACGGTAACAGGCATCATGGCCAGACGGTGGCCGATGGTCATGGGGTAAGCCGCTTCGATGCACTTCTCCCCTACATTGGCCACATAGTCGGCGTTCAGGCCGTTCTCCTTGGCGATCATCTCGATGATCTGATGGTCGTAGCAAGGGATGTGCAGAGCCTCGGCCAGACGTTTGCCCAGCTCACGGCCGCCGCTGCCAAATTCACGGCTAATGGTAATGATCATGGATATCACTCCTTTAGAATTGAGATCAATATTCGTAGCAGCTGCCGCCTACGAATTCGCGCACCAGAGAGTTCTGTGGCACATAGGGGCAGTGCAGCGGCGGTACGCCGCGAACCACCTTCATCAGGTCGGTCAGGCCGTGATCCTCCAGAAATTCCGGTGTCATCTCCTCCCGGAAGCAGGGGATCTCGTTCAGATATTTGGCCAGGATACACGGCTCGTAGTCGTGGAAGGTGTCGATATGAATGGCGGCGTTGCCCTTGTGGGGCTGGATATAGTTGATCTCGCCCCGGTCAACGCTCTGCGCCCGCTCCACCGTCTCAGCGATACTATGACCGCGGGTATTGTAATCCCGGATCATGCGGCGGGCCACACGCAGCTGCTCCGGCCGGACGATCCTGTCGTCGTTGGTGATGATACGGGTACGGGGCGCCACATACACACCGTTGGCCACGCCGCGGATCTTATCAAAGATCAACGGATTGAGCATGTGGATGCCCTCGGCGATGATGACGGCATCGGTATAGCCCTGCATCTTCGTATAGCCGCCGGTGGTGCCGTTTTTGAAGTCATACCAGGGGATGTCCACCTCTTTGCCGTCCATCAGCTGGCTGATGCAGCCGATCAGACTGTCCACGTCCACGCAATAGGGGGATTCCCAATCCGTCAGCTCAGGGGGACGGCGGTCCAGCGGCAGGAAGAAATTATCCATATGGATCACGCAGACCTTTACGCCAAGGTTCTTCAGATAGTCCTCCAGCCGCAGGGCGGTGGTGGTCTTTCCGGAGCCTGAAGGGCCTGTCAGCGCCACCACAGGGCGCTCCTGACGGGTGGACAGGATCGAGGCCGCCGCCGCGCTGATCTTATCGTGAAAGACCTCCTCACAGCGCAGGACGAACTGTGTCTCATTCCGCATGGCGCTGTTGATATTTTCCAGGTCGATAACTCGCATTGAGCGTGCTCCTTTCTCATGCTGATAATATAGTAGTATACCACATTTTTCCCTGCCGTGCAAGGAAAACAGACAATAGCAGTATCCGTACCGGAAACGCACCTTATACGAAAGGCGGCCCTTGGCCGCCCTTTCGGTATTCGCTTACGCTCTGGGATGCGCCTTGTTATAGACGTCCTTCAGCTGCTTCTGGATCACATGGGTATAGATCTGAGTGGAGGAGATATCCGCGTGTCCCAGCATTTCCTGAATGGAGCGCAAATCTGCGCCGTTCTCCAGCAGGTGCACCGCGAAGCTGTGGCGCAGGGTGTGGGGCGTGATATCTTTGCTGATCTCCGCCTTCTCCTGATAGTACTTGATGATCTTCCAGAAGCCTTGGCGGCTCATGCGTTCGCCGTTCATGTTGACGAATAGTGCCGGCTCATTCTCGTCAGCAATAATGCGGGGGCGAATGTTTTCCATATAATCCCGCAGCGCCTTGATGGCCGCAGCGTACAGCGGGATGATGCGCTCCTTGCCGTGGCTGGTACAGCGGATAAAGCCCACTGTCAGGTTCACGTCCGACACGTTCAGACCAATCAGCTCCGAGACGCGGATGCCGGTAGCATACAGCAGCTCCAGCATGGCATGATCACGGAAGCCCTTTTCATCCACGCACTTGGGCTGCTCCAGAAACAGCTCTACCTCCTTGCTGGTCAGGATCTCCGGATATTTCCGTTCCACCTTCGCGGCGGTCACCGCTTTGGCCGGATTCGCTTTTACCAGCCCAGCCTGCATCAGATAGTTATAAAAGGAGCGGATCGAGGCAGTGGAGCGGGTAATGGTGGCAGGTGATTTCCCTTTACTGCTCATGTATTCCAGGTAATTGCCGACGTTTTCCTTCTTGACCTTTTTCAGATCGGTAACGCCCTCGCTCAAAAGCCAGCTTTGGAACTGGTTCAGATCCCGGGCATAGGAGTTCAGCGTATTGGTCTGGGCATGCTTTTCCGCAGTCAGATAGCGGCAATAGTCCGCAATATGATCTGCCATATACGCATCCTCCTCTCTCTCAAGATCCGCTGCCCAGCGCCAAGGCGATCAGCCTTGGCACGACAGCCAGTTCCAGCACCGCGCCGACCAGCAGCAATACAAAGCACACAAAAAGACGTTTTCGCCCATTACCCGGAGCCGCCTTCTCTCCTTGCAGGCGGCAGACCGTCCGGTCAAAAGCCCACTGGGCGATCAGCAGGACGCAGGGCAGCAGTATGGCAGCGCGAACACCGAAGGCCGCCAGCGTCAGCATAAGGCCGTTGCTACCGAACGCCGCCGCAAAGCAGCTGACGGCAAAGGACAGCAAAAAGCCCTGCACCGCGCACACCACAGGGATCACGACCGCGCCAAACGTGCAAAAGCCCAGCAGCAGTAATAGAAGCGGCACCCGGAAATACCCGGCAAGCACCCGCAGCACGGACAGCGGTCCGGCTGTAAGCTCAGACGCGACTCCGGCATAACCCTGCAAATATTCCGTCAGTTCACTGCCGCCATCCTGCAAAAGGGGCGGGCCTATGAGCTGTCCGGCAATGATCCCGGCCGCAAAAAAGGCACACAGCGTCAGCAAACGCAGGAAATGCGGTCGAGACGCCTGTGCTCCATGTAAGACCTTTCGCATTTTCATGGCTGTCCACTCACCTCGCTCCAGTCTATGAGACAAGCAGGGCAAATAGAAGCCTTTGGTTACCATAAATACTATAGGGCAAATCTCTGTGATTCGCAAGAACTTTCCGTGATTTCTTTCATTTTTGTCACTTATGATAAAATGTTATGTAAACAACATTATGTAAACTTTGTATACCGCGGTACAAAACAGGCTCTTCGCGGCCATATGTGGTGCGACATTGCAGATCCAGCACCATATATTGAAGATCACGCTTATTTACCTGTATCAAGTACATTTCTTGTTGTTTTTCGCAAAAATATCCGCGCAGATACGATTTTCGTGATTTTTACCATTGACCGCATTATGTCACCGCGCGCTTCCGCCGCTTTACTGCCGTTTTGACGGGATACTTCGCCCGCTTCTTCCGCTTCTTTCTCCTGCACAGCACACAGGCCAGTGATCCCCCGCCCCATACGCAGCCGGTGATCCACCATCCATTGGCGGCAAAGTCGATTGGCTCCGACGTGGCCAGCGCCGCGATCCACAACGCACCGTACAGCAGCAGCGCCACCATCAGCGGCAGCAGCGGTTCGCCGCTCCCCTTCCCCACTGTACATCCGCCAACCAGTACCGCCAGTGCGCAGCAGCCGCAAACCCACGCCATCATCATAGTCGGCGGCAGCGTTCCCTTTACGATCAACAGCGCTCCCAGCATGATGCCCAGCAGCAGTAATGCCGCAGCTATACCCAGACCCAGCCACGTTCTTTTTCCCAACAGCTTTCCCAATGTCATATGCTCCCCTCCAGTTCTGTTGACACTGTATGCAGGAAGAGGGCAAAAAAATGCAGCCCTCTGATGAGGGCTGTATTTTTACAGTTGGGGATAAGCTTACTCCTCGGTCTTTTCCTCGGCAACGGACTCTTCGGCAGGTGCTTCATCCTTGGGTGCTTCCACCTCGGCAGGAGCCTCTTCCTTCTTGGCCTTCTTGCCGCCGCGCTGCATAGCGGCAGCCTGTTCGTCCAGCGTGCCCACCTGGCCGATCGCGGACTTCAGGAACTCGATGCGGACGCGATCCTCGCTGGTCTCGATGACCACGGTACGGTCGGTGATGGAAACAACACGGCCATACACGCCGCCGATGGTAGTCAGCCAGTCACCCTTCTTCAGGGAGCTGCGCATCTCCTCAGCCTGCTTTTTCCGCTTGTTCTCAGGACGGATCAGCAGGAAGTAGAAGATCGCCAGCATGACGACGATCATCAGGATGGAGGACATACCGCCGCCGGTAGTGGTGGAGGCGCCGGATTCGGCATAGGCCGTAGTGATCA
>CAVHKA010000175.1:0-4352 GCA_963636325.1 Agathobacter sp. | reverse complement strand
ATCATGTCTCATCCTCCAGGGCGTAGCCCAGTCCCCGGTTGGCCCGCAGGGACAAGCGTGAGCCGATGGCCTTCAGCTTCTTCCGCAGGTTGGAGATGTTGACCCACACCACGTTGATCTCCGCCTCGTTGTCCCAGCCCCAGATACGTTCCATGATCCGTTCGGCGGAAAACACCTGCCGGGGATTGCGGAGGAACAGCTCCATCACCTGAAACTCCCGCCCGCTGAGCCGCAGGGACTGCCCGCCGCAGGACAGCAGTCCCGTGGACGGGTTCAGCGCCACGTCGCCGTAGGACAGCACCGAAGGCTGATAGGCCTCGCTGCGGCGCAGCATGGCCCGCACACGGCTCAATAGCTCGTCGGGGTCGAAGGGCTTGGGCAGATAGTCGTCGGCCCCGGCGTTGAAGCCGGTGATGCGGTCGTCCTTCTGCCCCTTGGCCGTCAGCATCATGATGGGGGTCTTGCAGCCCTCGGCCCGCAGTTGCTCCAGCACCTGGATGCCGTTCATCTTGGGCATCATCACGTCCAGTATCACGCCGTCATACCCGCCGGAGGAGGCATATTCATAGGCATCGAAGCCATTGTGGACGGCGTCCACGGAGAAGTGGTTCTTCTCGAAAAAGACCGTCAGGGCTTCCGCCAGATCCAGTTCGTCCTCCGCGATCAGCAGCCGCATGGGTCATCACCTCGTGTCATTTGATAGGGATAGTATAGTGAAATGTTTGGGAAAATGCAAGCTTACAGCGCGTCCTTCACCATTTCCTGGCCGCAGACGATGTTCAGGTTGCCGTTGCGGCACCGCAGCGCGTCCAGAAACGCCTTGGGAACACCGTACGACCGCAGGGTGACGCGGTACTCCAGCTCGTACAGCGTTCCCATGTTGGAGGTTTTCACCTTCACCAGCGTGTGGGACTTGGTGTACTGGTCAAACAGATCGTCAAACAGGCCCTCGTAGTCCAGATTCTCCGGAATGGTGATCTTCAATACCCGCTCGCCGCTGTCGTGCTGGCCAAAGTTCATCGCCGTCAGCGCCAGCAGCGCGGCGGACACGATGACGAAGGTCAGCGCCGCCAGCCCCACATAGCCCATGCCGGTGGCAAGGCCGATGGCCATGCCCAGAAACAGCACGCCGATCTCGCGGGCCGTGCCGGGAGCCGAGCGGAAGCGCACCAGACTGAAGGCACCGGCCACCGCCACGCCCGCGCCGATGTTGCCGTTGACCAGCATGATGACCACCTGCACCACCACCGGCAGGATGGCCAGCGTGACGGCAAAGCTCTGGGTGGCGCGTGCCCGGAACCGGGACACCAGCGCAAGGCCGATGCCCAGCACCAGCGACACGGCGGTGCAGATGAGAAACGCGGAAAGCGTCAGCTCCGTTCCAATGATCGAGTCAAGCACAGGTACGTCCCTCCTTGGGTAAGATGTGGTGTTGATAGCAATAGCCGTATTTGGAGAAAGAGGTGGGGAATACCTCCGCACGGGACAGCAGATGACTGAACCACAGGGGACATACCCCCGGCAGCTTGATCTCCATCAGGATCATGCCGGGGTCGGTGATGGGCGCGCCATAGTCGCCCAGCCGCAGGTCAAGCGCGGTGTCCCGCCATCGCAGGTTGGTGTCGAAGGTGATGCGCAGCTCCGGATCGTCGATCCCGGCGAAGGCCAGCCGGTCATAGGCGATGAACACCTTGGGCTTTGCGCGGTAGCGCTGCTGGAACCACAGGATCTCCTGCCCGATCTGGCCGTGGGCATTGGGGACAGCACCGGTCAGAAAGGGCGCGGCCTCACGGGCTTCGGTGGTGATGCGGCGCTTATACACCACGCCGTCATACTTCTTTTTCAGCTCCACGAACACCCGGCCATCCTCCTCCGGCACGCCGTAGCTGCGGACACGGAGCTTCTCCTTATACACCGGCTTCTCCAGCGAGGCCCGGATCAGCCGCCAGTCGTCGGTATCATAATAAATGTTGCAGATGGTGTACGCGCCGTAGGCGTCCTTTTTCATATAGGGCCGCATGCCCTCCAGTACCAGGCGCTGCTGCTCCGCCGTCAGGCGGTACTTCTTTTCATAGCGTTCAAAGCAGTTTTTGATCTGTGCTGCCATGTGGGAGCACCTCCTTTATGACGCTATCATACCTGCGCCGCCTAAAACCAACTTAAAGAAAATCCGGATTTTTTCTTTAGGTTTCTTTTAGGGTGCCGGATTATGATAGGGCCACAACAGCAGAAACGGAAACATTCCAGCATATAACCATGACGAAGGAGGTCATTTCCATGAAAAAGCTTGTATCCCTTCTCTGTGCGGCAGCGCTGGCCCTGTCGCTGGCGGGGTGCGGCGCACAGGCGGTCGACACCAATACAAATACCAATGCCAACGCTCCGGTGGTCAGCACGGTCTATTCCTTAGAGGATGCCACTGTTCTTGCCTTCACCGACAGCGGTATCACCGCCCGGGACGGCAGCGATACCGGCTATGAGATCGACGGCACGGCCCTGACCATCGACAGCGCGGGTACCTACGCCGTGAACGGCACCTGCGCCGACGGCTCCATCACCGTCAAAAAGGGCACCACCGGTGTGACGCTGGTGCTGAACGGCCTGTCCCTCACCAGCGCCGACACCGCGCCCATCATCTGCAATAAGTCCACGGAGGTCACCATCATCGCGGCGGAGGGCTCCGTCAACAGCCTGACGGACAGCGCCGAGAACAACGACGATGAATACCCCGACAACGAAGCGGCGGAGAATGCCGTCATCAAGTGCAAGGACGGCTCCCGGGTGACGCTGGGCGGCACCGGCAGCCTGACCATCACCGCCAACGGCAAAAACGGCATCAAGTCCGGCGCGACTACCGCCGAGGAAGGGGAGGCCTCCCTGACCATCCGGGAGCTGACGCTGACCATCAACGCTCCGGTCAACGACGCCGTCAACGCGGAGCAGACCCTGAACGTGGAGAGCGGTACGCTGACTATCTCCGCCGCTGACGACGCCCTCCACAGCGACCTTGAGCTGAACATCGGCGCGGAGGGCGCGGAAGGCCCCGCCATCACCATCACCCAGTGCTATGAGGGTATCGAGGGCGCGGAACTGAACATCTATTCCGGCGATATCAGCATCACCTCCTCCGACGACTGTCTCAACGCCGCCAATTCCGACCTGAGCGGCTATGACTTCACCATGAATATCTCCGGCGGCACCATCGTGGCCTATTCCGCCAGCGGCGACGGCTTCGACTCCAACGGCGACCTGACCATCTCCGGCGGCAGCGTCACCGTTTGGACGGCCAACACGGCGGACAACCAGCCTTTGGACGCCGACGGCACGATTACCGTTTCCGGCGGCACGGTGCTGGCGGCAGGCGGCAGTAACGGCATGGGCATGAACCTGACGGATGACCAGCCCTGCCTCACCTTCGGTTTCTCCGGCGGCATGGGCGGTGGCCCCAACGGCGGCAGCAGCACCATCACCAAGGACAGCGCACTGACCATCACCGGCAGCGACGGCAATACCCTTTACAGCGGCAGCGCGGTATGCAACGCCAGCTTCCTGTTCTTCTCATCTCCCGACCTGACCGACGGGGGCAGCTATACCCTTGCCGCAGGTACGGCCACCCTCACTGCCGAGGCCCAGAGCGGTACCATCTCCTCCGGCTTCGGCGGTATGAGCGGCGGCCCTAACGGCGGCATGGGCGGCTTCCAGCCCGGTGACGGCCAGCAGCCTCCTGAAATGCCCAGTGACGGCCAGCAGCCCCCGGAGATGCCCTCCGGCGGCGGGCGGCCCGGCGGTGGTCAGCCTCCCGCAAAGGGATGATCTCGTGATAAAAGCACGCATAAAAAAACACCGGCATACGCCAATGGCGTATGCCGGTGTTTTTCGTATGTCGGAAAAGTGCTCAGGTGTACTGACGCAGACCCTCGGTGGCGGAATCCTCTTCGGCACTGATGGTAACAGTGAACTTCACGTCGTTGGCGTTGCTGAAACGATCCAGCCAGCCCAGGAAGTCCTCTACCGCCTGCAGATCCTTGTCACCCGCGATCTTGCACAGGTTGTCCACGAACACATGGGAAATATCGTAATTGCCCGCATACAGGCCGCTGATAAAGCCCCGCAGACACTCATAATTATTCACATTATACTCGCTGGCGTTGACCAGACGGACATTATAGCTGATGTCGTAGGTCATGTCGGCGCTGGGTTCGATGCACACGACGCTTCCGTTCTCGCTTTCCACGGCGGAATGGATCAGCTCGATCAGCTGCTTCGTCTTGCCTGCACCGTTGGCGCCCATAATCAATCTAACCATAAGAAATCACTCCTTTATCCAAGATAGGAGATGGTTATGCTCCTAA
>CAVHKA010000174.1:0-4384 GCA_963636325.1 Agathobacter sp. | reverse complement strand
GGCGGTGTCCCCCGACGGGCGGGTGCGCACCAGCTTCCAGATGACGGTGACGGCTACGGGCCGTCTCAGTTCCACGGAGCCGAACTTACAGAACATCCCCACCCGCACCGAGCTGGGCAGTGAGATCCGCCGCCTGTTTATCGCCGGAGACGGCAATGTGCTGGTGGATGCGGACTACTCCCAGATCGAGCTGCGGCTGCTAGCCCACATGGCGGGCGACGAGGCCATGCAGCAGGCCTTCCTGTCCGGCGCGGATTTCCACACCGTCACGGCGGCCAGGGTGTTCCATGTGCCGGAGGCCGAGGTCACCCACCAGATGCGCTCCCGGGCCAAGGCGGTGAACTTCGGTATCGTGTACGGCATGTCCGCCTTTTCCCTCAGTCAGGACATCCATGTGACGGTGGCGGAGGCCAGGGACTATATGGAGCGTTATTTCGCCACCTATCCCGGCGTGAAGCAGTACATGACCGACATCGTGGCAAAGGCCAAGGAGCAGGGCTATGTGGAGACGCTGTACCACCGCCGCCGGGCATTGCCGGAGCTAAGATCGGCCAATTTCGTCCAGCGCTCCTTCGGTGAGCGGGTGGCGCTGAACATGCCCATTCAGGGCACGGCGGCGGACATCATGAAGCTGGCCATGATCCGGGTCTATGACCGCCTGCGCCGCGAGAATTTGCGGGCCAGGCTCATCATGCAGGTACACGACGAACTGATCGTGGAGTGCCCGGAGGCAGAGCGGGTAACGGTGGAGAAGCTGCTGCGGCAGGAGATGGAGCAGGTGGCGGCGCTGGCTGTTCCCCTGACCGCCGAGGCCCACAGCGGCAGAAACTGGCTGGACGCCAAGGGATAAGGAGCGAACGATGGAAAAGATACAGGTAAAGATCGTGCCCATGAACGCCGATCATCTGGACGAGATCGCGGCGCTGGAGCGGGTGTGCTTCTCCCGCCCGTGGTCGCGGAATATGCTGGCCGAGGAGCTGGAGAACCAGTGCGCCGCCTTTCTGACGGCGCTGGACGCCGTGACCGGCAAGGTGGTGGGCTATGCCGGGCTGCTGGTGGCGGCGGACGAGGGCTACATCACCAATGTGGCGGTGTTCCCGGAATACCGCCGCCAGGGCATCGCCGCCAAGCTTTTGAAGGTGTTCTGCGACTTCGCGGCGGGGCAGCGTCTGGCGTTCCTGACGCTGGAGGTGCGGCCCAGCAACACCGCCGCCATCGCCCTTTATCAGTTCTTCGGCTTCACCGAGCGGGGACGGCGGCGCAACTACTATGACCTGCCGAAGGAGGACGCCCTCATTCTGACGCGGGATTTTGAGGAGACGAACCCATGAACATACTGGCTTTTGAATCCTCCTGCGACGAGACCGCCGTGGCGGTGGTGCAGGATGGCCGCGCCGTGCTGGCCGACGCCATTCTCTCTCAGGCGGACATGCACGCCCTCTATGGCGGCGTGGTGCCGGAGATCGCCTCCCGCAAGCATGTGGAGGCCATCGCCGGACTGACGGATCAGGCCCTCCGCGACGCGGGACTGACGAAACAGGACATCGACGCGGTGGCCGTCACCTATGCGCCGGGTCTCATCGGTGCGGTGCTGGTGGGCGTCAGCTTCGCCAAATCCGCCGCGTGGGCGCTGGGCGTGCCGCTGGTGCCGGTGCACCATGTGCGGGGCCACATCGCCGCCAACTATCTGGCCTTTCCGGAGCTGGAGCCGCCGTTTCTGGCGCTGGCCATCTCCGGCGGCAACACGCTGATCGTGGACGTGGCGGACTACACCGACATGAAGGTGCTGGGCGCTACCCGTGATGACGCGGCGGGCGAGTGCTTCGACAAGGCCGCCCGCGTGCTGGGTCTCCCCTACCCCGGCGGCAAGCCCATGGATCAGCTGGCCCAGCAGTCGGCAGGCGGCGTCTATACCCTGCCCCGGGCCCATGTGGACGGCGCACCGCTGGACATGAGCTTTTCGGGACTGAAAACCGCTGTGGTGAATCTGGCCCACAACGCCCAGCAGAAGGGCGAGCCGCTGGACGAGCCCGCGCTGGCCCGCGACTTCACACAGGCCGTCAGCGACGAGTTGACGGAGCGTGCGGCACTGGCGCTGGAGCAGACGGGCCGCACCGTACTGGTGGCGGCAGGCGGCGTGGCCGCCAACTCCATCATCCGCGCCGACCTGCAAGGGCTGTGCGAAAAGCGGGGCGTGAAGCTCTATCTGCCGCCGCTGAAATGGTGCGGCGACAACGGCGCCATGATCGGCGCGCAGGGCTACTATGAGTACATGTCCGGCGTCCGGGGCGACATGACTCTCAACGGCTACGCCACCATGGAGCTGGATAATGTGATCTTCTGAGAATAGGAACACAGGGTGGCCTGCTTTTGGCATGGCACCCTGTGTTCCTTGTAGGGGCGGACGACCCTGTCCGCCCTGACGATAAAGCGCCGGGCCACCGATAAGGGCGGGCAGAGTCGCCCGCCCCTACAAATCTCCTCCCCGAGCGTCCCGCGTCAAAAGAGGCTCTGACCAAGCTCATTCATATACATCCACATACACGCCGTCGGTGTAGATCTGTACGGCGGATACGCCTTCCAGAGACAGCAGCGAGGCCGCGATGCCCCGCTCCATCTCGTCGGCGGCGTCCGCGCCCATGGCCGCGATCACCTCGGACGGCAGGTTCAGCTGGCACACGCCGTCCTCCACACGGACGGTCAGACCGGTGAAGTCCTCCGGCATCAGCGGCAGCAGGCCCTCCTGAGACGGGCCGTCCGCCAGCGCCGCGAGCACCACATCCGCCGCCGACTGGCCCTCATACTGGGTCAGCAGCCGTTCCTCCGCCGTCAGCGTGCCGCTTTCGTCGGGGAAATACAGCCGCGCCGTCAGCGTCCGCGCCACGTCGTCCATAGAGGTCAGCAGCACATCGCCCGCCAGGAACATATTGCTGTCACGATAGGCCAGCTCCTGTCCGTTGACGGTGATATGCACGGCGTAGACCCCCTCCAGCTGGGTCAGGGACAGCGTCACGCAGTAATCGGCAATGGTCAGGGCCATACCGCTGAGCTGGCCGTAGCTTCCGGCGAAGTCCACCCACGCGGTGCCGCCCTTCATGTCCACAGAGCGCAGCGTCGTTCCGGAGGGAATGGGCGTCCGGAAGCCCTTTTCCTGACACTCGCCCATCAGCAGGGCCAGCACCGCCTCCGCCCGTGCCGTCTTGTCGCCCTCCGGCAGCGTGTCCCAATCCACGACCACATGGTCGATGGCGTCGCCGCCCCGGTGGGTATCCAGCGCCGCGGCATAATACAGGCGAAGGCCGTCCTTTTCCCCGGCGCTTTTCACGGCGGCGCAGCCCGCCAGCAGGCACAGGCTCAGCGCCAGCGCCACCAGCATCCGCAGCTTTCTCATTCCGCCTCACCGCCTTCCTCCGCACGGGGCAGATATACGGTGAACACCGTGCCGCCGCCCTCCCGGGCCGCCGCAGTGATGCGGCCGCCCCGGCTCTCCACCGTGTCCTTCACGATGGACAGGCCCAGTCCCGTGCCGCCGATGGCCCGGGAGCGCATCTTGTCCACCCGGTAGAACCGCTCGAAAATATGAGGCAGATCGTCCTCCGGGATGCCGATGCCATTATCCTCCACCGTCATCACCACCCAGTCGCCGTCCACTCTGGCGGCGGCATGGACGAAGCCGTCGGTACCGGAGTATTTGATGCCGTTGTCCATCAGGTTATAGAGGATCTGGTGCACATCATCCTCGGTGGCCAGCGCCACCGCCTCCTCCGCCGCCTCATAGGTCAGCGTCACATTCCTCTCCCGGGCCAGAACGGCCAGCATGCGGGCCACCCGCTCCAGCACCGGGGCCACCGCCACCGGCGCCACCGGCTGCACCGCGCCGCTGTCCAGCCGCGTCAGGCGCAGCAGGTTCTCCGTGATGCGGGTCAGGCGCTCCGCCTCCCGGCCGATGTCGCCCACGAACTCGCGGGTGGTATCGGGGTCTATGTCGCCGGTCTGCAGGATGGAGTCCGTCAGCAGCCGGATACCGGCCAGCGGCGTTTTCAGCTCGTGGCTGGCGTCGGACACGAAGCGCCGCCGGGCGTTCTCCGTGGTTTGCAGCCGGTCGGTCAGGCTGTTGAACTCCGCCGCGATCTGGGCGATCTCGTCGGTGCCGCTGGCGTCCGCCCGGTGGCTGTACGCGCCCTCCCGCACATGGCGGATGGCCTGCAGAAGCCCGCTGATCTGCCGCGTCAGCATCCGGCTGAGCACGATGCTCAGCCCCGCCACCAGCAGGGCGATCAGCAGAGAGATGATCAGCAGGTTGTGCCGGAACGTCTCCAGCAGCTCCGCCTGCTCCGTGTCGTAGTCATAGGCGTACACCGCGCCCACGATCTGGTTGTGATAC
>CAVHKA010000173.1:3842-4406 GCA_963636325.1 Agathobacter sp. | reverse complement strand
GGCGTATGTGCGCTGCTCACCGGTGCTGATGGCCAAAGCGATCCCGTCACAGGCGTCATAGAACGCCTGCCGGCTATGGCCTTCCAAGGGCAGATCGTTCAGACGGCGGCGGAAGTCCGAAAAGATCTCCGGCTCTTCGCCGTCTTCCCGTGTCATCACCTCGGCCCGCTCAAAGGGAACTACGCCGCACAGTACCTCCAGTACCTCTGTCACGGTGGGGCAGCCCCGGCGCAAGCCCAGATAGACCTTCGCCGCATTGCCGGTTTTTTCTGCCAGCGGGTAATTTCCGTCCGCAATGAGTATTTTGCTGCCATGGCCGCACCGTGAAAGCACGTCCATGATCTCAGGGTGGATACAGGTGGTTTTCAGCATATCAGACCTCCGCTTTCTCGTTAGCCCGCAGCTGCCCCAACGTTCCGCCGGGATGCCAGCGGACGTATTGCTGCGGCGTCACATCTGCGTCAGATTGCAGGAGCACGCTCAACGCTTGCAGAACCACTGTTTCTGCAAGAATAGATATCCGAGGTGCGCGGTTCAGCGGCCCGCCCTCGTTTTCTACTGCCG
>CAVHKA010000173.1:0-3832 GCA_963636325.1 Agathobacter sp. | reverse complement strand
GATGTACATCGCTCTGTTGGGCCAGCCAGGACGTCTCGTGGCCGGTCACGCCGATAATACGGCAGCCATTGGCCTTTACCGCCGCTACCGTCGCTTTCATTTCAGCCGTCTCGCCGCTGTTGGAGATAAAGATCACCACATCGCCGGGTACGAGCTGACCGCAGGAACCGTGGACGGCCTCTGTCCCGTGCAGGAAATAAGCCGGCGTGCCTGTGGAAGAAAACAGGGATGCCAGATAGCCCGCCAAATGTGCCGGTTTCCCGATACCGGAGATGTGCAGCCGGTTCCCGTCCCGCTTCGCGGTACAGATCAGCTCCGCAGCCCGCTCCAGTGCCGGATAGTCCAGTGTTTCCACGACCTCCTGCATCTGAACCTGCACACTTTGACAGAAGTATTCATAATCTTTTTTACACTTGTGTTCCATAGTCACTATTTTCTCTCCTTCAAGTTGACCGCAGCACGATATCATTCCAGAACGGACATATCCAGCCCGGATCGCTCCGCCCTCTCTTTGACCTCCGCGAAGGTAGGCAGCGAGGGCATTGCGCCCAGCCGTGAGACAGTCAGTGCCGCCGTATTGGCCGCAAAGGAGAGCGCTGTTTTCTGATCCGCGCCGGCACAGACGGCAAAGCAGAACGATGCGACAAACGAGTCGCCTGCCGCCGTCGGGTCTGCTGCCGTGATATCCTTGACGCAGGGGCAATAGAGGAATTCCTGCCGGTTTAGCAGCACCGCACCGCCAGAACCAAGAGTGATGATCACATTCTCCACGCCCTGCTCCAGCAGCTTCTGTGCCGCACGCCGGGCGTCCTCCATATCCGGGCGGCCATCTTCGTTTCTGATGTGGATGCCCGTCATGCTCTCTGCCTCGTGCTCATTGGGGGAGATATAGGTCAGCCGCGCCAGCAGATCCTTCGACAACGGTGCGCTGGGGGCAGGATTGAGCATGACCGGAACGCCCCTCTCATGGGCGTAGCGGCAGACCAGCTCGTTGATCTCCATGGGGATCTCCAACTGCAGTACCACCATATCGTACTGGGCAATCTCATCCTTTAGGAATGCGACATCCTCCGGGTGGATGGCCATGTTGGCGCCAGAAATAACGATAATCCGGTTTTTCGTAGATCCATCTGCCGCTTTTTCGAGGATAATGACGGAGCAGCCTGTATTTTCCCGGGCGTCGCACATAACGTGTTGGGTATTCAGCCCGGCCTTATGGCAGGCGTTCAGCATTTCCTTCGCGTTGCTGTCGCAGCCCATCTTGCCGACCATAGTTACATCCGCGCCCAGCAGGCTGGCCTGCACCGCCTGATTTGCGCCCTTTCCGCCAGGAGCTTTATGAAAATCATCGCCCAGCACCGTCTCCCCCTCTGCGGGGAACACGCTGGTCGTCGCGATCTGGTCGAGGACGAAGCTGCCGACCACCAAAATGTTGGGTTTGTGCTTCATAACTGTACCTCCGTGTTATACTGCGGGGACTGTTTTATATTCCGCCTCTTCCAGTGCTTTCATCAGCGCCGCAGTGTCCTCTGCCGAGACTTCCTCCATGGGCTTGCGCATCCGGGCTGTTTCGATAATGCCCCACTGCTTCAGGATCGCCTTATAGCAGCCAATGTTGTTCTTGGCGCACAGAATGGCATTGAGCACGTTTGTCTTGCGCTGCAAACGCGTGGCAGAAGCCCAGTCATTGCGGGCCATGGCCTCGCGCACAGCCACATAATGCTCGGACACGATCATGGCGTTGCCGGAGATGACACCCTTGCCGCCTACGGCCACTACCGCCTCATACAGATGATCCGGCCCGACCAATACGTCAAACGCACCGTTGCGGACAGTCATCAGCTGCTGCAGCCGTGTCATATCGGGGTAGCTGTACTTGACACCGACCACATTGGGGCAAGCCTGCGCCACACGCTCCGCCAGAGCAGGCGTGATGTCGTTTACCGCGTTCTGAGGGATACCGTACATATAGATGGGGAAATCTGCGGGAACGCTGTCCGAGACTTCTTTGTAGTAGGACAGCAGCGCGTCGTCCGACAGTTGGAAATACCACGGCGTCACCACGCCCACGCCGTCCGCACCGCAGGCAGCAGCGTGCTGGGCCAAGCGAATGGTACTGGAGGTGTTCGCTGCGCCGACCTGCGCGAAGACCGGCACGCGGCCTGCGGCCTGCCGTACCACTGTCTCCACCACCAGAATACGCTCGTCATCCGTCAGGTAGGCCATTTCGCCAGTCGTTCCGCAAGGATACAGGCAGTCCACACCCTTGTCGATAAGAAAATCCGTAAGACGCTGGAGGGACAAAACATCTACATGGTCGTCCTCGGTCAGCGGCGTCACCATGGGGATCACAACACCATACATTCTTTTCATATTCATGCTCCTCTTTCAGTCAGCTTTTTGCCGTCTCGTCGGCCACAAATCTGCCGATCCTGCGGATGCCCTCGCAGATGTTTTCCATGCTGGTCGCATAAGAGATGCGTACATAGTTCTCGCAGTCCGGGCCGAAGCCTGTACCCGGCACAAGACCCACATGGTAGTTTCTCAGCAGCTTAGTGGCAAAGTCCGCTGCCTTCATGCCTGTACCCGCGATGTTGACGAAAGCGTAGAACGCACCCTGCGGTTTTACGCAGGACAGGCCCGGGATCTCGTTGATCATTTGGTAGACCACGTCGCGGCGCTCCTGGAAGGACGCCACCATCATGTCCAGATACGGTTGGGTCTGCTCACCGCTCAGGGCCTCTATGCCGGCCCACTGCACCGCGGTGTTGACGCAGGAGCAGGAGTTCTCGTTGATCTTGCCGATGGCCTCGATCAGATCCGCCGGACCGGCCACATAGCCCAGCCGCCAGCCGGTCATGGCATAGGTCTTGGAGAAGGACTGGATGATGATGGTGCGATCCTTCATCCCGTCGATCATCGCGGGACTCCAGAACTTCATGCCGTCAAAGATGATATTATAGTACACCTCGTCACTGACAAGGTACAGGTCACGACGGGTGACAAAATCACACAGCGCCAGCAGATCCTCATACTGGATCACTGCGCCGGTGGGGTTGTTGGGGGAGTTCAGCAGCACAGCCCGAGTCTTGTCCGTCACCGCCGCCTCCAGATCCTCGATACGGTAGGTGAAATTGTTCTCTTCCCGCAGCGGAACGCGAACTGACTTACCGCCGGCCAACACCGGATGATTCGGATGGTTGGACCAGGCCGGGTCGCCCACGATCACCTCATCGCCTTCGTCCAGAATGGCCGCGAATGTCAGGCGCAGACCATCCATGCCGCTGTTGGTGATGACGATTTCTGTGGACGCATCGTAGTGCTTTCCGTAGATCTGTTCCATCTTTTGAGAGACAGCCTCTTTCAGCTCTGACAGTCCCGCGTTGGGCGCGTACTTGGTCTTTCCCTCCGCGATAGCGCGGATGCAGGCCAGCGCCACATTGGGGGGGGCGATAAAGTCGGGCTCTCCCACGGTAAAGGAGATCATATCGTCACAGGTCTTGGCGATCCGCTCCTGTTCCTCCAGAAACAGACGGATCATGGAACGTTCCAAGCAGGCTCCTGCTCTTGAAATCTTTTTCATAGTCGTAAGTGCTCCTTCAAGTTATGTTCTGCTTCTGTCAGACCACCACGATGGGCAGCCGGCAGGAAAAGCCGTAAAACAATTCACCGGAACACAGGCCGGACGCCTGCTCCAATTCTTCCACCGGGATCTCCCGCTGACCTTGGCGGCCCAGCAGCACCGCTTCGTCGCCCACGGCAACACCGGGAATATCTGTCACATCAACCATGATCTGATCCATGCATATCGTGCCCAATACCGGTGCGTATT
>CAVHKA010000172.1:0-4473 GCA_963636325.1 Agathobacter sp. | reverse complement strand
CTGTGATGCCTGCGCGATACGCGGCAGGCTAAGTCAGATACGTTATGCGCCGGTGCCGACAGGTTTTGCCATTCCCGAAGCCGAGATGAGAGTGCAGCGCACGGTCATTTTTGGCCGTGCGTTTTGTTTTTGCGCCGCAACGGCCTCTTTCGGGGAGAAGCAGGACCTTTCATGAAGCGGTACCGCTTCATGCTTTGTAGATACAAAGCATGATTTTCGCTGTCAGCCGAGGCGGTTTGAACGGAAGCCGCCGCTTTCCATACGGGGGATGGGGTCAGCCGCCCCGTCCCCCGAACCTCTAAAATCCAGGCGCAAGGGCCTTTTGATATAGAGAAAAATCACAAGAGAGAAAGGAAGATCAAGGGATGAAAAAAAGAATCGTATCCTTCCTGCTGGCGCTGGTGATGGCAGTCTCGCTTCTGCCCGTCAGCGCCTTTGCCGCGGACAATACATACGCCGTGACGCCGGACACAGAGCCGTCCGGCATCGGCGATGTCTACACCGTGGCACCGGATACGGAGACGTCAGCCGATGCCTTTGCGGCAGCGCTTGCGGCCGGCAATACGGCTGCGGTTCCGACCCTGCAGGAGGGTGTATCCCCCACGGCGGAGGCCACTGTGCTGGCGGGAGCGCCGTACAGCATCACCGAGCTGAATGCGGGCGACGTGTTCTGGAACAACGAAAAGAACCGCCCCCTTACAGGTGCCGACAGCTTCTACTATCGCCGCTCCGCTGACGGCGGCAAGACCTGGAGCAACCTGCGGAGCTTCTGCTATCCCGATCAGGATAAGGGCTTTACCGGTACATCGGTGGTCTGCACCCTGATGGAGAGCAAGCCCGGCGACTACATGTACCGCATCTGCGCCACAATGGACGGCAAGAATTTCTCCGAGGATACCTGGACGCTGACGCTGCATGTAAAAGAAAATTCCACCTATGATTTCGACTTCATGTTCTGCGTTGGTAAGGACTACAACGGCAACTATCCCATTCTGAAGCTGTACAACGTGGTGAAGGACGCATCCGGCAAGGAGGTTCTGGGCGACGAGCTGAAGAACTGCTTCCTGTACAGCAACTATACCAGCACCCTGCCGGATGGCGAGGCGGAGTACGATCCCGCTATGGGCAAGCTGGAGAACGAGCTTCAGCGGTTTTATACCCATCTGTCCAGCGGCCGCTATGCCTACCGCGCCTTTGGCTATAACGAGGCGACGAAGGCCTATGACATTCCGCTGGGCGGCATGACCTTGCAGCTTCCTCTGGAGCAGAACGATGTATTCACCGGTAAAAACCAGTACGCCTACATCATCTGTGCTGCCTACGGTGTGGATGGCACAAAGAAGGATGGAACGGGCTTCGGCGCGGACGATTTCAAGCTGGAGCTGAACTGCCCGGCGATGAACAACATCGTGGAGAACGGCACACCCTTTGAAAAGGACGGCCACACCTACTACCCCGCCATGGTCTTTGCCCAGAGCCGCGGTTGTCTGTATGGCATCTACGTGGGGGCTACCGTCCCCGGTTATGGCTCATCCGTCGGCGCGGGAGAGTTCTTTGATATCCAGCCGGAGGCTCAGCTTAAGCTGGCAACGCTGGATACCGCTTCTCAGGTGACATACACGGTGCCCTCGGACGCCACCTTTAACCTCTACCGCCAGCTGAACAACTTCAACACCAGAGCGGTGGAGCCGATGGTCGACTGGAAGGACAACGGTGATGGCACCAAGTCCGCCACCTATGAGATCAAGCGGGCAACGAAGGGGAGCCCGGAGGGCACCGACCTCTACACATGGCGTCTCAGCGACGCGACCCACGTGACACGCGCAGGCTTCTATAAGCAGGGCGATATCAAGGAGGAGACCTACAGCTTTACGCTGTCCTTTGACGATGGCCTTAACCCCAATAACACCCAGCGCATCTCCCATGACCGCAGCGGTCTGGGCACAGGCGCGGCTCCCCGCGATGAGGCGGACATTCAGGTAGGCCTGGATCCCACCGGCTACAAGGTGCTGGACGGTACGTCCCGCCTGCGGGCTTACCGCTTCTGGGAGCTGATCAGCAGCGATGTGGCCAATGTCATTGTCGAGCCTGACTTCCACTGGGATGTGATCTCCGGCGACGTTACCTTTACCACTGTCAACGGCGGCAATGCCGGCGGCAACTGGGCGGATGTGACGCCCGGCACGCAGGATTCCGTGATCGCCACCTGGTATGACAGCATCGACGTGAATCCGCAGGATCACGCCAGCACCTGCGGCCTGTTCCCCGCCACCAGCCCCGAGCGCGTGGCCGTGTCGGTGGTGGCCGGTACGGGCACCAAGCACGGTACTGCCGAGGCGGATGTGCGCTATAACCCCATCGAGGGCAACGGCAGCGCCCGCCCCTATGAGTGGGACTACAGCTTTGACACGTGGTTCTACAGCAGCGAGGACACCAATCCTACCCTGAACTTCACGGTCACGGGCACCGGCAAGGTAGCCGTGGAATATGCCTTTATAACGGCCAATGAATCCATGCAGGCCGCCATGACCAAGTACTCCACCGCTTCCGGCTCCAACGGCAGCTACACCGTTCCTCTGTCCGCTTTCAGTGGCTTGGGCAACGGTAAGGGCGGCACCGTTATTATCAGGATGACCGACGATACCGGCGTCAGCTACCGGCTGGTGCGGGTGGCCAAGGTCACGCCGACGCTGGAGAACGTTACCCACCCCGGCGATCCTTTCGCCCCCGGTGATACGGTGCGTGTGACCTTCAACGGTCTGTACCGCGGCATCAACAAGGTGGCCGGCACCTTTAACCCGACGGCACTGAGCGTGACCTATACCACGCCGGAGGGCAATCTGCGGCTGGCCACTGCCAAGCAGTACGAGCGGATGGACACCGCTGTGCTGGAGTTCACCATCCCTCGCGCCGTCACCTTTGAGGACGGCGCCGACTCCATGAACTATGTGCTGTCCGACGGCCATATTTCCGGCAATATGTACTCCGCTTCCAATCCCTTCAACTTCATGTACACCATGACCGACCTGGGTATGCCCACCAACTTCGCGGCGCTGCTGCTGCGGACGCTGTCCAGCCACCTGATGGACATCTCCATCCCCGTGCAGAAGCAGGGTTATGATGTTCGCGTGAACGTTGTGGATAAGGATGGCAAGGCCGTTGAAAACGCAGTCATTACCCTGACGAACTCCGATGGTACGGATCTTACCCCTG
This sequence comes from Agathobacter sp., assembly GCA_963636325.1. Taxonomy (GTDB): domain Bacteria; phylum Bacillota; class Clostridia; order Oscillospirales; family Oscillospiraceae; genus Vescimonas. Next base: position 1,260 of record CAVHKA010000172.1, on the reverse strand, counting down.
TGAATGGGCTATACAAGGATTCGCCCTATGATACCTACCGTTACTATGTGCAGGCGGAGAGCTATGTCAACAACGCCGGTTCCTTCTCCCTGAGCGCCAGCAGCGCGGCACAGGTAAAGGATGGTGTCCTGACCATTACCGTTGTGCTGAAAAAGGCAATGGAGGGTGCATGGGACGGTACGACTGTTACCGAGCCGAAGCTTGAGGAAGGTGTATACCAGATCAGCACCGGCGCGGAGCTGGCCTGGTTTGCCAAGACGGTGAACGGCGGAACCAACAATATCAAGGGCAAGCTGACCAAAGACATTGATCTGGCGGGCTTCCCCTGGACGCCCATCGGCAACACCAGCAAGGGCTTTACCGGTGAGCTGGACGGTGCGGGCTTCGCGGTGCGGAACCTGTACATCTACAGCACGGCGGACAATCAGGGCCTAATCGGCAGACTGGGCGCCAACGGCAAGGTGCATGACCTGACCGTTACCGGCTCTGTGACCACCACAGGCAATACGGCTGGCGGCATCGTGGGCCATGCCCCCGCCAAGACATCTGTGATCAACTGCTTGAATGAGGCGGACGTCACTGCCAAGACCTGTGTGGCAGGCGTTGTCGGTAAAACGCAGGGGAATGTCGCAAATGCTAATAACGCAAAGAATGCGCCCATTATTAAGAACTGCGGCAACACCGGAACCATCACCGCCACGGACGCGAAGTCCGGTAATGCAGGTGGTATCGCTGCCATTCATATGCAGTATCAGATGTTCGGCGGCGTGTTTACGGACTGCATCAATGTGGGCGGCGTTGCCGCCTCCAAGAAGGCTGGCGGCGTCACTGTCACGACCAATGCAAAGAAACAGGCCGACGGTGGCGGAAACTACTATCTGTCCGGCTGCCTGAACGGCAGCGGTGATAAACCGATCATCGGTGAGGAAAAGACCGCCGATGAGCTGATGGAGATGCTGAAGGATCGCACCGATCCCGTGGGCAAGGGATTGTATGAGGCGCTGCAGCGGCAGAAGGATCAGCCGGTAGTGGACGATGTTATTGCCAAGATCGGTGCCATCGGCACCGTGACCAGGGGAAGCAAGGCATCTATCGATGCGGCGCGAAAGGCTTACGACGACCTGACCGATGCCCAGAAGGAATTGGTGCCTGCGGATGTGCTCAAGACACTGACCGATGCAGAGACGGCGTATGCCAACCTGCCCAGAAGCTCCGGCAGCTCCGGCTCCGCCTACACCGGCGGCCACACCTTTACCACCG
>CAVHKA010000171.1:0-4496 GCA_963636325.1 Agathobacter sp. | reverse complement strand
GCTATGTGAAGCTGGGCCAGTCCTCCACCACCCTGTCCGGCGGCGAGGCCCAGCGTGTCAAGCTGGCCACGGAGCTTTCCAAGCGCTCCACCGGCCGCACCATCTATATTCTGGACGAGCCTACCACCGGCCTTCACGCCGACGACGTGAAGAAGCTGCTGGCGGTTCTGCAGCGGCTGGTGGACAGCGGCAATACCGTGCTGGTGATCGAGCACAATCTGGACGTGATCAAATGCGCCGACTACCTGATCGACCTGGGGCCGGAGGGCGGTGTCGGCGGCGGTACGGTGGTGGCCACCGGCACGCCGGAGCAGGTGGCGGCAGTACCGGAATCCTATACGGGGCAGTATCTCAAAAAGATGCTGGCCCGGTAAAAGGCACATCCGTCCCCCTTCCGCATAGGATAGCAAGGGGGAGGGGACGGTATGGCGCTTTTCTGGGAGGGTATCGCGGCATTTCTGGAGGCCGTCGGCATCGCGGCGGTGCTGTGGGTGCTGTTTGACTGGGTGCTGCGCCCCGGACGGGGCGCGGACGCCACCATTTTTGTCCCGCTGACCGGCGACGCGGCGGGCCTTGAGCCGCTTTTGCGGCGGCTGGAGGGCCTGCGCGTGGTGCTGGTGGACGAGGGACTTTCCGACGAGGGGCGCACGCGGGCGGAGCAGGCCGCGCGGCGCGGCCCGGACATTACACTGAAGAAACGGGGGGAGACCCATGGGGGAACGCGGTACCATTGAAGGCACTGTGGAAAACGTGGTGTTCCAGAACGAGGAAAACGGATATACGGTGTTGAGCCTGCTGACCGAGCAGGGCGAGCTGGTCACCGTGGTGGGCTGCATCCCCTTTGCCGCCGCCGGCGAGGGCATGACCGTTACCGGCGTGTGGGTCAACCACCCCACCTACGGCGTGCAGCTGACCGCCGAGCTGGTGGAGCGCCGCATGCCCCGCCAGGAGGACGACATCGTGTGCTACCTGTCCTCCGGCGTGCTGAAGGGCGTGGGCCCCGCCACCGCCGCGCGGCTGGTGGAGCGCTTCGGCGCCGACACCCTGCGCGTCATTGAGGAGGAGCCGGAGAAGCTGTCCACCCTCAAGGGCATCACCGCCAAAAAGGCCACGGAGATCTCCACGGCCTTCCGCAGCCTGACGGGCCTGCGGCGGGTGATGGAGTTCCTGGGCCGGTACGATCTGCCGGTGACGCTGGCCATGGGCCTTCTGCGCGCCTACGGCGACGAGACGCTGGAGAAATTAAAGGACAACCCCTATCTTCTCACCGACGAGCGCTGCGGCGTGGACTTCGCCGCCGCCGACGAGATCGCCCTGTCTATGGGCTTTGACGGGGACTCTCCCTGCCGCACCGAGGCGGCAGTGCTGTACGAACTGAACCATAACCTGTCCAACGGCCATGTGTTCCTGCCCCGGCCCAAGCTGATCGCCGCCACCATAGAGCTGATCGGCGTAGGCGAGGAAGCGGTGGAAAAGGCGCTGGATGACCTGTGTGAGCGCCACGCCGTGGTGTGCAGGCCCATCGCCAACGTGGAGGGCTGCTACCTGCGGCGAATGTACGAGGCAGAGGTCTATGTGGCCAGGCGTCTGGCTGCCGCCTGCGGCGACGACTGGGACTGCGGCAGAAATGTGGACAGGATCATCAGCGATATCGAGAAGCAGCAGGGCATCGCCTACGCGCCGGAGCAGCGCCGCGCCGTGGCGCTGGCGGCGGAAAAAGGCGTGCTGCTGCTGACCGGCGGCCCCGGCACCGGCAAGACCACCTCCGTGCGGGGCATCGTGGCCCTGTTTGACCGGATGGGGCTGGACACCGTGCTGCTGGCGCCCACGGGCCGCGCCGCCCAGCGGATGGGCCAGCTGTGCGGCAAGGAGGCCCAGACCATCCATCGCGGCCTGGGCATGAGCTGGAACGAGCTGACCGGCGAGGTGACCTTCCGCAAAAATGAGAAGGAGCCGCTGGAGGCCGACGCCGTCATCGTGGACGAGATGAGCATGGTGGATCTGGAGCTGATGGCGTCGCTGCTGCGGGCTATGCGGCCCGGCTGCCGCCTTGTGATGGTGGGCGACCCGGACCAGCTGCCCTCCGTGGGGGCGGGCAATGTGCTGGGCGACCTGCTGCGCAGCGGCGTGGTGCCTGCCGTGTCCCTGACGGAGATCTTCCGTCAGGCGGAAAAGAGCGCCATCATCCGCAACGCTCACGCTGTGAATCTGGGCCAGCCGCCGGAGCTGAAAAACACCCAGAACGACTTTTTCTTCCTGTGCCGCCGCGCCCCCGACCGTCTGGTGCAGACGGTGGTGGAGCTTTGCCAGAAGCGGCTGCCGGACAACATGGGCATCCCGGCGGATCAGATCCAGGTGCTGTCCCCCACCCGCAAGGGCGTGTGCGGCACGGTGAACCTGAACCGGGCCTTACAGGCGGCGCTGAACCCGCCTGCCGCCGGCAAGCGGCAGAAGCTGTGGGGCGACATGGTGTTCCGTAAGGGCGACCGTGTCATGCAGACCCGCAACAACTATGATGTGGTGTGGGAGAAGGACGACGGCGCCATGGGCGCGGGCATCTTCAACGGCGACGTGGGCGTCATTCAGGAGATCGACCCCTCCGGTGAGTTGATCACCATTCAATTTGACGACCGTACCTGCGTGTATACCGCCGACCTTCTCAACCAGCTGGACATGGCCTACGCCATGACGGTACATAAGGCACAGGGCAGCGAGTACCGCTGCGTGGTGCTGGTGTCGGCGGCGGTAGCCCCGGCGCTGATGGTGCGGGGCGTGCTGTATACCGCCATCACACGGGCGCGGGAGCTGCTGGTACTGGTGGGCGACGATGTGGCTCCCGGACAGATGGCGGCCAATGACAGGCAGCAGCGCCGTTACAGCGGCCTGCGGCGGAGACTGCGGGAGGAGGCAATGAGCCATGGGCTTCAATGACGAGCTGAACAAGATCACCGATAATCTGCTGGGGGTTTTCTTCCCCCGGAAATGCCCCTTCTGCGGCAAGCTGACAGGGAAAACGCTGCTGTGCGGCGAGTGCGAGACCACGCTGCCCCGGTGCGAGGAGATCCGCCAGGGCGCGGACTTCGGCCGCTGCACCGCGCCGCTTTACTACGAGGGACAGGTGCGGGACGCTATTCTGGCCTTCAAGTTCAAGGCGAAGCTGGGCGGTCTGGACGCCTTCGGCCGCCTGATGGCCCAGACCGCCGCCGAGCGGTACAGCGGCGAATTCGACGCCATCACATGGGTGCCGGTCAGCAAAAAGCGGCTGAAGAAGCGGGGCTTCGATCAGGCCCGCTATCTCACCGCCAGCATGTGCGTGGACTGGCATGTGGCCCCGCTGGAGACGCTGCGCAAGACGGCGGACAACCCGCCTCAGTCCGGCCTTGAGGATGCCGCCGCTCGCCGTGCCAACGTGCTGGGCGTGTATGAAGCGGTGTCGCCGGAGCAGTTCGCGGGAAAGCGCTTGCTGCTGGTGGACGATATCTGCACCACCGGTTCCACCCTGGGCGAGTGCGCCCGCGTGCTGAAGGCCGCCGGCGCGGCGGAGGTGGTGTGCCTGACGCTGGCCATGGTGCGGGAGTAAAACGGAAGCTTTTGGGGTATAGTAGGATAAGGAACATTTCACGCTCCGGGGTATGAGGTGCTTTTGCCAACGACCTGTAGGGGCGACCCTCGCGGTCGCCCGCAAAAACAATGTGTGATGATACTTCGGGCGACCGCAAGGGTCGCCCCTACGGTCCGCGCGATAAAAGCAGAACCCGAGAGGCAAATAAGAACAGTCCGTCTCTCTTTTAACAAATCTGTGAACAATTGCAACTTGCTCTTGCAAAACGGAGGATCCGTCAGTATAATACTTAATTGGGTAAAATTCGGCTTATGGCCGCACATGATAACACAAATGAAGAAATGATGAGGTGCAGCTTATGTGTTCTTTGGCGAAAGATATCGGTATCGACCTGGGTACCGCTTCCGTTCTGGTATATATCAAGGGTAAGGGCGTCGTGCTGAACGAGCCGTCGGTGGTGGCTATCGACAAGAATACGGGCCGCCTGCTGAAGGTAGGCGCCGAGGCGCAGGCCATGCTGGGCCGTACCCCCGGCAACATCGTGGCCATCCGTCCCCTGCGCGAGGGCGTCATCTCCGACTATGACATGACGGAGCGGATGCTGAAGGAATTCATCCACAAGGTCACCGGCGGCTTCCAGCTGTTCAAGCCCCGGGTCATCATCTGCGTGCCCTCCGGCATCACCGAGGTGGAGGAGCGCGCCGTGGTGGACGCCGGTATCCAGGCCGGAGCCCGCCGCGTGTATCTGATCGAGGAGCCTGTGGCGGCCGCCATCGGCGCCGGTATCGACATTGCCAAGCCTGACGGCCACATGGTGGTGGACGTCGGCGGCGGCACCACCGATATCGCGGTCATTTCCCTCAGTGGCGTGGTGGAGTCCGCCTCCATCAAGGTGGCCGGCGACCAGTTCAACGAAGCCATCGTCAAGTATATG